>JBOFQV010000001.1:0-3228 GCA_051650705.1 Clostridium sp.
ACAATTCATGAGGTGGGTCTAGAAGAGATAGTTAAGGATGATATTGTATTTCTATCTGTTGGAGATCAAATTCTTGCTGATGGAGTGATTGTTCAAGGTGATGAGCTTGAGGTTGATGAATCTATGCTAACTGGGGAAGCAGATCCAATCGCTAAAAATGAAGGTGGCCATCTTTTATCAGGTAGTTTTGTTGTATCTGGTGAAGGTTATTTTAAGGTTACAAAGGTTGGAGCGGAAACATATACTTCAAAGCTTGCAGATGAGGCAAGAGCATTTAAAGTAACAAATTCAGAGCTTCAATCCTCAATGAACAAAATCCTAAAGGTTTTAATTTGCATTATTATTCCACTTGGAATTTTATTAACTGTATCACAATTATTCTTTACTCAAGTTGGGTGGAGAGAATCTGTAATTGGTACTGTATCTGGGATTATTGGAATGGTTCCAGAGGGATTAGTTTTATTAACAAGTGCAACTTTTATTGTAGCAATTATTAAGCTTGGGGAGCATAAAACATTGGTACAAGAATTGTCAGCAACAGAAGTGCTTGCAAGAGTTGACATGCTTTGTCTTGATAAAACTGGAACAATAACAGAGGGAGCTTTAAAGCTTGTTGATGTTGTGAATGTAGGCAATCGTTCTAAGGAAGAAATTGATGAGGTTTTAACTGCAATTGCACATAATCTACCAAGTAAAAATCCTACTCAAGAAGCAATACTTATGGCATATAAGGAGGGTGGTAACTTAGAAGTTATTGAAAAGAAACCATTCTCATCGGCAAGAAAATGGGGGGGCGTTAAAATAAAAGATAGTGGAGTTTGGGCTTTGGGGGCTCCAGAAATAATCTGTAAAGATTGTTATGACTCCATTAGAGAACAGGTTGAAGTTGAAGCTGAAAGAGGAAGAAGAGTTCTTCTTTTAGCTAAGATTGATGATGACACAATTTCTGATGGGATTAGTGGAGATGTTGAGAATGTTGCATTAATCTTAATTGAGGATATTATTAGAGAAGAGGCACCAGAAACCTTAAAGTATTTTAGGGAAGAGGGTGTGGATATAAAGGTTATTTCAGGTGATAATCCAATTACTGTAGCTGCTGTGGCTAAGAGAGCTGGTCTTTTAGGGGCAGAGAAGTATGTTGACGCAAGAACTTTACCAAGTAGTGGTGAGGAGCTTGCAAAGGTAATTGATAATTATACTGTGTTTGGAAGAGTTACTCCACATCAAAAGAAGGATATTGTTAAGGCTCTTCAAAAGAGTGGTCATACTGTGGCTATGACTGGTGATGGGGTAAATGATGTATTGGCTTTAAAGGAGGCTGATTGTGGTATTGCTATGGCAAATGGCTCTGATGCTACAAAGGCTGTTGCACAGCTTGTGCTTTTAAATTCTAATTTTAGTGCTTTGCCAAAGGTTGTGGCAGAGGGAAGAAGGCAAATTAATAATTTGGAGAGGGTTGCACAATTATTTTTATCTAAGACTGTGTACTCTATAATCTTAGCGTTTGTGTTTGCTTTATTTATGTTACCTTTCCCAATTCTACCTATTCAAATGTCTTTGGTTGGTAGCTGTGCTATTGGTATTCCAGCATTCTTCTTGGCTCTTGGACCTAATAATGATAGAGTTGAAAAGAATTTTTTACACAGAATTTTATCTACAAGTTTACCAAGTGGAATCATTTTAGCTATTTTTACGATTACTGGCTTTGTGACTTCTTACTTGAGTGGAATGCCTATTGAGAGATGCAGAACTTTGGCTTTACTTATGCTTTCTGGTGTGAGTATGGTTATTCTTATTAAGGTGAGTTTACCTGTTTCTAAGTTTAAGCTTGGGTTGGTTTTGGGGATGATTTTCCTTGTGGCTCTTGCTTTTGTTACTCCTATTGGGAGACACATTTTTAGTTTGAGTAGACTTACTTTGAGTGAGGTGCTGATTACGGCTGGGTTTATTGTTTTATCTTGGCCAATTCTTAATTTTGCATCTGGGTTAAATATACACAAATTTTTTAAGAGTTTTAGATAGTTTTTGGTTTGACAATGGTAATTATTTGATATAAAATTTATTTGTATCAAATAAGTCCTCATAGTTCAATGGATAGAACAGTCCCCTCCTAAGGGACAGATACAGGTTCGATCCCTGTTGGGGATACCAGTTTTGGTATATAAAATGACTTAATCATTAAGATTAAGTCATTTTTTTATTCAAAAAATAGTAAGATTTTAAGCAAAATAATGTATGAAGTGTGTTAGATAAGCCTTCTTAAAGTATTAGTGTATTAAGAACTTTATAATTGTAACGACAATATTAATAAGTCAATAAGTTTAAAAACAAATATATATACTTTAAGAGGAGAACACAAAATGAAGAATTGGTCTTTAACAAAAAAGATGCTTACCTTTATATCTGCAATGTTTATTGGATATAGTTTAATATTAGGCTTTGTAATAGGTGGAGTTACAAAAAATATTATTAAGCCTGAGATAGACAAGCAAATATTAAACTCTTTAAATTCAATAACAGCAAATATAGATGGAGATAAGTTACAGGAATTAATAGTTAATGGGAAAGATAGTAATGGATATTTTGAAGAATTAAATGATTACTTAATCAAGGTTAAGGAAAAAAGTAGCTTTGATTTTATATATACTATAGGAAAATTTAATGATAATAAATACAAGTATATAGTTGATGGTGTAACTCCAGGGCATGAAGATTTTGAGGAGTATGGAACTGTAGTAGAAGAAGGAGAAGATTCTAATAATCCTTATGAACATGAAGATGAAGCAATTAAAAATGGAAGTACGATTTCTGATATGGAGACATATGACAGATGGGGTACTATAATTACAGGAAATGTTGCCATATATAATAGCAAAAATCAACCAGTGGCTATTTTATCAGCTGATATTAATGTAGATGACTACAGCAGTAGTTTAAAAAAGATAATTGGTTATATTATACTAAGTTTAGTAGTTGGTGGAGCGATAATTATTGGTTGCATAACTACTTATTTATCAAAGGCATTAAAACCATTAAAGAATATAAAAGATGTTGCGTTAAAAATTGCTGATGGAGAATTAAATCAATCCATTGAAGTAAATAGTGATGATGAAATAGGAAAAATTTCTTCTGCAATGAATGAGATGGTAAATAATTTAAAAAGCATGATTAAGAATATTGATGAAAACTCTAAGAGTGTACTTTCATATTCAGATAATTTAACTATTC
>JBOFQV010000002.1:0-10120 GCA_051650705.1 Clostridium sp.
ATTTAAATAAAAATACTGGACTAATTGATCATAGAATGATAATACCAGACTCTGTTATTGAATGTTTGATTTACTTTACCCAAAAGGAAAAGGATAAGCTAAAGGATGCCATAGAAAAACTAGAAGCTCCTCAGTCACTTGAACACATAACAAAGGATTTAGCTCATATTTTGTATAAGTTCTTTAAATTTTATATAGAAGATCCTAAACCTACTAAAAGCCATATATGGGAGGGGTTATTAATATACATCATAGATGGAACAACCCAATTAGTTGAACTTAGAAAAGTATTTTTAACATACCTAAAGGAATACTACATCCACAATAGACGCTATAAGGATGCTTTGTTTTTAAATTAGAGTAATTATGTGGTATATTTGGTTTAGCTAATTATACTTATTAGGAGGTTTTTATGAATAATATAACTATTCTCTCAGTCGGTGCCTCTATAGGAAAGATACCACATACACCCCCGCCTATTGACCATCTTGAAGTTAATCCTGGAGGCTCCTTAGCTATATTTATTTTTGCAATGTGGCTAATTATGATTTTAGGCTTTCTTCTTTCATTTTCAAAAAATACTAAAGTTGCTACAACAGGTTTTGTTGCATTTAGTATTATAAATGGTTTTTCGTGCTATTCACTTGCTCTTGCAGCTATCAGTGATAAAGGATTTATTTTACATGGAATAAGAATAGTCAGTCTTATATTTATTATTACATCTATTATTTTATGGTTTAAAGGACAAAAAAAAGATGCAAGAAAAATAGGTATAATAAGCATGTTTGCAACTATATGGCTTTGTTTTCAAATGAATAACAGATACTAAAACTATATGATAACCCTTAAATTAATGCATAAAACAATGAAGATACCTACAACTAGCTCTCTTTTTGCACCACAATTTAATGCAAAAGAAAAAGATGCCCCTCATCCTCAGAAGAGTAGCATCTTTTTCTTTTATTTTAAACTTCTTTCTTTTTACTTCTAATTATTGGTACTGCTGTAGCAATAACTAAAATCACAAGAATTATAATTGCAACACCATTCCCTGCAGCAAAACCTGTTGGATTCATTGGAGTAATTATTCCTGTTAATTGAAGAACAATTCCTAAAAGACCAACAATAGATCCCCCAGCAACAAGCCCTGAAGAAAGACTAATACCATTAGAAACCTTAAGAGCCTTTTCTTCATCACTCTTACACATCTTCTCAACAAGAACTCTAATTAATGCCCCAACTAAAATAATTGAAGTAGTTGAAATAGGTAAATAGAACCCTATAGCAACTGTCATTATTGGCATATCTAAGAAGAATAAGAATAATGCCATTACAACCCCTACAATAATCATTGGCCAAGGTAATTCACCAGACATAATCCCTGAAGTAAGTGTTGACATTAAGTTAGCTTGTGGTAGTGCAAATGGTGCATCAGCCCCAGTAATAGCTAATTGATCCTTAAGAACTAAAATAGTTCCAGTAACAACAACAACTCCAACAACACTTGCTATACCAAAGAAGTTTTGCATTTCTCTCTTGCTTCCTTCAATCATATATGTAACCTTTTGAGACTGGCTATATCCACCAGCAACAGAAATTGCTACAACCATAAATAAGGCAAATAAAAGTAATGATTTATTATCCCCTTTAGTTGTCCATCCCATTACAACAAACACTAATGTTAATATTACAAGGGATGCAATTGTCATACCTGATACAGGAAGGTTTGATGTACCTATTGTACCTGTTAAACGTCCTGCAACAATTACAAATAATAGTGCTAAAATTATTGAAACTAAAGCTGCTATTATTGCCATCTTAATGCTTTTAGAAATAATAAATGATGATATAAAGGCAAGAACAACTCCACCAAAAAGAATTAAGATTTCTCCAGAACTCTTTTCTGAAGTTCCATCATTGCTTGATTTAGCATTTAATGTAGCCTTAATTGAAACAATAATAGTTGGTATAAGCTTTAAGGCACCAATAAGCCCTCCACAAAGCATCATTCCTGCTCCAATATATTTTACATAGTTTCCTGAAATCGCATTAACATCCATTTGATTTAATAAAAGTGAGGCATCATTCCATGAATGAGCATCAGCACCTGCTAAATCAGTAAAATATCCAATAAGTGGCGCAATACCAAAGTTTGAAAGCACAGAACCTGCAAACATTGTTAAAGCAACCTCAAGACCAACAATAAACCCAATTCCTAAAAGAAGAGGATTTACCTCCATTGAGAACTTCCACTTGTAAAACTTGCTTCCTAAAAAAGTGATTGTGTTATTGAATACATTTAAGAATGAACTTGATAATACATTAATAACTCCACTTATTAAAAATCCAATTCCCATGAATTTTATAGCATCTCCACCCTCTTCTGAAGCCACAAGCGTTTCTGAAATTGCTAATGATTCTGGGTACATTAGTTTTCCATCCTCCTCAACAATAAGGTAGTTGTAAACTAATGAAAGGCATCCCATTCCAAATAGTGCCCCAGCAATCCCCACACTTACACCCTCAAAGAAAGTAATATCACTTCCAATAAGAATGATGGCAGGTAATACATAAATCATACCACTAGCTATTGATTCTCCACCACTAGACATTCCTTGAATAAGGTTCTTTCCATATAAACCTTTTCCTTTTGCAAATACTCCAATAAGCATTGAACCAATGATTGCTCCTGGTATTCCTGCTGCAACAGTTAATCCAGACTTCATTCCTGAATAAGCTGTGGATGCTGCAAATAATGCTGATAAAATAATACCAATTATCATTACAGCTAAACTTGCACCATTTTTCTTTCCATTACCTTGATTAGGTGATGTTTTCTTCATACGTACTCTCCTCTTTCTACTTTATTTATGCAATTATCTTTAGTATATCCTTTTTACAATTTATCATAATTCATTAGATAAATTTTTTATAAATTATAAAAAGCCATGTTAAATGTTATCATGGCTTTTTTCATAAGGCAATAGTTATACGGTACTTTATAATCCTTAGTCTAATTATTTACATTCTATTTTTATAAATCTTATTTCTTTTTGTAAAAAACAAAATAATATAAGATATAACATCAACAACAAACATACATTGCAAAATTGAATATATAATTAACCCGATTTTAGAAATTATACCCTCTCTATAGAGCCTATAAATACTTATTATTGAATGACATGATGTAATTATTAATACTGAGTAAATTAAAATTAGCCCTGCATTTGTATCAATAGGTAAAACTATGTTTAGAATTGGAAAAAGTGTAGATATAAATGTCCCAAATGCCCATAATAAAAAGTTTAATATAAAAAATGGGACAGTCCCTAATTTGATAAATAGTGCCTCCTCTAAAAAATCATCATCACTATCACGTAGCTTATCAAAAACTACACTAGCTCCACCTAATGCAACACTTATAAATACTCCTACTGCAAATATTATCCTCAAAAAAGTATCTCCTAGATTAAAAGCAAAATTCATCATTAGTAAAATGTAAAGACTTATTAAATATAAAGCACTAATTTTTTTCATACTTTTCTCCTATTTTAATATTTCTTTTATAAAATACACTCCCAATAATTTCACCTATTGAAATATTTGAAACATTGTATATTACACACCTTTCATAATTTGTTTTTTGTATTTGTTAAATGTTATAAAGTAAAATATTACTTGTATTATTAAATAAACCCCAAAGACATACAAAGTATTTTTCCACATATACTCACCATTTTTAATAATATTATAAAGAATGGATAACAACATGCCTGTACAAACTATAGCTAATACAGGAGGAAGTAAAAATACAGCTCCTAACTCCTTCATGCTTAATCTCCTAATTTCCTTGTGAGTCAATCCAACCCTTACCAACTGCTTAGCTCTTTCCCTATCATCATAAACATCTATAATAGTCTTAAAATAAAGCACAGCTCCACTTCCAATTAGAAACATCATTCCTAAAAAGCTAAATATAAATAACATAAATCCATTTTCTTTTATTGCTTCATCTAGCATATCACTCTTGATTGTTAAAGTACTTTGAGCTTCTTTCCCTAAATATTCACTAAGCTTTTCTTTTCCCTCAAAGTCAAGAGAACCCTTTAAATTAATGAGTATATCATAAGTTATAGATTCATCTCCGAGCTTTCCCTTCATCATTTCATAGTCATCATTATTAACAACAATGGTATCAATTCTATTATACGATTTATTATAGACCACATTTACAATTTCTTTTTCTTCAAATCTTTTATTTTCTTTTGGTACATATAAATAACTCCCCTCATCTCTATTACTTATATAGTCATCAAATTGAACTTGTCTATCCATACCCTTCTTAGATAGATCTAACATAAATCCTGCATCTACAAAACTTCCCATTTTCTCAATACTTAATTGAAGTATTTCCCCTTGTTTAAGATTTAATTCTTCATTACACAACCTTGTATAATTTCTCTCACTTATTACAAGCATATTTTTACAACGCCACAAACATTCCCCGTCATACACTCTAATATTCGGAATATTTAATCCCTCTAGTTCAAAATAACTATTAACTTCCCCAATGTTATTTAATATAAAACTTTTAATATTATTATTATTAATTTGATTATTATTAACTATGAATCCAATGTCATATGGATATTTGCTATCAATTTGTCTATTTGTTTCTTTATAAACACCATAACCCATTGAAATAAATATCATTGCCCCTGATACCATTAGAGTAACAACATATAATACAGTTCTATAAGCTTTAAACCTATGGGCTATTGAATTTATAAATAGTATATTATTATTATAAATACCTTTAAATTTTCTTAAAACTCTTACAATAACAGTCATTGAGAATCCAATAATTAAATATACAGATATCATAATTCCAATTATTGAAGCTGGAAGAACTATATTAGAATCCACTTCTATTCTTTGATTTATTACTTCATAAAATATAATAAATGAAATAATAAATAGAATTATACCAATTATTCCAAGAACCAAACTTGTACTTCCTGTATCCTTTTTAACCTTTGATTTTAAAATATAAACTATTGAGTTTCTTCTTAAAAACCAAATTTGATATGCTGTAATAATAATAAATATACAAAATGAAACTAAAAATATAGTTAAATAAGCTTTAATACTAAATTCAATTTCAATATTATTAATTTTAAGCACTTTTCCTATTCCCATATGAAACAGCTTAGAAAATATACTACCTGTTATAGATGAAATAAAAAAAGATAAAAGTGATATAATAAAGTTTTCATAACAAAGAATCTTTATTATTTCCTTAGAGGTTAGTCCAATTGTAAAATAAACTCCAAATTCTTTTCCTCTATATTTTGTAAAAGATGTGGATGTATATATTATAAAAGCTAATGAAAAGGCAAGCATTAAAATAACAACCGATATAAAATTTGCTTTGTAGTTTTCAAATTCTTTAGCTTCCATAAAGTTAGAACTAAAAATTAGAGTTAAAAACATAAATAGAATACATTGTATAATACTATTTCCAAGAAGATATGCAGTATAATTTTTTATATTATACCTAATATTTTTTAAAATCATTGAAGAAAAGTTCATTACTCCATCCCTCCAACCACCATTTGCGCTTCTATTATCTTATCTAAAAACTCTTTTCTATTTCCATTAGAGTTTATTTCAATCTTAATACTACCATCCTTAATAAAGATAATTCTTGTGCAAAAGGATGCTGCAAATGGATCATGTGATACCATAACAATAGTAGATTTTCTCTCTTCATTAATCTTCTTAAAACTTTCCATAATATTTGAGGATGACTTTGAATCTAAATTTCCTGTTGGTTCATCTGCTAAAATTATTTTAGGATTTTTAATTAATGCTCTTGCCTCGGCAACTCTTTGTTTTTGCCCCCCTGAAATATTAAAAGGATAACTATTTTGAATATTTTTCAACTCTAAATAATCTATTAATTTACTTACCCTTTTTTCAATTTCTTTTGGTTTTACTCCATCTAAAGTTAATGGAAACGCTATGTTTTCTTTTACAGTTAAGCTATCTAAAAGATTAAAATCCTGAAATATAAATCCCATATTATTTCTCCTAAAAATAGCCATATCATCTTTCTTCATAGTGAAAATGTTTTTTCCATCAATAAAGATTTCCCCTGTTGTTCCTTTATCTATCCCAGCTAAAACATTTAAAAGAGTAGTCTTCCCACTTCCACTTGGCCCCATAACGCCTAAAAATTCTCCTTCTTCCACAACAAAGCTCATATTATTTAGGGCCTTAACTGCCTCTGCTCCTTTAAATGCATCATAAACCTTTGTTACCTTCCTACACTCTAAAATTCTCATGTTAATTCCCTCTCTTTCAAAACTTTATCTAAAGTATATACCCCATCTAAATATTCTAAAATCGATTTTTATTACCTAACCTTACACCCTTGTAACATTAGGGCTTTTTTAAGAAAGTAATACTAACAGTTGTCCCTTTCAGTTCCTCAGATTCAACATTTATTTTATTATTTAAACTATCACAAATAGTTTTGCACATAAAAAGTCCTATACCACTAGACTTTTTATTTTCTCTCCCATTGCTTCCTGTATAAAAGGCATCAAATATCCTAGTTAGATCTTCTTTTTTAATTCCAATTCCTGAATCTTTTATGGTTAATATAATATTGTCAGCTCTTTCATTTGCATAAAAACAAACCTTTTGTCCATAATCTGAGTACTTTATTGCATTACTTATTATCTGTTCAATAACATATTTGCACCATTTTCTATCCGATAAAACAGTGTAATTCTCAGGTATATTAACTTCTGGAAATATATTAGAATAAATAAAATTTCGCTTTCCTGAATTGATACATTCCTTAACTAATTTTCTTAAGTTTATTTCTTCTATAACATAATCCTTATAAAACTTATCTAATCTAAAAATATTTAAAGCTCCCTCCAAATTATTTTTAAGTAAGTCATTTTCACTTTTTATATCTTTCCTAGCTTCACTTTCTGGTAATTTGTCAATTGCTAAATTAATGATACTTACTGAAGTTTTCATATTATGAATCCATTCAACTATTAACTTTTCCCTATCCTCATATTTATTTTCTAGGTTATATATTTTTGAAATATAGTAATTATGTATTTCTCTAATTTCATTAAATACATCTTCAAAAGCATTTTCTTCATCAATTCTATATGATGGACTTGTCTTTATTTCCTTTAGAAAATTGTAAAATTTATTATAATTCCACACTTTAACTACTAAATAAATTGTTAATGAAAATAAACACAGTAAAGTTGGATATCCAATATATGCTTCATCATATATTAAATAGTAAAATATCATAATAGAAATACAACTTAACAGATATAAAAAAATTGCACTCTTCTCCTTTTTAATCACAACACTAATCAAATTAATAAAGGACATACCCAACACCTCTTTTAGTTTCAATAGATACATCTATATTGTTTTCTTTTAACCTTTTCCTTAATCTTGTGATGTTTACTGTTAATGTATTATCATCAACAAATTCCTCTTCATCCCATAACTCTTCTAAAAGTTTCTCTCTCTCAATTACCTTTCCATAATTATCAAGAAATATCTTTAACAATTTATATTCATTCTTTGATAAGTCAATGCTAGCATCTCCGCTTGTTAAATTCATGCCCTCACAATATAACCTTATATTCTTATACTCAATAATACTTTCCTTAACTATATTTACTCTTCTAAGAACAGCATTTATTTTTGATAATAATATTCCAATGCTAAATGGCTTTGTTATATAATCATCAGCCCCTAAATCCATTCCTCTTATTTGCTCCCCCTCTTCACTTCTTGAAGAAACTATAATAACTGGAGTATTTAACTTCTTTCTAATCAAATTTAAATAATAGAATCCATCAAATTTAGGAAGATTTATATCCAAAAGTATTAAATCATGGTTCTCTTCAAATAAAATTTTATTTATATTATTAAAATCACTTATTGTCTCTACTGAATAATCATATCCCTCTAAGTACTCTTTCATGTATTTTTTTAAAATAACATCATCTTCTATAAGTAAAATTTTCTTCCCCATATTTATCATCCTACCTCTATATAATTATATACCTTATTTTACATAATTAACCACTTAAAAGCAAAATAAATAGAGCTACCTTTATGGTAGCCCCTAATTTTAAATATATATTATTTCTACGCCAGCAAAACTAACTTTTCCAACTAAAGTTAAAATATTGTTTGAACTCCCAACATTCCTATTCTTCTCTTCAACACCACCAAAAACAACCTTTGTATTATCAATAACCTTCCACTCTTTAGGTATATATAATTCCATACCTGCAAAAGAAGAATCAATTTTAATTATTCCTTTACCATTTAATAAAGTAGTGTTATCAAAATACACCTTCATAGCACCAAACTCACACTGTAAATTAGCTTGCTCAAAACATGGTGAATTTATATATTTTATACTATCTCCAAATGATGTTCTAAATCTAAAATGTCCTTCATCTTCCATTTCAAAATCCTCCACCTTAAAAGTACTATTATCGTAAATATACTTTTCAAATCTCTTTGGCTTTTTATTAAATATTAATGAAAGTCCAATGCTTCCAAGTAACGCTGCAAATAATACAGGCCATGGAGTTATATCTGTTAATCCAAGCTTTTCATCATAAAGAATGCAAATGAATGCTAAAGGAAATAAAATCCCTGTAAAATTAACTGAAAAAGCACTCTTAATCATTATTACTAATAAAAATACCCCAAGTACTAAATTAAATACATTTATCTCTGGTAAAAATCCCATTTTGCTTATAATTAGGGCTATTCCACTTAGTAGAAGTAAACTTCCCCAAAAAACTCTTCCCATTTTCATATACTATCTCCTCTTTTCTAATAAATTTACTTTTAACTGCTTATAATAATGCCTAGAAACATATACTTTCTTATGTGTGTTTTTAAATTCAATTATGCTTGATGAAGTAAGATTTCTAGTTATTGAATGAATGTAGTTTATATTAACTATTGTGGATTTGGAAACTCTAACAAACTCCTTAGGTAAAATCTCCTCTAACTCATAAAGCTTATACTTAACCTGATACATATCCTTAATGGTATGAGCATTTATGGTAGCCTCTTCTGTTTCAAAAAACAAAATATCCTCTAAGGAAATATAATATTCAGTTTCATTCTTAAAAAAACTTATTTGAGCTTTTTGTGATAACACCTCAGCAATTGCCTCCTGTATCCTTTTAACCTCATTATTCAATTCACTACATCTTATTATTATTTCATCATCTTGATTTTCCCCATTAACCTCAATTCGTATATTCATCTCTTCACTCTCCACAATATTAATTATATCCCTTTATATTTTACTGTAAATGGATTTTAGGTAAGTGGTCAATTTGGATAAGTAAGTGGTAAGTTTTTTCTACTTAGATGCAAAAAAAGTATCTCTATGTCTCCATAGAGATACCTTTTATTACTCATCTTAATTTACCAACTCTCTATATATACTTTTCATCTAATTTTCTAATTCTACGTATCTCCATTGTTCCCACTTATCCTTTTCTTATATTATGTATATTATAAATCCTAAACCCAAAATGGCATCTCCCCCTTATACACCAAGGGCTAGACGCCATTTCTCAAAATTTAAGTTTTCTATAAAATTTTCATATATTTTTAATTCATTACTCCTTACATGCCTTAATGTATGGATTCTTATAAAAGCTATAGGCAAGCTGAATACACATAGCACACCAAATAACTGGCTCACAAATAATAACCCCAAAATACTCAAGACTTGGAATAAATAAAATAACAAAAAGTATCTTACCAAAGAACTCAATAACACTAGATACCAGTGGTAAAACCTTTTCCCCAATACCTTGTAGTGCATTTCTCAAATTTAACAAAATACCAAGCACTGCAAAAAATGGTGCATTCCAAACCATATACTTTACCCCATTATCAATAACAACCCCTTCACTTGAACCAGATAATGCTCTCATTAAAGTAGGTGCAATAAATAATAAAACAATAGTAATAAACACTCCCCAAACTACAGAAATTATGTTTGAATACCTTACAGCCTCTCTTA
>JBOFQV010000003.1:0-2541 GCA_051650705.1 Clostridium sp.
TTTACAAGAAGAGGAAAAGATAGTCGTAGAAAATTATATTGGGGTAAATAGTGCAGGAAAGCAATATTCCTATGATGCATCAATTATATGGGACAAGCTTAAAAAAGGTGATTATAGTAATAATGGAGAGAAGATAGTATTTCTTACCTTTGATGATGGAACATCAACAACAAACACTCCTAAAATTTTAGATATATTAAGAAAAGAAAATGTTAAAGCTACCTTCTTTTTATCAGGGAAGAATATTGAAGGTGGGGGAGATAAGGCAAAGGAACTTGTTAAAAGGGAGTTTGATGATGGACATGCTATAGCAAACCATTCATATTCCCATGATTATAAAATTCTTTATCCAAATAGAATTTTGAATCTAAATAATTTTATTGATGATTTTAAGAAAACAGATGAATTGCTAAAAAGTATAATTGGGGATAATTTTTCTACAAGAGTTTTAAGATGTCCTGGAGGGCATATGTCATGGAAAGAAATGGACAAGCTAGATGCCTATTTAAAAGAGAATAATATGGTTTCAATCGATTGGAATGCTCTATCAAAGGATGCAGAAGGAAAGAAAAAGAATTCAGCAGAACTTGTTCAAGAGGTAATTAAAAGCTCACAAGGTAAGGAAATTGTTGTTCTATTAATGCATGATACATATGGTAAGGAGGAAACCGTTAAATCTCTTCCAGAAATAATTAAGTATTTTAAAGATAATGGATATAGTTTTAAAACCTTAGTATAAATTAAAATGTTTAAGTAGGGGTGTTTGTGTTTATAATATTAATGCAATGGGGCTTTTTTGAAGTAGAGCTAGAGGGGATTTTCATGAGGGATCAGATTATGATTTATTTATAATTTCGGATATATCTCTAGATGAAGAGTTAAAATTAGAATATGAGCTTGAAAAGGCTATTTGTGAACAAGTGGATTTAGTTAGATTGAATGAAAAATCAGGTAGATTATTTTTAAGAGATGTGTTAAATGAGGGAGTTCTTTTTTTTATGATGGAGCTTATAAAGAATTATATAATTTCGTTGAAATATTTTTTATAGAAAATGGTGATTTTTTTAAGTTAAGGGAGAGAGATTTAATTGGTTAATCGTAGTGGGGCATTAAAGTGGTATAAAAAAACTATTAAATTAAGACATTTTAAAGATGCTGTATCAACGCTGTTGGTACAGTATTTTTTTGTTTTAAATAGTCAATATTTATAAACAATTATTGAAAATAATTTATAAATAATGAATTCGGGGAAGCGATTATATAATAGATTAAATAAAACAATTATAATGAAATAGAATATATATATTAGATTAAAGGGGAAATGAATGGGAATAATAGTATATAAAAATAAAATAATTAATTCATCAGAAAATGAAAAAAGAAACAATGAAAGTGAAAAGGTAGGATACCTTCATGCATCCTCAATGGAGCTTGACTTTAACAAGTATAAAATAAATAACTTTAGAAATGATATAGTAATAAAAAGCAACAACAATATATATCTTAAAATACCTACAATTGAAAATAAGGAAAAGAGAATGATTAAGGGGATTTTAAAAAATAGTGAATGTATTCTTGGATATGAGGGAGAAGAATTTGTAGAGTTCCTAAATGAAAAGATATATTTACATGGTTCAATTGATAGTAAGGATTTGATTCTTTATTTATTAGAATATTTCTGTTTAAAATACATTGAGGATTTACTTGAAGTAGAGGAGCAAATAGATGAACTTTTTCAAAGGTTTGTTGATGAAGAGGAAAATGATACAAAAAATATTTTAAGGCTTAAAAAGCAGGTTTCGCTAATTAAAAGATATACAACCTATTATAAATCAATGCTATCATACTTGGATAATGAATTTAGTGATGTATTCATTTATGATAAGGTACAGTTTGTTTTGGATAACACAATGAACTTGGTAGAAAATGTTGAGTCTTCCATATTCGCTTGTGTAGATATATATAACTCTGTTCAATCAAACAAAATGAATAAAACAATGCAACTACTAACCATAATTACAGTAATAAGTTTGCCACTTACTATAGTTTCAGGTATCTTTGGAATGAACTTTGAGGACATGCCACTTTTGAAAAATAGCTTTGGTTTCCTAATTGCAGCATTTCTAACCTTAACTATTATAATATTTGAAATAATTTATTTTAAAAAGAAGAACTTCTTTAAATAGAATTTAGCCAGAAGTTTTCTGGCTATTAGTTTGTACATATTATTTAATACCTTAGGATAGTGGTGTTTCCAACCATCCAAAGGTTTCAGTAACTAATGCAGTCTTATTTGGTATTAATGAGGAGTATTTTATTATATGCAATGCTCCAGGAGGAATAAAAATACCATTTAAAGGCTCTAGTGGAACATTGTTATAAGGAGGAACAACAAAAGTACAATGCTTTATTGATGGTATTTGGTCTATATTGAGACTGTATATTTCTCCTTTAGGTTTAATATTAGGACAATTACAGGTGTAGATTGATATTAATGACTTACTAGGTTTTTGATCAATAGGGAAATCAGTGCATCTATAA
>JBOFQV010000004.1:0-3673 GCA_051650705.1 Clostridium sp.
GCTTTAGCTGATTTAATGGGAAGAAAAAAAGTTATTATTATAGGAAGAGTATGTTCAATTATTTCAAGTATAATAATGCTTATGTCTAATTGCTTTTTAGGATTTGCGATTGGATTTATAATTAGTGCATTGAGTTACAATTTAAATTCAGGTTCTGAAGAAGCTTTGATTTATGATAGTTTAAAGGCAACTAGTAGAGAAGATAAATATACTAAAATTAATGGAAGATTAAATTTAATCATTGAAATTGCACAAAGTTTAGCAGTATTTATTGGAGGGGCTTTATCTGAAAAAAGCTTTAGTATAAGCTATACTGTAGCAATATTAATGGGGATTTTTGCTCTAGGTATATCATTTATGTTTAAAGAGGTTAAGATAATAGATAAAAAAGAAAAAATATCAATAAAAGGACATTTTATAGATAGTCTGATAATTTTAAAAGAAAACAAGCTTTTGAGAGGAATATTAATTTATATTCCTTGTATATGTACATTTTCAACAACTGCTTATTTTTATGGGCAACAACTATTTAGTGATATGGGAGTTAGCAGATTTAATATAGCTATAATATTTTTAATTAATGGGCTAGTATCAGCTATTGGAGCGATACTTAGTGAAAAAATACAAAATTGTTTCAAGGAAAGTGCGTTTTACATTGTTCCTATGTTTATGGGAGCTTCAATATTGGTTTTAGGTCTGGGAGATGGCTATTTAAAGCTTTTTGGGTTTTTATCTTTAGGATTTTTTACTGCGATTTTATATCCAATAAGCTCTAATAAAATAAATTCAATAATTCCTTCAGAACAAAGAGCTACTATAATTTCGGTTGAAAGTATGATGTTTTCATTAGGAATGATTATATTATTTCCTTGTGTAGGATTTATTGGAGATATGATTGGGTTAAACTTGGCTTTTATTATGATTGGTGTTGTAAATATACTTTATTCAGTATTATCTAAGATTTTTATAAAATTTAATTAAAAAATGGGGTGTATAGTGATTATACACCCCATTAAAAATTAATATTTTAAAACTTGTCCTGGAAAAATTGAATTAGGATTTGAAATATTATTTAATGAAACAAGATTAGATATTGTTGTACCTAACATTGAAGCAATACCACTTAAGTTATCTCCAGCTTTTACAACGTAGCTTTTATAAACTGAAGTTGAAATTATCAGTTTTTGACCAGGATAAATAAGGTTAGGATTTGAAATACCATTTAAAGATACAAGTTTTTGAACTGTAGTACCATATCTTTCAGCAATACCACTTAGAGTATCTCCAGATTTTACTGTATAGTAAACAGGGGATGGAGATGGTGCTGGTGATGAGCCAGATGATGATGGTATTTTTAAAATTTGGCCCACATGGATTAAATTTGGATCTGATATTCCGTTTAATGAAGCAATAGCATCTACAGTAGTGCCATATTTTTCAGCAATGCCACTTAAAGTATCTCCATATCTAACAGTATAGTATTTAGCATTTGTTGGTGGAGTAGATGGAGAAGAAGATGGAACTTTAATAACCTGCCCAACAAAAATTAAATTAGTATTAGATATTCCATTTAATGTTGATAGAATACCAACAGTAGTGCCATATTTTTCAGCAATACCACTTAAGGTATCTCCATTTTGAACAACATAATAAATATAATTATCACTTGGAGGAACTGATGGAGGAATAACTGGTTTCATAACATCACCAATGAAAATTCCATCCATAAATACATCTAGATCGCAATGACCGACAATACCTGTTACATAGCCAGAAGAGGAGTATTGGAAGCCAACCCATGAGTTCCATAGAGGATTATTTCCTGGGGTTTCAACACCATAATTTGCAATCCATAGAGGATAACTTGATAAAAGAGAAGTAATATTTGTTCTTGCAAAATAGGTATATGTGTATAATACACAATCCATACCAGTTAATCTTTTTACTTCTTTCATAAACATATCAGCTAATTTAGACAAATACTCACTACCGAGTCCTCCTGTAACCTCTAAATCAAGTGCTGGCTTACATTCACAAGGTTTATCTTTTATAGCATTTGCAAAAAACTGTGCTTGTGCCAATGTGTTATCTTCATTTTGAGGTCTAAAAAAGTGATAAAATCCTGTTTTTAATCCTTGTGATTTTGCACCACTATAATTTCTTGAAAGTTTAACATCAACATAGGTTGTACCTTCTGTTGCCTTCATATAAACAACTTCTATTCCAGAATTTTTAACACCAACAAAGTCAACATTACCTTGCCAATTACTTATATCAATACCTTTATATTTACCTTCGTTAATATTTTGCATAAAAGTACTCCTTTCAATAAATTTCTACAATAGTATGATATGTAAAAAATATAATTAAAGTGAGTATATCAATATAATATTTACTGTATTAGTGCTTTATATTACAATAATGTTAAGAATATACAGGTTAGCAGAGGATTGTTAATTGGGAGTTAGGAGAATATAATGGGTAAAATTTTATTGGTTGAGGATGATAAACAATTAGCATTGGGAGTTGAATATGCATTAAGAAGTGAAGGGTACACAGTTTTAAAGGGAGAAACAATAGAGGAAAGTAAGAATAGATTTGATGATAATGGAGATATAGATTTAATATTATTAGATTTAACCTTGCCAGATGGTAGTGGATATGATTTTTGTAAATATGTAAGGGAGAGAAATCAAACTCCTATTATATTTTTAACTGCTGTGGATGAGGAGGTTAATGTTGTTTTAGCCTTTGATTTGGGAGCTGATGATTATATTACAAAACCAATTAGAATAAGGGAATTAACATCTAGAATTAAGGCTGTTTTAAGAAGAATGGGCAAAAATGATGAGGGAAGTAAGCTTGTTTCTGGTGATATTATTTTAGATAAGGATAAGGCAAAGTTATTTAAAAGAGGAGAAGAGATATTATTAACGGGTGTTGAGTATAAGCTTCTTATTATTTTTATGAGTAATCCACAAAAAGTAATGAGTAGAGAACAAATTATCCACAAACTATGGGATATTGATGGTGAGTTTGTGGATAATAATACGCTGTCTGTTTATATAAGAAGAATAAGAGAAAAGATAGAGGATGATTCAAAGGAACCAAAGTATATAAAGACATTAAGAGGAATAGGGTACAAGTGGAATTAGTGAGAGGAGATTGGGATGGTTAATATATTTCAGAATCATCAAGTAAAGAAGTCTATTTTATACTTGATAATAACAAGTGTTTTAATTACTATTACAAGTTTATGTGCTTATAATTTTGGTGTTAGTAAGGTTCATGAGCAACTGTTAAATGAAGAGGCTACTATAATTGGTGCATTAAATAGAATTGATAGTGAGGCTATGAAGAAAGTAGTTTCAGTTGTGACTAAGGGAAATACTAGTGATGAATTAATTAGTGAAGGAAAAAAGATATTAGAAGGCTATGGGTATTCAAAAGATACTATGTATAAGAATACTGATTTAGTTGGTGGGGGATTAAATATTATTATTCTTTCAATTCTAATTATGATTTTAATAATGGGTATTAAGGAATTTCTATCTTATAGGGAGTTTTATGGGGGAGTTAATAAATTAAATAAGTCATTAGAAAGAATTATTGAAGGAGATTATTCTGTTAGAGTTGATGATGGTAAAGAGGGACAGTTTTATGTATTAACTAA
>JBOFQV010000005.1:0-1333 GCA_051650705.1 Clostridium sp.
AATTCCCCCTTCTTAAATATATTAGATAATGTAAACATTACCCTTAATATAAATGGTATATTATTCCATACAAACTTTCAATAGGAATTTCCATAATAATACATTTATTGTGTGATTGAAGTGTGTTTTCTTATAAAAAGTTCAATAATAAAAGAAGAGGTTACTATTAAATAGTAACCTCTGCTAAATTCAATCAATACCTATAAACTTAAATTTAATTAAGAAACATAAATAGGGGTAAAAGTTTTTATGACGTCGACTAGGAGCTTGCCGACTGGAGTAAGGAAGAAAAACTTTTATCCCTGTGTGCTCTTTAATTAAGATTTATCTATATATCATTTTCTTACTCATACCACCATCTACTACTAAATTTGCTCCATTAATAAAATCATTTTCCTCATGACACAAAAATAGACAAGTATTAACAATATCTCTTGGTTTCCCCACTCTTCCTGATGGGTGCAGTTTATGCTCCTCCACAGTAAGCTCATCATAATTATTTACCTGAATCCATCCAGGACTTATTGCATTAACAGTAATATTTGTATTACTTAAAGATATTGCCATAGTATTAGTTAAGGAAACAAGCCCCCCTTTTGAAGCTCCATATGCCTCCCAATTCTCCTCATTTTGATTCCACCTTGTAGAAGCAATATTAACAATTCTTCCGTATTCTTCCCCACTATTATGCTTAACAAACTCCTTAGAGCAAATAAATGCTCCCCTTAAATTAACTGAAATAACCTCATCAAATTCTTCAGTTGATATTTCAAAAATTGATTTATTAAAATTACTTATTGCTCCATTATTGATAAGAACATGAATTCCTCCATATCTATTCTTAACATCCTCAAAAACTCTTGAAATTTCCTCCTCAGAATTTAAATCCATCTTTATAAACTCAATTTTTTCCTCATCAAATTTCCCATCTATTTTATCAGTACCAATAACCTTATACCCTTTTCTAGCAAACCCTATTGCAATATGATATCCAATTCCACCAGCTGCACCAGTAACTAAAGCAACTCTACTCATAATTTCACCTCACAAAAATTTATACCCTGATTATAAAGATAAAACTTTATCTCTGCAACAATTCTTAGTTAAAGGAATATTAAATCTTTTATAGAAAACATATATGGGGTGATATTATGAAATATAAAACTTTTAATGATTCTTGCTCCTTTTGTGGTGTTGCCAATCTTTTAGAGGATTTTGGTATAGATACAGAGGATTATATTATTGCAAAGGAAAGCTTATGTCCATACATATTTAAGAATAAAGATAATACATTTTTTACAGGGGCATGGATACAAGGTGATAAGTATTTTTC
>JBOFQV010000006.1:0-32031 GCA_051650705.1 Clostridium sp.
TATTAGCTATATTTGGGTTATGGTTGTTAAAAAATAATAACACAAGTTTTAAAATATCGTGGGTTTTCTCAATAGTATTAACGGTAGTATTAATATTTTTGGAAAATTATATAGGTGCTAAATTTTTAAATATAGAAGGGTTACTAGTTTTTGGTGTGATTCAAATTCTTTTAATGATAGCTGTATATTTATATATAACAGGAATTGAATATGGTGAGGATTTTAGCTTTGAATATAGAGTTGGTTTTAATTTGCTTGTTATAAGTGAGGGAATTAAAATTTTATCAAATGCCTTAAAGTTAAATTTCAACAATGGAGCTGTTGAATATTTAATTGCAGTGGGATATTTGTTGCCAATAGTTGCAATAATATATATTGGTTTTCTCCAAATAAAAGAGGATAATAGAAAAATGTCCTTAAGTGCAGGAATAAATAGAAAAAGTGGCCATAAAAAAAGGCGTTAAAAAACAGGTTGTCTACGTGTGAGACAACCTGTTTTATTTTAAGCTAAGCTTAATTCATCATTTAAGAAGCTATATTGAGCTATATAAAGGTTATAATAGTAACCCTTTTTTGCTAAAAGCTCTTCATGATTACCACTTTCAACAATTTCACCTTGAGACAGTACAAAGATTTTATCACAATCTCTAATAGTTGAAAGTCTATGAGCAATAACAATAGAAGTTCTTCCTTCCATTAGCTTTTTAATACCTTTTTGAACAAGTAGTTCAGTTTCAGTATCGATATTTGCTGTTGCTTCATCAAGGATTAAAATTTTAGGGTTAGAAATTAATGTTCTCGCAAAGGCTAATAATTGACGTTGGCCAAGAGATAATCTAGAACCTCTTTCATTAACATTTGTATCATAACCATCCTCAAGCTTTGAAATAAAATCATGGGCATTTACAGCTTTGCACGCCTCAATAATCTCTTCATCTGTAGCATCTAGTTTACCATACTTAATATTCTCTTTAACAGAAGATGAGAATAGGAATGAGTCTTGAAGCATTATACCCATTTGACTTCTTAAGCTTTCAAGATTTACATTTGTAATATCCATACCATCAATTAAAATGCTTCCCTTATTTTGAGTATAGAACTTACTAATTAATGAAGTGATTGTAGTTTTACCAGCACCAGTTTCACCAACTAGGGCAATTTTTTCACCTGCATTAATTTTAAATGATGTATCTTTAAGAGCGGCCATTCCATCTTCTGTGTATGAGAAGGTAACATCCTTAAATTCTATATCACCTTTAATTGATGGAAGCTTTTTAGCGCTTTCTTCATTCTTCTCAAATGGAGTATCTAGGATTCCAAAAATTCTTTCGCCAGCAGATAGATTAGTAATAAATGCATTATAGAAGGAGGCTAAGTTCATAATAGGTCTCCAAAGCATACCAACATACATTAAGAATGCCATTAGTGTACCAAGTGAAACACTTCCAGAAGTGTTAACTAAATAATATCCTCCGACTAGAACTACTAAGCTTCCAAGTCCACTTGTTACATCAACACATGGCCAGAAATAATCTTGAAATCTAACTGCTGTTAAAAATCCATCCCTATGAGCATCTAAATGTGAAAGATATTTTTTAAAAGAATAACCTTCATTACTAAAGCCTTGAACTACCTTCATTCCAGAAAGACTTTCATGAGTATATCCAATTAGAGCAGATCTCGCATCTCTATAGGTTTTCCATAACTTATGTGCCTTAACTTCAATGTAAAACATTGCTCCAAGTAAAATTGGAAGTACAGTAATACAAATTAATGTTAAGGCTGGATTTAAGAATACCATCATTATCAATACTAAAGTAACAGTAAAAAGATTTGGAATTAAATTTACTATACTGTTATTTAATAGATTTTGAAGAGCATTAACATCCCCAACAATTCTTGAAATAATTTTTCCAACTGGTTTATTATCAAAGAAGGTAAAGCTTAATCCTTGAATATGAGTATATAATTCATTTCTAATATCAATTAAAATGCTATTTGTAACCTTACTCATTGCAACAATTCTAATTTTAGATATAGACATTGTTAAAATGTTTAGGAGTACCAATACACCACATATACCAAGTAATCCATTAATATCAGTGTTAGCTACATAATTATCTATGGATACCTTCATTAAATAAGGGGTTAGGGTGTTTGTCCCCATAACAAATAATAATAGAGTTATTACAAATAAGGCTTTATATTTATAGGGTTTTAAATAGGAGGCTAATCTTTTTAGAGTTTGAGTTTTATTCATTTAATAATCCCTCCTTTACTAGATATTCATAATCTCCAAACTGATGAAGATAAATTTTATGGTACTCACCTTGTTTTTCTAATAGTTCATAGTGAGTTCCTTTTTCAACAATTTCACCATCTCTCATGAATAAAATAAGGTCTGCATCCTTTACCCCAGAAATTCTGTGGGCTACTATAAAGGTGGTAAAATCATAACTATCATTTTTCTTTAAGGCACCAAGAACCTTATATTCTGTTTCCATATCAAGTGCAGAGGTTGAATCATCTAAAACTAATATTTTAGAATTCTTAACTAAAGCTCTAGCAATAGCAAGTCTTTGTTTTTGACCACCTGAAAGACCAAGTCCTCTTTCTCCAATTACTGTATCAAATCCTTCTTCAATATCATTTATGAAACCAAGAGCACATGCATCTTCACTAGCTTTTATTAATTCTTCTTCAGATTTATCTTGTCCAAATAAAATATTTTCCTTAATTGTATCTGAAAATAGGAATGTTTCTTGGAAGACAACTCCCATATAATCTCTTAAGACTCCTAAATCCCAATCCTTAATATTAATACCATCAACTAATATTTCCCCCTCAGTAACATCATAATAACGTCCTATAAGGGAAAGAAGAGTACTTTTTCCTGAACCTGTTGGACCCATTAATGCAACTGTAGTTCCCATTGGTATTTTTAAGTTGATGTTTTTTAGTACAACTTCAGAATTATAAGCAAAGGAAACATTTTTAAACTCAATATTTCCTTTAAATTCTGTTGGTTTGTAAGCGTTAGGTTTTGAAGAAATTTTACTTTCTCTTTTTAATATTGTTAAAATTTTGCCCATTGAGGCTTTGTTTTGAGAAAGTAGATTAAGCATTCCACCAAGCATTCTTACGCACCAAGCTAGATTTAATATGTAGCTTGAAAATGCAACAAGAGTACCAATTGTAAGTTGTCCATTCATTGTTAAATATCCACCATAAAGAATCATGGCAATAGGAGCTAAGTTTGTTAGAAATTCTATAGTGGGAACAAAATTAGAAACTATTTTTGCTTGTTCTAGGTTAAGATTAAATAGTTGTTTATTTACTTTTAAAAATTTTGATATCTCATATCTTTCTCTAGCAAAGGCTTTAACAAGTCTAATTCCAGAGATATCTTGTTGAGCTGTTGAATTTATTTCAGCAGTTTGATCTGAAATTCTTGAATAAACATCCCAAAATTTCTTTTCAACAACTATGCTTAGAATTGAAATTGGAAGGAGTACTATTATACAAACAAATGTTAATGAAGGACTTAATGTAGTCATTAAGTATGCTGAAATAATAAAAAGTATAATTCCTTCAATTAAAAGTCTAAATCCATAGGCTATTGTTTCCCAAACAACATCAACATCTTCACTTATTCTTGATAAAAGCTCCCCAGTATTGTTTTTATCAAAATAAGCAAATTCAAAGCTTTGAAATTTTTTATAAAGATCCATTCTAATCTCTCTTGATACTCTTAAAGAAAATACATCAAACATGAATTCTTTAAAGTATCCCATAATACTTCTTGTTAATGTAACCCCTACATACACTAAAATGAAGGTTAACAATAAGGATGAATCTTTTTTTAGCAATATGCTATCAAAAAATATCTTTTGAAGATAAGGAAGTGAAGCATCAATTCCTATTACAAAAAACATTGCGATTACTGGAAAGAGTAGATACTTCCAGTGTTTTGTCATGTAGATTTTGATTAATTCCATTTTTATATCCCCCCTTTTAAGTTTTGCTTTTTTATACAAAAAAAGGCACAGTCATTCAACTGTGCACAAAAAGCCTATTTTAATACGTTAAATAGGTTAGCAGGAAATACCCTGAGCTTGAGGCATAGCAGATGAATAAAGATAAAGAAGTTTTGTTAATAAGTTTTTTCTTATAAATCTTACAAATGTTTGAAATGTCATCTTTTATACCACCTTTCTAATTTAACGATAGGTAAATATTAACACACAAATAATGGTTAATCAACACTTAAATGTAAAATAAATGAATAAATTTAAATATTATCAATAAATTACTAAAATTAAAATATTTTCATAGTAGAATAATAAAATAAAAAAGCAGCTATGAGGGTACTCATAACTGCATTTGTACTAATATCCAATTGTAGACATATAATTTCTTAAAATGTTTAAGGAATTTTTAAATTTTGAAGTTTCTTCTTCTGTCATATCAATTTCTATTACTTTTTCAGCTCCATTTTTCCCAATTATAGTTGGTACTCCACAATAAACATTCTCTTCATTGTATTCTCCTTCTAAAAGGGCAGAAACAGGTAAAATCTTCTTTTCATCATGGAAAATAGATTTAATTATACCAACAGTAGAAGAAGCTATACCATAATAGGTAGTTCCTTTTCTTTCATAGATTTCCCATCCAGCTAATGCTGTTTTTTGAACTATTTTATCTAAATTTAATGAAGCTAATTTTTTATTTTCTTCTCTCATTTTTAAGAATGATTTACCAGCAATATTAACGTTTGACCATGGAACCATTTGAGAATCACCATGTTCACCCATTGAATATGCATGAATTGATCTTGTATCTATTCCGTCTAAGTGCTCAGATAAAAGATTTTTAAGTCTTGAACTATCAATAGTTGTACCAGTTCCAATAACTTGATTTTTTGGTAGTCCTGAAAGTTTCCAAACGTGATAGGCTATTATATCAACAGGGTTTGATGCTACTACAAAGAAGCCATTAAAACCAGATTCCATAATAGGAGTAACTATTGAATTACAAATTTTTGCGCTAATTCCTAAGGTATCAAGTCTAGTTTGTCCAGGTTTTGGGGGAGCACCAGCAGTAATAATAACAACATCAACGTCACCACATTCAGAGTATTTTCCGTTTCTTATTTTTGTTCTTTGAGACATGAATTCAACGCCATGAGTTAAATCCCATGCTTCACCTTTTGCTCTTTCTTCATCAATATCAATCATTAAGATTTCATCACAAACACATTGATTTACAAGAGAAAAGGCACAGCTTGACCCTACTAATCCCGTTCCGATAATAGCTATTTTTCTAGATTTTAAACTCATGAAATTTCCTCCTATGTATAAACAAAATAAATTGCTTTTTTATTAAATATAAAGGGATTACAACAAAAAATCAATTATTCTTAATATTTAAATTAATATGGAAAAATAGATGTGATTTAATATTATATTAATAATAATGCTTTTAAAATGGGAGAGTGAGAAAAAAGTGAGGGTTTGATTAATAAAAAAATAAATACACACCTTAAAAATTTTAAAGTGTGTATTGTAAAATAAAATTATCTTCTCTTTTTAATTTTAGCACCACATCTTTTGCATACCTTTTTTGATTCTTTATCCCAAAGAAGCTTAACACCTGTTCTGCTACATAGAGGGCATGTACCTCTCCAATTAACAATTTTTTTAACATATTTACCTCTTTTATTTTTAGCCATTTCTTTTTCCTCCTAATAAATTAAATTTACCTTATAGCATATTTAAGAAGTGAGACAAATATTCCATTACAGTATTAAATTATGTAACTTAATATTTTACAAATTTTTCATTGCGATGGTAGGATTTATTGAAAAAATAATATTGTTTTGCTATAATTAGAAAAACATTTACAAGGTATAAGGAGGAAAACATGGATATAAAGGTAAATAAAGAGCATGTACTAAAGAGAGCAAAAGAGTTATTAGAATTCAATAGCCCAACAGGATTTTGTTTTGAGATTATGGATATGATAGAGGAATATTCAAAGGAATATGGATATTCTTTTGAAAAGAATAGAAAAGGGTGTGGAATAATAACTGTGCCTGGTGCATCAAATGAGAAGGTAATTGGGTTAAGTGCTCATGTTGACACCTTAGGGGCAATGGTTAGAAGTATAACACCAAAGGGAACATTAAAATTTACTTTGCTTGGAGGACCAATTGTACCTACACTTGATAGTGAATATTGTAAAATTAGAACAAGAGAAGGACAAATTTATGAAGGAACATTCCTAAGTACAAGTCCAGCAGCTCATGTTTTTGAGGATGCAAAATCAAAGGCAAGAACTCCAGAAAATATGGAGATTAGAATTGATGAGGTTGTTAAATCAAAGGCTGATGTAGAAGCTTTAGGAATTGCACCAGGTGACTTCATTTTTATAGATCCAAAAACAACTATTACTGAAAGTGGATTTATTAAATCTAGATTTATTGATGATAAGGGAAGTGTAGCTGCTTTAATGGGGTTACTTGAGCTTTTAAAGAGAGAAAATATAACTCCTAAATATACAACTAAAATATTTATTTCAACATATGAAGAGGTTGGACATGGAGCATCATATTTACCAGATGATATAACAGAGCTGATTGCTGTTGATATGGGCTGTATTGGTGATGATTTAAGTTGTACAGAATATGATGTGAGTATTTGTGCAAAGGATTCTGGAGGGCCTTATGACTATAATATGGTAACTGACTTAGTTAGTCTTTCAAAGAAGAATGACTTAAACTATGTTGTTGATATTTACCCAATGTATGGGTCAGATGTTGGTGCGGCTTTAAGAGCTGGAAATAATATTAGAGGGGCTTTAATTGGGCCAGGAGTTCATGCATCACATGGAATGGAGAGAACTCATTATAATGCTATTGAAAATACAATAAAGCTTATTTATGCATATATAAATAATTAATTATTAAGAACTCTAGAAAATAATTTTTTCTAGAGTTCAAGTTATATATACAAAATGTTTTTAAGTGGATTTTACTTTAATTTCTCGTGTAGCAATTATATTTGAATTGGTATTACAAACATTTTCTATTAAAATATCTCCAATAGAAATAGGAGCATTAACAGTAAGTGGCTTAATTTCTTTTAAAACTTCAAATATTTTATTTTTAGGAATAGGAGAGGATGTTTTACAAGGAACCATAGGAACCTCTCCATTAGTAACCTTAATAATAGAAGTAACAATACGAGTTGGGTTAGTGCATTCAGTCTTTCCGTATTCCTCTCCAACCTTGCAAGAAAATCCTTTAACTTCTAAAACTTCATTATTTTCAATAGAAACTGTTAAGTGACATCCTTTAGGACAACCGATACAGGTTAATTCTTTATTTTCCATTCTATCCCTCCTCAGTGGAAATTGTGATGTTCTTGATATTAGGATGCTCCTCAAAAAGCTTTAGAGGGATTTTTAAGCATTCCATTTCAGCTGGAAGTAATACAGCCTTTTTCTTTTCTAAAACCTTCTCATCATCAAAATAAACGGCAATAGTAGCATTTTTAAGTTGGGCAGATACTCTAAATCTAACTTCTAAAAAGCTTGTAAGGTTATTTGGACATACGGAAGAGGGAACTGTGTATCGTATCTTTTCTTTTGCAGATATAGATACTCCTTTAGAAGTTGTAATTTCTCCATTAATATATTTAGAAGCTGAAAGTCCCGCTTTATAGCTCTCTTCAGTAACATGGTCAACTAAGTCATGAACATGAAGAACATTTCCACAGGAGAAAACTCCATTTATGTTAGTTTTCATACTTTCATCCACAATTGCGCCTCCAGTAATAGGGGAGATGGAAACTCCAGCCTTTAAACTAAGTGAATTATCAGGAATTAATCCAACGGATAAAAGTAGTGTATCGCAAGTTATATATTCCTCACTACCTTTAATAGGAATTTTAGCTTCATCAACCTTTGAAATTGTAATGCCTTCTAATCTTTCCTTTCCATGAATTTCTGTTATTGTATGAGAAAGAAGAAGGGGAATATTATAGTCTTCAAGGCATTGAACAATATTTCTTTTGAGTCCATTAGAATAATTCATTAATTCAACTACACACTTAACTTTTGATCCTTCAAAAGTTAATCTTCTGGCCATAATAAGTCCAATATCACCAGAACCTAAAATTACAACCTCTTTACCAGGAAGATATCCATAAAGATTGACAAAGGCTTGAGCCGTTCCAGCTGTGAAAATTCCAGAACATCTATCACCAGGAATGTTTATTGCTCCTCTAGGACGCTCTCTACAGCCCATAGCAAGAATAATAGCCTTTGCATGAATCTCTAAAACACCATCTTCAGAATTTAAAGCTGTAATAATTTTTTCTTGAGTAATATCAATAGCTGTGGTTTTTAATTTATATTCAATTTTATATTCTTTTATCTTTTTTATAAATTTGTGAGCATATTCAGGTCCAGTTAATTCTTCTTTAAATGTATGAAGACCAAAACCATTGTGTATGCACTGATTTAAAATTCCGCCTAAATGTTCATCACGTTCTAAAATTAATATATTTTTTACTCCATTTTCATAAGCAGAGCAAGCAGCTGCAAGACCAGCAGGACCTCCTCCAATGATTGCTAAATCAACATTTCTCATAATACCCTCCTAAAATCCCTCTTTAATTTCACCAACAAGTAGAGTTGATTTTTCACAGGATTTCTTTACTTCTGTTATTGGTATTCCAAGTTCTTCACTTAAAATTTTAACAATAAGTGGAGTGCAAAATCCTCCTTGACAGCCACCCATAGAGGCCCTAGTTCTAAGCTTAACACCATCAACAGTAGTTGCGCCTAATGATCTTTTAATACTTTCTCTAATTTCACCTTCACTAACCATTTCACATCTACAAACTATATGACCATATAAAGGATTTGAAGCAATTAATTCTTTTCTTTTTTGATTACTCATAACTCTTACTCTTGGAATTTCTTTTCTATAAGGATTAAAATTTTTCTTTTCCTTAAGTGGAGTTTTTTTAGAAAGTAAATCTCTAATTAAAACTGCAATAGCTGGGGCAGAGGAAAGGCCAGGAGATTCAATTCCAGCTGCATTAAAGAAGTTTTTAACATCATCACATTCCTCAATAATGAAGTCATCTGTGGTTAGATGAGCTCTCATTCCACTAAAAGATGTAATTATTCTGTTAGTTGGAAGTGATTTTAAGGTTTCTTTTCCTTTTTCAAGTAGTCCATGTATTCCATCAAAGGTAGTTTTAATATTTTCTTTATCCTCATCATCTAATGCTGTAGGACCAACTAGAAGATTCCCATCTACAGTTTGGGTAACTAAAACACCTTTTCCAAGCTTAGTTGGAAGTTGAAAAATAGTTGAGGTTACAAGTGAACCAGCAATTTTATCAAAAAGGCAGTATTCTCCACGTCTTCCAGTGACTTTAAGCTTGTTTTTAGATAGGAGATTATTAATATCATCACTGTGAACTCCAGCAGCATTTATTAAGTATTTACACTTAAACTCTTTTTCATTGCAATACACATAAAAATGTTCATTATTCTTTATAATATTTGTAACTTCATGATTAAGCTTAAATTCAACTCCATTTTCAAAGGCGTTTTCACAAAGGGCTATGGTAAACTCATAAGGGCAAATTATTCCTCCAGAGGGAGCATAAAGTGCATATTTCACATCTTGATTGATATTTGGTTCAAGTTTAAGTATTTCATCTTTATGTAGAAGTTTTAAGTTTGGTACTCCATTTTTTTCACCTTTGATAATTAATTCTTGAAGTTTTTCTTTATCTTCTTTAGAAAAACCAAGAACAAGGGAGCCATTTCGTCTAAAGGGGAAGTGAAGCTCTTTTTGAAGTGAATCAAACATAGAATTACCTAGAGCATTTAATTTGCCCTTAAGACTATTAGGAGAAGCATCAAAGCCAGCGTGGATAATTCCACTATTAGCTTTACTAGTGCCATTTGCAACATCATAGCTTTTTTCAAGTACACATATATTAAGTTCATATTTAGAAAGTTCTCTAGCAATTGAAGCACCAATTACACCAGCTCCAATTATTAAAATATCATACATATAAGTCCTCCGTTTTAATTAGTATTTTATTGTGATAAAATATATATAAATTAGTTTTTGTAAGAAAGGAGAATTTTATGAAAAATATAGTTGTTTTAGATGGAAAAACTTTAGGAAATATTGATTTTAATAGATTAAATGAGTTTGGAGAGGTTACATATTACTCCACAACAAATAAAGAAGAAGTAGCAAATAGAATAAAGGATGCACACATTGTTCTAACTAATAAGGTTGTTTTAAATGAAGATAACCTTAAAGGATGTAAAAATCTTGAACTAATATGTGAAATGGCAACCGGTTTTAATAATATTGATATAAAATATGCAAAGGAAAATAATATAGCAGTTACAAATGTTGCTGGGTATTCAACACCAACAGTGGTACAACACACTTTCTCAACTCTTTTACATTTATATGATAACTTAAGCTTTTATGATACCTATGTAAAGAGTGGAAATTATGCAACATCAGATATATTCACAAACCTTGATAGACCATTTAGAGATATTTGTGGAAAAACTTATGGAATAATTGGTCTTGGTAATATTGGAAGAGGGGTAGCTAAGGTTGCAGAGGCTTTTGGAGCTAAGGTAATTTATTATTCAACTTCAGGAAAAAATTCTACAAGTGATTATGAAAGAGTAGATTTTGAAGAGTTATTAGAAAGAGCAGATATAATTTCAATACATGCTCCATTAAATGAAAATACAAATAAGATTATGAATTATGAAGCATTTAAAAAGATGAAAAGAGATGCTGTTCTTGTAAATATGGGAAGAGGGCCTATAGTTGTAGATGAGGATTTAGCTAAGGCATTAAATGAAAACTTAATTGGGGGAGCTGCCTTAGATGTGTTTGAGGTAGAGCCAATTAAGGCGGATAATCCACTTTTAAAGGTTGGAAATAAAGAAAAGTTAATAATGACTCCTCATATTGCTTGGGCTAGTGAAGAGGCTAGAGAGAGATTATTTACAGATTTATTAGAGAATATAAGAGCCTTTTATAGAGGGGAAATTAGAAACAGAGTAGAATAGGAAAGGGCTGGGATATTGAATAAACTAACAGTCAGAAAAGCAAAAAGGGAAGATGCAAATGTAATAGCTAAACTTATATATGAAACAGAAAAATATCCGGATGAAGAGTGGGGAAAAGGAAGTAAGGAAGAACATTTAGAGAGATTGATTACTTTGATTAAAGAGGAAGATAATAGGTTTAGTTATAATAATATTATTTCTCTTGAGGAGGATGAGAATGTTATAGGCATTTCATTGTTTTTAAGAGGAGATAAATTAAAGAGTCAAACACTAAAGGCAGATTTGAAACTAATGCCTATGCAAAAAGGAATAATAAAAAAGATTTCCCTAAGTTGTTTAGCTATTTACTACTATTTTGATAATGAATGTGAACGAGATGAGTTATATCTTTCAAATATAATTATTGATAGAAGTAGGAGAGGAAGAGGGCTAAGTAATTTATTATTAAATAGAATTATTGAGATTGCAGAAGAAGAGGAGCTTAAAAAGATTTCGTTAAGAGCTAATAATGAAAAGCTTGTGGAATTTTATAAAAGTGTTGGATTTAAATTAGTTAAAGAGGATAAACTTATAAAGTATGTATAAATTTTATAATTAATGGAATACTAAGTAAGAAATTAATTGGAAAGGATAGGTTTTATGAAAAATCATCTAAAGAAAATTGGGTTTTTTACTGTGGTATTACTTATATGCTTCAATTTTAAATATGCAAATGCAATTTCACTTCAACATCCAGCTGGGGTTTTATCAGAACTAACAGGTAAAACAATAGAAGAAATTAAGAAAGAACATAATTCTGGTAAGAGCTATGGAGAAATTGCAAAGTCTCATGGTGTCCTTGATAAATTTAAAGAACAGAAAATTTCTGCACGAAAAGAGAAAATAGATAATTTAGTTAAAAGCGGAAAAATATCTAAAGAAGAAGGACAACAAATGTATGATCAATATAAGACATATATTGAAAAATGGGATGGTAGTGGAAAAGTTGAAGATAAGTGTAAGGGTGGCAAAAGAAATATAAATCCAAATAGGGAACAAAGATAAACTTGCAGTATCAAATGATACTGCTTTTATTTTTTATAAGGGGAATAAAAGTAGAAAAAATGCATATTAGTAATGAAGATAATATTTATTGGGGACAGATACTGTGGAATATTTAAATTTATTAGCTAGTTCTATAGGAATAATTTCATTAATAATAGCTTCAAAGGGAAAGTATTTTTCATATATCTTTTTAATAATAAGTATAGTGATGGAATCTTTTATATCATTTAAATTGGGCTTTTATTTCAATGGAGGAATAAAACTAATTATCTTTTTACCAATAGGAATTTGGGGATTATTTTCATGGTGGGAAAATGAGAAAAATGGAGTATTAAGAATAGAAAAATTAAGTGTTTTAAATTGGATATTATATATTATCTTTATAATGCTTGGAATATGGACATTTAGATATTTTTATAGATTAACGTGGCTTGGAGCAGGACATATACAACCAATAATAATAGTTTTTACATTGGTGGCAGATTTGTTAATGGTTGAAAGATGTTTAGAACATTGGTATTTTAGAATAGTTATACATTGCTTTAATGTTTATTTATGGTGGATTTCTTATATAAGTGGTGATTCAAATATGTATGCCTCCATATTACTTTTTATAAATCTAATTATTAGCTTTTATGGAGCATATTCATGGAAAAGACTATATGAAATACAAATTGAAAAATAAAAATGTGGCTGTCTATTTGGCAGCCACTAAAGTGTATTTAAATATTCTTTTATTTGTTGAGTAACTCCTTCATCATCATTGCTTTTAGCTATGAAGTTACCATATTGTTTCATATCGTCAAGTGCATTTTCCATCACATAGGATTGATATGCTTGTCCTAATAATTCTACATCATTATAATAATCACCAAAAGCCATTGTTTGATTTTTAGTAATATTTAATTTTTCCTGTAACCTATTTAAAGCGGCGCCCTTATGAACTCCTTGATTCATAATATCAACCCAAACATTACCAGATACAACAACCTTAAGATCTTGTCCAAATTCTTCATTTAAAATTGGATGAGAGTTTGTTAATGCATCATTTAAGTCACAAACTGCTATTTTGAATATTTCATCATCTATTTCATCAACACTATTAAATATAAATGTTTTTAAATAGTATTTTTTCATTTCAGCCATATATTCTTCTCCACAAGGGGGAATATATCCACCTTTAACGCCACAAAGAATAGGGGCAGTATTAGGTATTGAAGAACATTTATCCACTACTTTTTTTATAATATCTTTATCCATTGTATTCATGTAGATTGTTTTTCCTTTGTGTACAACTAAGGCACCATTATCTCCAATATAGCTTAGCTTGTCTCCATAGGGAGAGAAATTTTCATATAAAGTTATATAAGGTCTACCACTAGCTGCAACAAAAGTAATATCATTTTCTTCTAATTTATCCAAGATATTAAAAAAGTCCTTTGGAAGTTCTTTTTTTTCATTTAATAGAGTACCATCCATATCACTTGCAATTAGCTTTATCATAAGTATCATCCTTTCCATAGTTTTATCTTCATAATACCATGAAGAGGAATTTGGGACAAGTTAATAAACCAGTGGAGTTATTACCACTGGTTTATATAAATGTTAAGAGATACTATTTTGTAAAGTATAATTGAACAACATTAGGATTATCAATTGAATCCCATTTTAGGTTTTCAATAAGAATTTCTCTTCCTAAAGCGATGTAATGAGTCTGCTCAAGTTCAATATAATCTTCATGGCATATGTTATAAGTATTAATTAAATCCTTTGTATCCTTACCAGTTTGAATAGATTGTCTGTAAAGGCTTGAACATTCTTTTAATAGTTGGTCAAGTTCTTCACTTCTTAAATCAATTGTTGCATGAGCTATATGACTAGGAACTGTTGAGTCATTAAAGATAATAAGTCCAAATTTGGTTGGAAGTATTTCCTGTTCTTCCTTAGAAAGCTTATTATATTTTAAATCTAAAATTCCTGCAAAGGTTGCTGTTTGCATCTTTTTAAGCTTATTGATTTGAAGATGAATACTTGCTAAATAACATCTCATTGCATTTTTAGGCTTGTTCAATAAGTAATTAACATTACCTAGTAATGTGTAAGTTGAAGGACATTTTGGATCTAATTTTATAGCCTTAATTAATGCTTGATTTGCCTTTTCAAAATCTCCCTCTCTTATTTTGTCTTCCGCAAATTTAGAAAGAATAAGTACATCTTTCAACTTTAACCCCCTCCATACCACTGAATACTACTATTATATCATTTACATAATTTTACAACAAGTGGATTTTGGCTAAATTTGAAATAAAGAAAGAAGAGAAGGTTTATTTAGAAGCTAATATTTAATTTTAAATCCCTTTTCATTTTCAATTAAAGGAATTTTTTTTGAGGACAATTCATCAACTCTAACGAATCTATTTCCTTGTTTAATGTCAGCTATAAATTTATTGATAACTTCTTCTTCACCTTGGATGTTTATTTCAACCATGCCGTTATCCATATTTCTAACAGTACCAGTTAATTTGTATTTATTTGCAGCTGCAGTAGCAAAATATCTAAATCCAACTCCTTGAACGCGTCCTTCAACTATTATTAAATATCTTGACATATTTATACCCTCCATAATGTTTATTAATAATATTATAACATAAAAAATAGAAATTTAAGAAAATATAAAAAATTAAAACAATTTAGCGGTAATATGGTATAATTATATAGTGATGTTAAATTTAGGAGGGTAAAAGAATGGAAAAAAGTTTAGTTCTTATTAAGCCTGATGCAGTTGAAAGAAATTTAATTGGAGAAATTTTAAGCTTTTATGAAAAGTCAGGTCTTAAAATTGTTGAGATGAAAATGGAAAAAGCATCAAGAGAGGTTGCAGAAGGACATTATGGAGAACACAAAGGAAAAGTATTCTTTGAGCCAACAGTAGAATTTATTATAAGTTCACCACTAGTAGCATTAATCTTAGAAGGAGAAGGTGCAATAGAAAAAATAAGAAAGATTAACGGGGCAACAGACCCAGCAAAAGCTGAGGAAGGAACCATTAGAAAGTTATATGCTACTGCAATGAACAGAAACTGTGTGCATGCTTCTGATTCAGTAGAAAGTGCAAATAGAGAAATTGCCCTTTGGTTTCCTAATAAATAGATAAAATAAGAGGTAAGATACAAAATCTTACCTCTTTGTTATATTATTTTGTTTTAACTTTTGTCCATGCTTCATCGTATAATTTTAAGTTATCACCTAAATCAATAAATACTTCACATTTATCTAGAGTTTCTTGAGTTGGATAAAGCTCTTTAGATGCTTCATCTAACATTTCAAAGGTTTCGGTATTGGGAGTAGAATATTGAATTTCTTCAACATTAGTTAAAGCATTTTCAGGATCGCATAAGAAGTTTATAAATTTTTCAGCGTTTTCCTTATTTTTAGATCCTTTAACTATACACATTCCATCGAACCATTTGTTTGAACCTTCTTTAGGTACAACATATTTTAAATCAGGATTTTCATTCATTATATAAGCAGCATCACCTGACCAAACAGTTGCAAGAGCAGCTTCTTCTGATATCATTGTAATTTTAACATCGTCAACTTGGTACGCTCTAACTAAAGGCTTTTGTTCTATTAAAAGGTCAGCAGCTTCATCGATTTCTTTAGGATTTGTTGTATTTATTGAGTATCCCAGTTTTTTTAGAGCTACTGCCATAGTATCTCTAATAGAGTCAAACATAATAATTTGTTTAGAGTATTTTTCATTCCAAAGAATGTCCCAGCTATCAACTTCTTCTGTTACAATTTTAGGATTATAAACAATACCTATTGTTCCCCACATATAAGGAACTGAATATTCATTGTTAGGATCATAAGGAAGATTTTTATAACCTTCTCCAATATAGCTATAATTAGGGATGTTATTGAAATCAATCTTTTCAAGCATATCTTCTTTAATCATCTTCTCAATCATATAATCTGATGGGAAAACAACATCATAAGAACCGTTACCAGATTTTAATTTGTTATACATATTTTCGTTTGTATCATAAGTATCATATATAACATCTATACCACTTTCTCTTTCAAATTGCTTGATTAGAGATTCGTCAATATAATCTGCACAGTTATATACATTTAGAGTCCCGTTAACTCCAATATTACTATCATCTTCTCCACAGCCTGCAAATAAACCTAATGATAGAGCACATACCATGATTAAAGAAATAACTTTAGATTTTTTCAATTTCATCACCTCTTGAATTACTTTTTTTATTTACTATAAATAATAGAATTAATACTGTTAAGAACATTAATGTTGATAAAGCGTTAATTTCTGGTTTGATACCACGTCTTGCCATTGAATATATTTCAATAGATAGATTTGTAACTCCAGGACCATTTGTAAAGAAACTAATTACAAAGTCATCAATTGACATTGTAAATGCCATTAAAAATCCAGCAAATATACCAGGTTTGATTTGAGGTATTATAACCTTAGTCATTGTTTGCCATGGAGTAGCACCTAAGTCCTGAGCTGCTTCAACTGTATTATCAGGAAGCTGACGTAGTTTTGGAAGTACTGATAATATAACATAAGGTATATTAAATGTTATATGAGCTAAAAGCATTGTCTTAAATCCAAAGTCAACCTTTAAGAACACAAATAAACTCATTAAAGCAATACCAGTTACTATATCAGGATTTAAAACAGGAAGATAGTTAACGTTAAGTAACAGTTTTTTCTTTCTTCCTGTCATATTATGAATTCCAATTGCACTAATTGTTCCAATAAGCGTAGCAACAACTGATGCTACTATAGCTATTAAAAGTGTGTAGTAAAGTGCATTCATTATTCTTTCATTACTGAAAAGTTGAGCATACCATTTTAAAGTAAAGCCTTTCCAACTTCCCATGGATTTAGAATCATTAAACGAGAACACTATTAAGGTTATAATAGGTGTATATAAGAAGAAGAAAATTATGGCTAAATAAAACCTTTTTATGAAGTTTTCAATTTTCTTTACCATAAGTTAGCTCCTCCTTCCATATCATCATTATCAAATCTAGTCATAATAGCCATGGAGATTAATATAATTATCATCATAAATATTGAAATAGCAGAACCAAAGTTCCAATCTCCCATGGTTGTAAATTGTTGTTCTATTAAGTTTCCAAGTAGCATGAATTGCCCTCCACCTAGTAATCTAGAAATTACGAAGGTTGATACAGCAGGCATAAATACCATTGTAATTCCTGAGAAAACTCCTGGTAAGCTTAACGGAAAAATAACTTTTCTAAATATTTGAGATCTTGTAGCTCCTAAGTCATAAGCAGCATTTACAAGGTCTTGATCCATTTTAGTAAGTACAGTATAAATTGGTATTACCATAAATGGAAGGAAGTTATATACCATACCAAGCATTACGGCAGTATCTGTATATAAAAGATTAATAGGGCTTAGTCCAATACTTTGTAATACATTATTTATTAAACCGTTCTTACCTAAGATTGGTAGCCATGCATATGTTCTTAATAGGAAGTTCATCCACATAGGAACAATAAATAGCATTATTAAAAGATTTCTTTTATCTTCCCTCATTTTTGAAATTATATATGCTACAGGATATCCAATAATTAAGCATAATAAAGTTGAGTTAAAAGCAAGTGTTATACTTCTCCAAAACACCTTTGCATACTGAGGGTCCATTAAACGCTCATAGTTTTCAAGGGAGAAGGTGTATGAACCAGAAGAATCTTTAACTGTAAAACTAAAGAATAAAACAATTAATAATGGAATTACAATAAATAGAGCACTCCAAAACACGTAAGGATATGCGGCTAAACCGCGTCTTTTTTTCTTACTCATCTTCCTTCACCTTTCTCATTATGTGAATGTCCTCAGGATGAATATCTAAACCTATTGTAGAGTTTACTTTTGGAGATTTAGTATTATGAAGTATTAGAGTATTTCCATTTACATCTACTTCTATTTCATAGTGAACACCCTTAAATATTATTGATAATACTTGCCCTTTTAGCATTCCATCATTTTCAGAAACTATTTTAATATCCTCTGGTCTTATTACAACATCAATTTCTTCATTTGTTTCAAAGCCTTTATCAACACAGTCAAAAACTCTATCAAAGAATTTAACCTTTAAATCTTCAAGCATAATTCCAGTAAATAAGTTACTCTCACCAATGAACTTAGCAACGAAAGCATTAGCTGGCTCATTGTATATATCCTCTGGAGTTCCCATTTGTTGAATAAGTCCTTTATTCATTACAACAATTGTATCTGACATTGTTAATGCTTCTTCTTGATCATGAGTTACAAAGATAAATGTAATTCCAAGTCTCTTTTGAATTTTCTTAAGCTCAAGCTGCATTTCTTTTCTAAGCTTTAAATCAAGTGCACCAAGAGGTTCATCAAGTAAAAGAACTTGTGGTTCATTAACAAGTGCTCTTGCTATTGCAACTCTTTGTTGTTGACCTCCACTTAGAGAATTTATATTTCTCTTTTCAAAACCAGAAAGAGAAACCATTTTAAGCATATCAGTAACTTTTGTTTTTATTTCATCCTTTGGAAGCTTTTTAAGCTTTAAACCAAAAGCTATGTTTTCGTAAACATTCATATGTGGGAAAAGTGCGTATTTTTGAAATACAGTGTTTACTTGTCTTTTATGTGAAGGGATTGATGACATATCTGTACCATCAAAAAGAACCTCACCATTATCAGCAGTCTCAAATCCACCTATGATTTTTAATGTAGTTGTTTTTCCACATCCACTTGGTCCAAGTAGTGTTAAAAATTCATTCTTTTTTATGTTTAAACATAAATCCTTTAAAACGGTATTTCCGTTATATCCTTTGTTAACATTATTAAGTGATAAAATAAAATCCTTCACAATAAACACCTCTTTCTAAAAATTAAAATGATGGGGGAGAACTAACCCATATAACTTTTGCTGTTGTTTTTCCATGATTTGAAATATAATGGTTAACTCTTGGAGTAAAGTAGAATGTTTCTCCTTTTTTAACCTTATATTTCTTGTCTCCAAGGTGAAGAGTAATGCTTCCAATTAAGACATATCCAAATTCTTCTCCCTCATGAGGTTCTTCCTCAATATATTGCCCACCTGGTTCTAAAGTTATCATAATTGGTTCCATATCATTTTTTTGAGCATTTGGAACAAGCCACATTATGTTGTATTTTAAATCCTCATTATCCTTTTCAAACATATCTTCATAAGTATATGTAATCTTTTCTTCTTGAGTTTCACTAAAGAAATCAGTAAGGTTTGTCCCTAAAATTTCCAATATATCTACTAAAGTTGCAATTGATGGGGAAGTTAGGTCATTTTCAACTTGAGAAATAAAACCTTTTGACAATTCACATCTATTTGCTAATTCTTCTTGAGTTAGTCCTTTTTCTATTCTCATCCTACGAATTTTTTCACCGATTTGCATTCCTTCACCTTCTTTATCTATAAAATAACTTATTACTAAACATTAAGTTTAAAATTACTAAACAAACACAAATTATTATATAAATATATAGATGAAAAATCAATATTTTTTTAAAAATTTAATTGAAATTTTTTTTCTTTGTAATATAGGGAAAATACAAGGGTAGAGAAGAGTTAATAATTTTAAAAGTTCAGTAATAAATTTTAAAAGTTTATTAATACTAAGAATTTATTATTATAATTAATATTTTAATAAAAACAAATAAAAATTCGATTTAGAAATCGATTTGGGTATAAAATCCATTAAAATGAGCTTTTCCCTTGATAATAATAATAAAATATGAGATATTTATATCAAGATAAAGTTTATCAAAATGAATTTTTATTTGAATATTTATATAAAAAATAAGATTACATAAATTAAATTTAGTAATTTAAAAGTATAAGGTGAGTAGATAATGAGAGAAATTAATGACTTATATAGAAGAAATGGTAAAAATATTTATATAAAACAGCCTGAATTTTATGAGCTTTCATATGTATCAAAGCTTTGGAGTGATGAAGAAACAATGAAAGATATTGGAGGAGTTTTCAATTTTCCAGAGGAAAAATGGACCATGTTCTATAAAAAAATGGTGCAACCTACTGATGGAAAAAACTTTTATTGTTTAGTTTATACAACAAGGGATAAGGCAATTGGAGAAGTAAGTTTTCATGGATATGATTCAGCAACTAAAATAGCAAGATTTAATATTAAAATACACCATAGATATAGAAATAAAGGGTATGGTAAAGAAGCTATTAGATTATTACTTGAATATTATTTCTTAGAGTTTGGTGGAGAAATGATAATGGATAATATCCATACGGATGATGGGAAAAGAGTTGCTGAAAAGTTAGGGTTTAAGTGTGTTAGGCAGTTTAAAAATGAATTAACCGTTAGAATTACTAAAGAGGATTTTTTAAATAGCAATAATGATAGTAATTATGATGTTGGATTTTTATTATATGATGGAATGAGTTTTTTAGATTATTCACTTCCAATTAGTATTTTAAATAAAGCAAATGAGATTTTAGAGAAAAATATGTTTAATATTTTCACAATAGGTGAAAATGAAGGTGTTACATTTGATGTTGGAAGTAAGTTTTCAGTGGATAAATCTTTTAATTGTGAGGAAAGAAAGCCTACAATCATGATTTTACCAGGTGGAGAAACTGTGGATTTACAGGTTAAAAATAAAGAAGTAATAAAATATATATTAACTCATTACAATAATTGTGATTATATATGTGGTTTAACATCCGCTATAAAGCTTCTTGTTAGGTGTAGAGCATTAGATGGGATATTAATTCCGAATGGAAAGTGGCTAGATGATGAAGAGGGAACAAGGGATAAACTAAGAGTTTGTAATAAAAATTTTGTTGATAATGGGAAATTGATGATTTCAGGAAATATGGTTGGTACTGTTGAGCTTTGTATATCATTAATTAAAAAAATAGGTGGAAAAAATTTAAGCGATAAGGTAGCAAAGGAGCTTGGACTATAAAGTCCAAGCTCCTATTTTCCTTTAAATATTCCCATTATTATTGATACTATATCAGCAAATGTATTTAAATTTTCTACTAAATTCTCTTTCACAACTATTGCCTCAGCAGTAGTTTCTGTTACAACATCGCTAACATCTTTAAGATTGTCAGTAATATCCTTTAAGTTTGTAACTGTAGAATCTAGATTATTAGAATTTTTATCAATGAAATTATTTAAATTTCCTATAAGTTTACCTAATTTAATTAATGTAATAATCAAATATATTAATGCAATAGAACCAAGTATGCAAAGTAATCCAATTATTAAATAAAATAAGTCTATTTCAATAACCATAAAATGTATCCTTTTTTATAATCGTATTTATTGAACTATTACTCTTCAGTTTGAGAGTTAGTGTCAACAACTGCTTCTGTAGTTTCAATCATTTCGATTGTTTTTTCATCAACTTTATTTAATTTAGAATTTCTTTTTTCTTCTAAGTATGATTGTATTTTAGACTTTGCATCTGAAATATTATTTAAAGTATCAGCTTTAACATCGAAAGCCTTTGATTTTATTTCAGTTGCTTTTGCCTTCAGGTTTTCATTTGCATCATATGTAGCCTTTTTAATGTCTTCTCTTGTTTCTTTACCAGACTTAGGAGCAAACAATAATCCGGCAGCAACTCCACAAGCAACTCCAGTAATAGCACCTACAGATACATTCTTAGCTGTTTTCATAGTTGCTTGTCTTTTTTTTTCGCGTCTTTTTTCTTCAATTAATTTTTTTAAGCTCATTTTATTACCTCCTAAACTATTATAAGAATATTATACTATTAGAGGATTTAAATAACAATTATTTAGACTAATTATTACAAAAAACGGAGTAAAGAGGTTTGTTTTATAAAAGTTTAATATTAAAATAAAAGTTCTTTGATTAAGTTTAATAATAATGTAAAATATAATTAAGAATATTATAAAATAATAATACATATAAATTAGGAATAAGAAATATATGAAGAATTAAAACTAATAAATACTGAGTGTATTTAATTAGGGAGGACTTTTTATGAAGATTGGAAAAAGAGCATTTTTAACAGGTACAATATTAATATCTCTATTATTAATGATTGTGTTAATTGCAACTACTATTATTTTATCAAAAAATAAGGATATAAGAACTGCGAAGGCATTCATTGAATCTTTAAATGATAAAGGGATAATTGAAAGCAAAGAGAATATTGATGAAATAGAATTTTTAAGAGTTGAAGGAAAGATAAATGATAAAGGAAAATATATTACATTAGCATCAAAGGAATACGGTGTAGATATAGATGATGAATATGAGGTTGTAGGTTTTTTTAATAAATCCATGCAAGCAGGAGATGTGAAAATATCTAAGGAACAAAGTGTAGATATTGCAAATAAATATTTACCTATTTTATATTCTGGAGAAGCTAAATTTAAAAAAATCAATGAAGATGGAGAAAAGGAAGCACCATTTTATACAATAGTATTCTCTAAATATGAAAATGGATATCCATTTTATAATGATGAGATAACAATTAGTGTTGATAAAACAACAGGGAAACTTACAGGTTTTACAAATATTTCAGTACAAGGAGATATAAAAGAAAGTAAGGTATCTTTAACAAAAGAAAGTGCAAATAATATTGCTTTAGAGAAGTTTAATTCTATGTATAAAAATGGAGAAATGCAAGGAGAAAGTAATTTAGTATATGCCTCAAATAAGGAAAAAAACAATCAAAGTTATTTATGCTATAACGTATTAATAAAAGGTAAGGATGAAGAAGGAAAAAATGATGTATATTATACATATTTTATTTCAGCTAATTCAGGAGAAGTAATTGATAGTTTTAGAGATTCAGATAAAATAATAAATCAGAACAAATAAAAAAGAATGCTTTGAAGCATTCTTTTTTATTTGTTTATTTTAAAATATAATTAACTATTTCCATTCATCAGCATTTATTAATCCAGGAATTGAAGATGCTTTAAATTGTGGTTCTTTAATTCCTGCCTTCTTTTGTTTGAAGTAATCATCTAATGCAAGGAAAGCAAATTTTCCAAGTAAGGCTATTGCAATTAGATTGATTATTGCCATGAAGCCCATAAATACATCAGCTAAAGTCCATACTAATGCAATTTCTGCTACAGATCCAAGTAAAACCATAGCTGCAACTAAAGCTCTGTAAATTTGAAGGTATATCTTTTTAGTTGTTAAGAACAATATGTTTGATTCTCCATAGTAGTAGTTACCAACTATTGAACTGAAAGCAAATAGTAGTATGCAAATTGCTATAAAGTATGAACCAAATGGTCCTATGTGAGCAATCATTGCATTTTGAGTTAATTGTATACCAGTAAGTGAACCATCTAAACTAGTTCCTGATAATAGGATTATAAAAGCTGTACAACTACAAATTATTATAGTATCTGTAAATACTCCTAAGGTTTGAATTAATCCTTGTTTAACTGGATGTGAAACATCAGCAGTTGCTGCTGCATTAGGTGCACTACCCATACCAGCTTCATTTGAGAATAAACCTCTTTTTATACCTTGCATTAATGCTGCCCCTAGACCACCACCAACTAATTGTTCAATACCAAAGGCATTTGAAACTATTAACTTAATTAGTGAAGGTAACTCAGTTATGTTTATTATCATAACAAATAATGCAATTGATATATATATTGTTGCCATTACAGGAACTATTGTAGAAGATACCTTAGCAACTCTATGTACTCCACCAAAAATAACTACAACGGTTAAAATTGTGATTATTACTCCAAGTATAATCGGTTCAACACCAAAAGCTTCATTAAAAGCTAATGCAATTGTGTTAGATTGTACTGAGTTAAATACTAAACCAAATGAGATTGTAATAAGAATTGAGAATACAACTCCTAGCCATCTCTTTCCTAAAGCTTTTTCAATATAATAAGCTGGACCACCTCTGAAAGAACCTTTACCATCTTTTTCTTTATATATTTGCGCTAAAGTAGATTCTACAAATGCAGATGCTGCACCAAGAAGTGCTATAATCCACATCCAAAATATTGCACCAGGACCACCAACTGAAATTGCAATTGCAATACCAGCTAGGTTACCAGTACCAACTCTTGATGCGGTACCTATACAGAAGGCTTGGAAAGATGAAACCTTACCATCATTATCCTTTGAATTTAGCCCATCCCCAAGAAGTCTAAACATTTCTTTAATGTGTACGAATTGCACAAATTTTGTTTTAAAGGTGAAGTATGCACCTAAACATAAAAGCATGGCAATTAGAATATAAGTCCATAGGAAATCATTAAGATTACCTACTATTGAATTTAAAAAATCCATTGATAAATCCCCCTTTTCATTTGTATATTATTTAAATTTATTTTATGTAATTGTAAACAAAATATGTCTTTATCATAATTAAGTTTATACTAAAATTTATAAAAATGCAAGAAAAGAAATAAAAGTTGCAAAAACAACGTTAAAAACCCTCTAAAATATATAAAATATAATAAAAATGATGGAATGGATAATGAATTATGCAACACGGCTATGGGAGGGGAGAAGTGGTTAAATAAAAAATAGATAGAAGGATTAATCCTTCTATCTATCTATTTATTTAAATTTAATAAAAATATGAAAATATACTTACGAATGGATTGAAGTATCTAGCTGTTGGTTTGACATTACTTTCTTTCGCTTTTACAGTCAATTCAACAGGGTCTGTTTTCTTGATTTTTTTATTTGGTGAATAGCTTACTACAGTGAATTTATCAGTAGCCTCTCCACCTTTAATAGTTACATTTGTAACGCCATTGTCTTTAAGTGTTTTCATGGCTTTATTAGCATCAGAACCTTTTAAACCAAGTGTAGATAAATCAATTTCATCTGTTGGTTTTGGAGTATCCCCATCTTCGTTATCCTCATTATTACCATCTTCTTCAGGTTTTGGTGGTTCTGGTGTAACCACTGTATCATCACCAGAAGTAGGTAAAACATAAGCATAATCAGCAGCAGAACTGCTAGCATGTGGCTTATTTATAAATACTCTTTCCTCAACTAAGAAAGCAGGTGTATTGTCATTTGCAAGCTTTCCATTTAATTTGTTTACCTTAGCTTTTACGTGAGTTTCACATAAAGCAGTTGGTTCTGTTCCTTTAATGAACATTTCAGTGTAAACTCTTCCACCTCTAGGGTCAGAATTACATAAGTCTGTTGGAACCTTTCCAGAGTCCTTACATACAGGAGCAGAAACAATTCCATCTGGTTTAGCTATATCCTTAACTTCAAGCCCTTCATGAGCCTTTTTCATTATTTTCCCCCAAACACCAGCAGCATCGTTTGAACCACCAATTAGTTTTTCAGGCTTATCATATCCAAACCAAACAGCACCTGAATAGTATGGAGTAGTACCTGCAAATAAAAGGTCTTTTCCATCTGATGTAGTACCAGTTTTACCAGCTATAGGCATTGAACCAAACTTAGCTTTTGAACCTAATCCACCGATTGGTCCTTTTAATAAATCATACATAATGTATGCAGCTTGAGGAGAGTATACATTTGTTACATTCTTTTCAGCCTCTAATATAACATTTCCTGAAGCATCAACAACCTTTGAATACATTAAAGGTTCAACTCTATCTCCATTATTAACAAATGTAGAGAATGCAGATGCTAAAATCGTTGTATTTCCACCATCCTTATCAGCAGGGTCATTATCAAATTGACCTAATGCTAATGCAGACATTGATTTTTTAGAATTATTATTGTATTTTAATCCAAGTTTTTCACCATAATTAACTGCTGTATTTAAACCAATTTCATCAACAGTTAAAACAGTTGCAACGTTTTTAGAATCACGTATTGCATCTCTTGGAGTTATATATCCTAAATATCTCTTATCCCAGTTATTTGGGCTCCAGCCTTTTTGATATTTATCACCAATTGAAGATGGTAGTGGTGAATCATCAATTGCAGAACCAGCAGTCATAATTTTTTGATCAATTGCTGGACCATATCCTGTTAAAGGCTTTGTAGTAGAACCAACAGGTCTAAGTCCATCATAAGCTCTATTTAATGATTTTGGTTTATGAGGTCCACGCCCTCCAACTAATGCTTTAATTTCTCCAGTAAATGGGTCAATTACAGTTGCAGATGCTTGTAATAAAGGCATTCCATCATCATTGAAGCTTTCTTTATTTCCAAGTCCAAGGTTTTTGTAATCATCAAGAACTGCTTGAGTATAATCTTGAAGCTCTTTATCAACAGTTGTATAGATGTTTAAACCACCATTTACTATCATCTTAGTAATTTCTTCATCAGTATAACCATATTTTTTCTTTAAATCAGCTTTAACTTGATTTAAAGCAGGGTATGCAACCCATTGATATTCCATTGCATGGCTTCTTTGCTTTTGGCTGATTTCAAATTTGTTTTCTTTAGCATCAGCAACAGCTTTGTCATGCTCTTCTTGAGTAATATAACCAAGCTCAAGCATTTTTCCAAGTACAGTAATTGTTCTATTAATATATCTACTTGGGTCTTCTTGATTTTTACTATTATAGAAGCTGTAAGTAGTAGGAGCCTGAGTTATTCCAGCTATATATGCACATTGTAAAAGGTTTAACTCTTGAACAGGTTTACCAAAGTAAAGGTATGAAGCAGCCTCAACTCCATATGCTGTTCCACCTAAAGGAATTGTATTTAGATAAAGTGTTATAATCTCATCCTTAGAGAAGTTATTTTCAATTTGAATTGCTAAATAAGCTTCTTTAATCTTTCTTTCAATAGACAATTCATCTGTTAGGATAGTATTCTTAACTAATTGTTGAGTTATGGTTGAACCACCATGAATTCCCCCACTGCCAGTAAGCTTTGTTTTTATATTATTTATTACTGACCCACCTATTCTTATAATATCAACACCATCATGTTTATAAAATCTTTCATCTTCTATAGATACATAAGCATCTTTAAGATGTTGAGGTATCTGTTCGCTTTTTACAACAAAACGTTGTTCTTCTGTTTGAACATTTGTCATAAAAGTTTCATCGTTAAAATAAAGTTTTGTTGGCTCATTTAATTTCTGAAGTGCGACCTTGTCTAGTGCAGGAGTGCTTTTTAACACAGCCACAACATATCCAAGTCCCACCACCATTACAGTAAGTATTAGGAATAGAATGCTTAGCCCAACACGTTTTATTATTTTTCTTCTTTTTGCCTTTTTGGGATTTATATTGGTTTTTTTATCCTTAGCTTGGCTTACTTCTGGGCTATCTTTTTTATTATTTTTTTTATTATTAGCCATTTTGTCCTCCTAACTCAATTGATAAAGTTAATAAAATAAATATATGTAATGAAACATTCTAAAGGTATATTTATTAATAGAAATGTGATTTTACATATATTGAATATAAGTAAATGTATGGATGATAAAAATATAATAAGTCTATAAATACATTATTAAAACTTATATAGCATAATTATAATATGAATAGTGATATAACTCAACATAAAGGTGATATATGAGAATTACAAAAAAAGGGCCAAAAAAACAATTTAAACCTTATATACTGATTATTATTTCCATATTTATTCTTTTTAATCTATTATTATATTTATTTGATAGTAGAGTTTTGCCATCAGTGTTAACTATGTCTGAATCTATGATTGAAGCAAAGTCTACAGATGTAATAAGTAACGCTTGTGTAGATTTATTTAATAATCAATTTAAATATGAAGATATGGTCATTGTAGATAAAGATAAGAATGATAAAATTAATATGGTTAGAGTAAATACTGTACAGTTAAATAAATTAATTTCTAAGTTATCATTAAAGTGTAATGAGGAACTTCAAACAATGAGTGCTATGGGAATTGAAGTCCCACTTGGTTGGATGACTGAACAGAGTGTTTATTATAATTTAGGACCAAAAGTAAGGTTTAAGTTAGAACCACTTGGAAATATAAAAGTTAATTATGACTCTAAATTTGAAAGTGCAGGAATAAATCAAACACGTCATTCTATTATTTTGAATGTAGAAGCAACAGTAAGATTAATTATTCCTATGAATAGTAGAAATGTTAATGTTAAGGTTCAAGTGCCAGTTGCAGAAAATATCATTGTTGGTGAAATTCCTCAAACAGCTATTGATTTAGGAAAAAGTTTAGACAAATGAAAAAAATAAGAAGTTCAGATCACTTCAAAAATTTTATTTATTAGTTAGGGCTGTTTTTAACAGCCCTAAATTTTTATTCCCAATTAAATACATAAGGAACGTTTCTATAGTAATCTCCGTAGTTTAACCCATAACCAACAACAAATACATCATCAATAGGGAAGCAGCAGTAATCAGGAGTGATTTCAACCTTTCTTCTTGATGGTTTATCTAACAGTACACAAGTTTTAACAGAGTTAGCTCCAAGTGATTTTACGTGTTTTACAACGAAATCCATTGTAATTCCAGTATCAACGATATCATCAACTATAAGAACATCATATCCTTCTATGTTATCTGGAATATCATTAACAATATTTACAGCACCTGATGAAGTTTCGCTATGTCCATAGCTAGAAGTTGTCATAAAGCCAACTTTAACATCAGTATCTATTGCTCTAACTAAGTCAGCAGCAAATATAAATGACCCCCTTAGTAGTGAAAGAACATAAAGCTTCTTTCCAGTATAATCTTTAGTGATTTCTTTACCAACTATCTTTACTTTTTCTGCAATTTGTTCTTCTGATAGTAGGATATTACGTTTTTTATCGTCCATTGTACCCTCCAAGATTAATAATTTTATATAACCGTATTAATATAACTATATTACATATTTTTTTTTATTATTTCAACATAAAAATAAAATTATAAAGCCTTGAAAGAGAAATGATGAAAACATTTAAGAATTTTTAATTGGACATTATGATAATTAGTATTATAATGTAACTGACTAATTTAAAAAATAAGTAGAAATAAATCAAATGAGGTGTTTGTTTTGATATATGGAAATATAGATGGAATTAAAAAAAGCTTTTTAGAAAGCTTAGAAAATATCTACAAAATTAAGAATTTAAAAGATGAGGTTTGTTCGAGAGAAATTGTTGACATTATGGTTTCAGTTTCAACTCTTATAGAGAGAGAAGTTTCAGTTGCTATAGATAGAAGAGGAAAGGTAACTTCAGTGGCAGTAGGAGATTCAACATCAGTAGAACTTCCACTATTAGATATACATGAAAAGAGACTTGCGGGTGTTAGAGTAATCCATACTCATCCAAATGGATATTCAAACCTTTCAGCTTTAGATTTAAGTGCATTATTAAAGCTTAAGCTTGATGCAATTGTTGCAATTGGATGTTATGAGGGGAAAATAATTGATTTATCTCTTGGAATGCTTACAATATTCAATGATGTTTTAACATTTGAAGAGAAGGGAAATCTTTCATTAGATGAGGCATTAAATATTCATATTTTAGATAATATTAGATTTGTTGAAAGTATGATTAGAGAAAATGAAATAGAAGAAGATGAGGGAGAAAGAGCGATTTTAGTTGGTGCAGATACTAAAGAAAGCTTAGATGAACTAGAAGAGCTTACGAAGGCATGTGATATACCAGTACTTCAAAAGGTATTCCAAAGTAGAAGTAAGGTTGACCCAGCATTCTTTATTGGAAGAGGTAAGGTTTTAGAGTTAGCTTCAATAAGACAAACAGAAAGAGCAAATGTAATTATTTTTGATGATGAACTTTCTGGTTCTCAAGTTAGAAATTTAGAAGCTGCAATAGGTGCAAAGGTTATTGATAGAACAACTCTTATTCTTGAAATATTTGCAAGAAGAGCTAAAACAAAGGAAGCAAGAATACAAGTTGAATTATCACAGCTTAAATACAGATTAAGTAGACTTGGTGGACTTGGAACAGTACTTTCAAGAACTGGTGGAGGAATTGGTACAAGGGGACCAGGTGAAAAGAAATTAGAAACAGATAAGAGACATATAAGAGAAACTATTTATGATTTAAATGATCAATTAAAGAAAATAAAGAAGACAAGAGAAGTTCAAAGAGAAAAGAGAAATAAGGAAAGTATTCCAAAGGTATCTTTAGTTGGATACACTAATGCTGGAAAGTCAACCTTAAGAAATGCACTTTGTGATGTTGCAGCAATGAATGAGGTTAAGGGAAAGGAAAAGGTATTTGAAGCGGATATGCTTTTTGCAACCTTAGATACTACAACAAGAGCGGTTATTCTTCAAAATAAAGGATTAATTACTCTAACTGATACTGTTGGATTTGTTAGAAAGCTTCCTCATGATTTAGTTGAGGCATTTAAGTCAACATTAGAGGAGGTTATATTCTCAGATCTTTTATGCCATGTAGTAGATGCTTCATCAAACACAGCAATGGAACAAATTCAAGCCGTTAATGAGGTTTTAACTGAGCTTGGGGCCTTTGATAAAGAGACTATAATGGTTTTAAATAAAATTGATAAGGCAAATGAGGAAATATTAGAAGAATTGAGAGAAGTGTTAAGTGGTCATTTAATAGTTGAAATATCAGCTAAAGAATGTATTAACTTAGAAAAGCTACTTTCAGTTATTGAGGAAAAATTACCATATAAATTAAAGAAGGTTGAATATTTAATTCCATACACAAATGGAACAATAGCTCCATTCTTACACAGAAATGGAAGAGTTCTTGAAGAAGAGTATAAAGAAGATGGAACATATATGGTAGTTGAGGTTGATGATGAGGTTTATAATAAGTCAGATGAATTTGCAATTAAAATAATAGAATAAAATATAAATAAAATCCCCTCACTAATAATATACTTTAAGTATATTGGTGGGGGGATATTTATGAGTAATAATAATAAAAATAATGATCAAAGAGATAAGATTGATACAAGCAATCAACAATTTGGTCTTAATGAGTTTGACGAATTATACTTAGGATTAGAAGACCAATCTGCCCAAATTGGTAGTGCAAGGAGGGGAGTAACAGGAACTTTTGGAGTCATTCCACCAGGTGTTACAGGAGGATATGATCCTGCTCAGGAAATTGAAAATATTCTTTTAAGACTTGATAGAGAGTTATCAGCATTAAATAGTGCACAAATAGCAGCCCAATCTGCACAAATAGATCATAGCGGAAAAATATTTTTTGATTTAAAAGTAAGACCTTTTGTTGATACTATATACTTTTTAGCGTTTTCTTCAAGCTCTGTTGCAAATACAGCAAATGTTTTTGCAAATAATGTTTTAAGTAAAAAAAGAGAGTTAAAGCATGCGTTAGATTTGTCATATGCATTAAATAGAGAAATTGAATGTATTTTAGTAACTCTTAGAAAGAGAATGAAGGAGTATAGATGTGGAGTTGAGAAGGAAATTGGATGTTGTAATGGAAGGTGTAAGGATTGTAGCATCAACAAGGAGTATGATGACTAATTAAGAAAGTTTTTTTGTAATAGTTTATAAGATAAGATATAATAAATTTAATAATAGTGAAAGGGGCTGCACTTATGAGTAAAACGGTAGTGGATTATCAAAAAGCATTTGGGAAAATTATAGAACAATTACAAAAGAATAAAGAAGTATTAGCAATTTTCACATATGGCAGTATTGTATCAGGAGATATTTGGGAAGAATCAGACATTGATTTGTTTATAGTCTTAAAGACGGATTATGAAAAAATTAGAGATATATATACAGAGGTTTTAGACATTCCTGTTCATAGTAAGTTTTTGAATAAGGATATGTTTATGAAAATATACAAAGAAGAAGGAAAAAAAGGAAGTATTAGAAATATGCTTATTACGTCTAAGCTTGTGTTTTCAAAGG
>JBOFQV010000007.1:0-3338 GCA_051650705.1 Clostridium sp.
ATAATATTAAATTCATATTCAGCCATAAAGTAATGAGTGATTTTTAAAATTATAGTGAGTGATTTAAAATAAAAAAAAAGAAAACAAAAAATAAGGAGGGATTCAAATGAGGAGAAGTATAATTTATTTAATTTTTATTCTTCTTATAACACTATCTAGTATTGGATGTAATTATTCAAATGGTGTAAAGGTAGACTATAAAGAAAATTCAAGACCTGGACATATGTCAGCATCATTTAAATACTTTGATGGAGAAAACTATAGTTATATGAATTTGAAAAAGGATGAAGTTGTAAAGGTGGATTGTTCAATAAAAAAAGAAGAAGGAAAAATTGAAATTTTAATAATAGATTCTGATGGAAATGAAATATGGTCAACAGATAAAGATGAAAAAAAGGAAATTCATGTTCCAAAGGATGATAAGTATAAAATATGTTTAATAGCTACAGAAGCAAGAGGAAGTTATAGCATAGACATAAGGTCTTTACTATTATAGAGGAGTTAAGAAACATTTTTGCTCAAGTTAAATACAATAATAATATTAGAAATAAAATGGAGGAGCAAAATGAAAGGGAAAAGAGAATTACTTTACCCAGCAAAAACAAATACATTAAATGGAGAAGTTTATGGATATATAAATAAAGCAGGAAAAATAGTAATATACCCACAATATGATAGAGCAGGATTTTTCACAGAAGAGGGCGTAGCAGTAGTTACTAAAAAAGGGGAGACAGGAGTAATAAATTTAAAGGGACAATATGTTATAAAACCAAAATATGATGATATAGAAGCCTTTAGTGAAGGACTAGCAGTAGCTTCAACCAAAACAGGAAGAGTGGTAATTAATACAGAGGGGGAAGAAATAACAAAAAAAGAATACTCATATATATCAAAATTTCAAGAAGGTATGGCATTAGTTGCAGAAGTTAACGATATGGGAATGTATATGTATGGCTATATAAATTCAAATGGTGAAGAGGTTATCCCATTAAAATATATTGAGGGAGAAGAGTTTAAAAATGGCATAGCTCTTGTGAAAAATGAAGTTATGGTTTATGAAATTATAAACCCAAAGGGAGAAATAATTAAAGAGTACAACTATGAATATGTAGATGGATTAAATGATGGCTTAATGGTGTTTTCAGATAACTATGCAGGGCCATATGGGTATATAGACATAAATGGGAATGTAGTCATGGATAAAATATATTATACAGCCATGCCTTTTGAAAATGGATTAGCTGTAGTAAGTATTAAAAATGGATATGATGAGCCACTTGGAGTAATAAATACAAAGGGTGAGTGGGTATTTAGCTCACTTTATACAAACATAAAGATATTAGGAGAAGGTAGGGTGGCACTGGGGCTAGATAGGGATGAAAAAAAGAGATTTAATAGTTATGTATATGCTCTTGGAGATGATAAGGGGAAAATCATTACAGACTTTAAATTCTATGATATAGAAAGGTTTGAAAATGGACTTTCATCTGTTTATGATGAAAAAAATAGCTATTTCATTGACCTAAATGGAAAGAGTTATGAAGATTTTGGGAAGCTAGAGGGTTCCGGAACACTTTCTATTAAGGGAGATTTAGTATATTCAAATATTGATATAGAGCCTAAATATTACTCCTTAAAGGGCAAGCTAATATATGAGCCAAACAAGGATATTAAGCTGAATGGAAAAAGTAAAATACTAATAGACAAGTATAAACCAAATGTAGATTATTTAGTATATTACCCATCAATTATTCAAGAAAGGTGTAAGCAGGCACAGATAGACATAAATAATAGGTTAAAAGAAGAAAGCAAGCTAATTAAAATAGAGGGCAATGAAGTGCTAGATTATAATTATGTAGGGAATTTCTTTGTGAAATTTTATGATAGAGATTTATTAGTTTTAAATTTAAACTCCTATAAATATCCCTATGGTGCTGCACATGGTATGCCAACACAAAAAACTCCAAATATAAATCTTAGTACTGGAGAGTTTTATAAGCTAGAGGATTTATTTTTAAAGAATTTACCTTGGAGAAGGGAAATAAACAATATTATTAAAGAGGAAATAGAGAACAATCCCAAATATGATTATGTGTTTAAGGATGTTTTTAATGGAATAAAGGAAGAGCAGGACTTTTATGTGGACAAGAACAATTTATATATTTATTTTCCACCCTATGAAATTGGGCCATACTCTGCTGGCTTTATTACCTTTAAAATCCCTTTTTCAGAATTAGAAGATTTAATAAATAAAAGAGGAAGTTTTTATAGAAGCTTTCATTAAAGGGAGTATTTAAACCTCAAATAGAGAAAAATAATAGTAAACAAAGGAGGAATGAAGCATGAAAAAAATAATTTCACTAATGTTATCTATTTTAATTATTTCTCAAGTAGGAGTAAAAATAGCTTGGGCAGAAGAGGGCATTGAGGGTAAACAGCATATAATTTGCATTGATCCAGGACACCAAAAAAAGGGTGATAATAGACTAGAACCAGTAAGTCCATCTGGTGGAGGGCAAAAGGCAAGGGTTTCTTCAGGAACTTCAGGAGTTGCAACAAAAAAGGCGGAATATGTGGTTAATCTTGAAGCGTCAATGATTTTAAAGGAAATGCTAGAAAGTAAAAATTATAAGGTTGTAATGACTAGAGAAAACCATGATATTAATATTAGCAATGCAGAAAGAGCAAGACTAGGAAATGATAGTAAGGCTGAACTTGTGGTTAGAATTCACTGTGATAGCCTAAGCGATTCAAGTAAAACAGGAGCAACAGTTCTTGTACCATCTGCTAAAAATCAAAACACAAAAGCAATCTCAAAGGATTCAAAAAGATATGGAGATCTTTTAAGTAAGGAGCTTAAAAAAAGTGGAGTAAAGGTAAATGGAGTGTTTGAAAGAGCAGACATAACAGGCTTTAACTGGTCCACGGTACCAGTTGTAATACTTGAAATGGGCTTTATGAGTAACTTTAGTGAGGATCAAATGTTAAGCAATCCAAACTACCAAAAAAAGCTTATGGTATGTGTTACAAATGCCATAGAAGAGTATTTCAAACTAGAAGAAGAACAAAATGTTAAATAAAGTAATAGCTGTAATAATATGTTGACAGTGAATGGGGAGACTTGGTAAAATTTAAGTGATATGTGTTTAAACTTAATACTAATGTTACAAAGATAAGTTTCCTTGTTCTTTTAACCTCCAAAAAAAGATTAAGGAAATAAGAAGAGGGAAGAGAAGAGGGAAGAGAAGAGGGAAGAGTGAAAAGAGAAGAGTGAAATTTTCATTCATTAATTATCTCTTATTTCTTATCTCTTACCTCATACCTCTTATCTCTCAATT
>JBOFQV010000008.1:0-11570 GCA_051650705.1 Clostridium sp.
TCAGTAGGAATAGAATAATTTAAGACAGTTAGAAGACTTATGTATGTACATAGGTCTTTTTATTTGTTGTATAATAGTAGGGAAATATTTAAAGTTTATGGAGGAAATATGAATATACAAATATTTGGCACAAAGAAATGTTTTGATACAAAGAAAGCAGAGAGATTTTTTAAAGAAAGAAAAATTAATTTTCAGTTTATTGATTTAAAGGAAAAAGCTTTAAGTAAGGGGGAACTACAAAGCGTAAAGAAATCCATTGGACTAGAAGCTTTAATAAATAAAAATTCTAAGGATTATAAGAAATTAAATCTTGATAGAATAAGAGGGGCTGAAACTAGGGAAGATTTATTATTTAAAAATCCATCGCTTTATAATACCCCAATAGTTAGAAATGGTAAGGAGGCAACTGTTGGGTTTGATTTAGAAAAATGGAAAATATGGTGTGAAGAATAAATAAATGATTTATATGTATAAATATGGTAAAATGGTTTATAATATTAACTAAGAAATAAAAAGGGGGACAAGATATGAGAGATAGGAAAGGTTCAATAATATTAGGACTTGTTATAATTGGTTTTGGAATTGGGGTTCTTGGAAAGGCAATTGGATTATGGGAATTAACATTGTTTGAGGGATGGTGGACAATGTTCCTAATTATTCCTGGAATAATTAGTATAGTGAATGATGGAGTTAAAATTAGCAATACATTTATTACTATGCTTGGAGTGATTTTATTATTAGAAGAACAAAACTTCTTACCAAATGTTGAACTTTGGGCATTGATAGTAGGCTCTTTGATTATAGTAGTTGGAATGAAATTAATTTTTGGAGGGAATAATTATAAAAAAATTAATGTAAATAATCATCATCAACGACATCATCATAAATCCCATAAAAGTTCTTCTTCAAGTGCATCAATAGATACAAACGATAGACCAAGTTATTTTGCAATGTTTTCAGCATGTGACATGAAAAACATAAGTACAGATTTACTTGCTGGTGAGGCTACAACACTTTTTGGGGGAATTGATGCAGATTTCTCAGAGGCTATTGTTAAAAGAGATATAAATATAAGCTGTTGTGCTATTTTTGGTGGGATTGATATTGTTGCACCTAGAGGAGTTCGTGTTATTGTAAAGGGAACACCTATATTTGGAGGGTATGATAATAATTCACCAACGGTTACAGATAATAATGCACCAATAGTAACAATTAATTGCTTTGCTCTTTTTGGTGGGATTGAAGTTAATTAACGAATTATACCGCAATTTAAATATGGTTATAATTCGTTATTTTTAGAAAAAATACTAATAAAATTAATGAAATCTAAAAAATATTCGTATAAATGCTTTATTTTTGTGGAAAAATAGTATATTATAGTTCAGTGGAATTTATAAAATATGAAAGAGTGATAAAATGAATAATTTACTAAAGAAGAATGGGCTTATTGATAATTATTTTGAAGTAAGCAAAAAGGGAAGTACTATAAAAACAGAAATGGTTGCAGGAATAACAACATTTATGACAATGGCATATATATTAATTGTTAATCCTTCAATTTTATCAGCTGCAGGAATGGATAGTGGAGCAGTATTCACAGCTACTGCACTTTCAGCAGTTGTTGCAACATTAATAATGGGTGTGTATGCAAAATTACCATTTGCACAGGCACCAGGAATGGGATTAAATGCATTCTTTGCATTTACAGTTGTTTTATCAATGGGATATTCATACGAGTTTGCATTAACAGCTGTTTTATTAGAAGGAATTATCTTCATCTTATTAACATTATTTAATGTTAGAGAAGCAATTGTAGATTCAATTCCAAACAATATAAAAAAGGCAATATCAGTAGGAATTGGATTATTTATTGCATTAATTGGATTAGAGGGAGCAGGAATTATTGTTCACCCAGAAGGCGGTGGGACAGTAGTAGCCCTTGGGAACATAGTAAGTGGTCAAGGATTATTAGCGATAATAGGAATTGTATTTACAGGAATATTATTAGCTAGAAAAGTAAAGGGTGCTTTATTTATAGGTATGATTACTACTGCAATTATTGGTATTCCAATGGGAATAACAAACATACCAGAAGCAGTGGTTTCAGCACCACCATCAATATCATCAGTATTATTTAGTTTTGAATGGAACAATATTTTTTCAGTAGATATGTTAATTGTATTATTTACATTATTATTTATGGATATGTTTGATACAATAGGTACATTAGTTGGTGTTGCTACAAAGGCAAAAATGCTAGATGAAAATGGAAAGGTTCCAAACATTAAAAAGGCATTATTTGCAGATGCAATAGGAACAACTTTTGGAGCTTGTGTTGGAACAAGTACAGTTTCAACATTTGTTGAAAGTGCATCAGGGGTTGCAGAAGGTGGAAGAACAGGATTAACAGCAGTTTCAACAGCATTTATGTTCTTCTTGGCATTATTCTTCTCACCATTATTTGCAGTGATTACACCAGCAGTAACAACATCGGCCTTAGTATTGGTTGGACTATTTATGATAGAGCCGATTAAAGAAATAGAGCTTGATGATTTTACAGAAGCGATTCCAGCTTTCTTAACTATAATTATGATGCCATTTGCATACAGCATATCTGATGGTATAGTATTTGGAGTAATATCATATATAATATTAAAATTAGCTACAGGAAAAGTGAAGGACATATCATTTACAACAGTATTAATTGGAGTTGTATTTGTGTTGAAATTCTTAATATAACTGATTACAAAAAGGATTGGAATGCCAATCCTTTTTGTTTATAAAAAATTAATTTTATTTTTAAAGTTATTAAGCTATTAAATATTGATTAGGTGATAAAAAAATATATGAAAAATTTTTAATATGTATAGTGAAAGGGGGAAAAGAACAAAATATTATTAAGTATTAATAGGTTTTATTTAAAATTATGTAAAAATTCAATTTAGCACATTAAAGCGTTGAAGAAAAGTGGGAAAATTGATAAAATTATTATGACAAAGAATACACAAGATAAAGAAAAAGGAAAAGAGGAGAAGTATTATGTTAGAAGAACAAAAGAAGCTTAGATGGTACAACTTGGCACTAATGGCATTTGTATCAGTTTGGGGCTTTGGAAATGTAGTAAATAACTTTTCTAACCAAGGGCTTAAGGTAATAGTATCATGGGTATTAATTATAGGTTTATATTTTGTACCTTATGCATTAATGGTTGGAGAGCTTGGCTCAGTATTTAGAGATGGTAAAGCAGGAGTAAGTTCTTGGATTAGATCTACAATGGGGCCAACACTGGCTTATTTTGCAGGATGGACTTATTGGGTTGTTCATATTCCATACTTAGCACAAAAACCACAAGCTGTATTAATTGCACTTGGATGGGCTGTTAAGGGTGATGGAAGTCTTATAAATGACATGAGTCCAATTATTGCTCAAAGTTTAACTTTAGTTGTATTCCTATTATTCCTTTGGGTAGCTTCAAAAGGAGTTACTTCATTAAAGAGAATAGGTACAATAGCAGGTACATCAATATTTATAATGTCATTACTTTACATTGTATTAGTAATTACAGCACCTGCATTAAGAGGAACAACTATAGCAACTACTGATATAACTGTAAAATCAATAATTCCAAACTTTGATTTCACTTATTTTACAACATTATCAATGCTAGTATTTGCAGTTGGGGGAGCTGAAAAAATATCTCCATATGTAAACAACACAAAGAACCCAAGTAAAGAGTTCCCAAAGGGAATGATTGTACTTGCAATAATGGTTGCGGTATCAGCTATATTAGGTTCAATAGCAATGGCAATGATGTTTGATGCAAATAATATTCCAAAGGATTTAATGATGAATGGTCAATACTATGCATTCCAAAGGCTTGGAGAATATTATGGAGTAGGAAACTTCTTCTTAATAATTTATGCATTAGCAAATTGTACAGCGCAAATTTCAGCACTTGTATTCTCAATAGATGCTCCACTTAAGGTATTACTTGCAGATACTGATGATAACTTTGTACCAAAATCATTAACAGAAACTAATAAACATGGTGCACCAATTAAGGGGTATATAATGACAGCGGTACTTGTTGGAATTTTAATTATTGTACCAGCACTTGGAATTGGAAATATGAATGATTTATTTAATTGGCTATTAAAGTTAAATTCAGTTGTAATGCCAATGAGATATTTATGGGTGTTCTTAGCATTTATTGCACTTAAGAAGGCTGGAGATAAATTTAAGTCGGATTATAAGTTTGTTAAAAATGATAGTATAGCACTTGGATTTGGATATTGGTGTTTTGCTTTTACTGCTTTTGCTTGTATTATGGGAATGTTCCCAAATGGAGTTGAAAGCTTTAGTCCAGAATGGTGGTTCCAAATCACATTAAATGTAGTAACACCATTTGTTCTAATAGGTTTAGGATTTATCTTACCTAAAATAGCAAAATCAAAGAAGTAAAAATTGGGGATATTTATAAATTCTTTCTTAAGAGTTTATAAATATCCTTTTTTCTATACATAACGGTCTTTAAATAGTCACAAAAAATATGTATAATAGTTCTTATATTAAACTTAAAGGAGGAGCTTAAAATGGGTAGAGGTGGAGTAAATAGAATCTTATCTATACTTATTACAATATTAATTATATGGATAGTAGGTAGCATTTTTGTAGCTGCATTACCATGGTTAATTATTGGAGGAGCTATAATTTGGGGGATTTTCAAGTTAAGAAGTGTATTTAGAGCCAAACAAAATAATAGTAGTGCTGAAGAAACAGTATATTATGAGAGAAAATACACTAAGGTAGAAGAAAATAAAAATGAAGATGTTATAGATGTAGACTATGAAGAAATAAAAAAATAATGCTTTTGCATTATTTTTTTATTAATGATGGTTAGAAGGTGGTAACAATGAATTTTAGAAAGCTACAAATATTTTATGAGACAGCTACTTGTTTAAATATGTCCAAGGTTGCAAAGGATATGTATATTTCACAACCTTCAATTTCACAAAGTATAAATGAGTTGGAAATAGAAGTTGGATGTAAATTGTTTGATAGAATAGGAAGAAAATTATTCTTAACTCATGAAGGGGAAGTCTTTTTAACATATACAAGAAGAATACTTAATTTGTACGAGGAAGGAATGAACACATTAAGAGAGCAAACTGTAAATGCTGGTGGGAAAATAGTAATAGGAGCAAGCACAACTATTGGGATTTATATTTTGCCTAGCATAATAAAAGAGTTCTCAAAATTATATAAAAGTATAGATATTTCAATTATTATTGAAAATACAGCTCATATTGAACAGTTGCTACTTGAAAATAAGGTGGACTTTGCATTTATAGAAGGAAAAGTAACATCAGAAGAAACAAAAGCAACAAAGATATGGAAGGATGAATTAGTTTTTATTTGTGGAGAGGAGCATGAGTGGAACAGTAAAAAGGAAGTAAATGCTCATGAACTTGAAAAAGTAAGATTAATTATGAGGGAAAAGGGAAGTGGCACCAGGGAAGTTGTTGAAAGCTTCCTTATTACAAATGAAATACCATATAATATGTTTTTAGAGCTTGGAAATACAGAAGCAATTAAAAATATAGTTGAGGCTAATTTAGGGGTAGGGTGTACATCTTTGATCAGTGTTGTTGATGAATTGAATAAAAATGAAATTTTCATAACAAGACTTAAAAATAAAAGAATATATAGAGATCTTCTTTTAATTACACACAAGGATAAATATATTTCAAAGAATATGGAACTGTTTATAGAGTTTTCAAAGAGTTTTGATCCTTATAAGTAAAAAGTTATAATGTGTATAAAAAATAGGTATTTTACCTTATTAAGATTAAAGAATATAATTTACTCATGCAGGAAAATTGTGTGAGGTGATTAAATGAAATCAAAAATAAAAGGAATAATACCAGGACTATTAATTTGTATAGTTATAGCAATAATATCAGAAGGATTAGGAAGTAAGTTTTCTACAATTGGGGCTGCTACATTTGCAATCTTTATTGGAATAATTGCTGGGAATACTATTTTCTCTTCAAAAATATATGATGAAGGAACAAAGTTCTCAGAAAAAGATTTATTAAACTATTCAATAGTATTAATGGGTGCAAGTTTAAATATAATGGAGATAATAAACCTAGGTGGGAATGGAGTGCTATTTATTGTATCCCAAATGGCACTAACTATTTTTATTACATATATGATTGGTATGAAGCTAGGTTTTAACAAGAAATTCTCATTACTTATGTCAGCAGGAAATGCTGTTTGTGGTTCTTCAGCAATTGGGGCAACAGCGCCAGTTATTGATTCAAATGAAAGTGATAAAGGGATTTCTATTACAATTGTTAATGTAACAGGAACTATTTTAATGATTCTTTTACCATTAATTACAGCAGCTCTTTATAATAATTCTACATTAGAAAGTTCAGCAATGATGGGTGGAATACTTCAATCTGTTGGACAAGTTATAGGATCAGCAAAATTTATTGGTGATGATGTAGTAAAATTAGCTACAGTATTTAAAATAATTAGAATAATATTATTAGTAGTTGTAGTAATAGGATTCTCAAAGTTTACTTCAAAAGACAATGAGGAAGTAAAAGAACTAGAAGAGGAAATGATTGATGTAGCAGAAGAAGTTGCTATTGATGAAGCCTATAAAAAAAAGGAAGATAAAAAGAGTAAACTAAAAGTAAGTATACCTTGGTTCATAACAGGATTTTTCGTAGTCTGTATAGTTAATTCATTAGGATTATTACCAGAAGTGGCAACAAAGATTTTTAAATGGATAAGTTCAAACTTTGAAATAATTGCATTAGCTGGTATTGGTATGAGAGTTAAGATTAAAGATCTTATAAAAGAAGGACCAAAGGCAATGGCTTATGGATTAAGTGTTGGTGCATGCCAAATAGTTTTTGCAGTAGTGTTAATAAAAATATTCTTTTAAATTATAAAGCTAGAATGAAAAAACATTCTAGCTTTAATTAATTGTATTGGAAGTCAAAATAATGTATAATAACCATAATATGTTCAAAATTTACATATTAAGGGGGCAAGAAAATGGAAAAGATAAAAATGAATACTCCGTTAGTTGAAATGGATGGAGATGAAATGACAAGAATATTATGGGGCATGATAAAGGAAGAACTTTTAAATCCTTTTATTGAACTAAACACTGAATATTATGATTTAGGTTTAGAGTACAGAAACCAAACTAATGATAAGGTTACTGTAGATGCTGCAGAAGCTATTAAAAAATATGGTGTTGGAGTTAAATGTGCAACAATTACTCCAAATGCAGCAAGAATGGACGAGTATGATTTAAAAGAAATGTGGAAAAGTCCAAATGGTACAATAAGAGCTATTCTAGATGGAACAGTTTTTAGAGCACCAATTTTAATTGATGGAGTTGAACCATTTGTTAGAACATGGAAAAAGCCAATAACAATTGCAAGACATGCTTATGGAGATGTTTATAAGGATGTTGAAATGAAGATTGAAGGTGCTGGAAAGGTTGAACTAGTTTATACTTCAGAAAATGGAGATGAAAAGAGAGAATTAGTTCATAACTTTAAAGATAGTGGTGTAGTTTTAGGAATGCACAATTTAGACAAGTCTATTGAAAGCTTTGCTAGAAGTTGCTTTAACTTTGCATTAGATACAAATCAAGATTTATGGTTTGCATCTAAGGATACAATTTCTAAAAAATATGACCATAACTTTAAAGATATATTCCAAGATATTTTTGATAAGGAATATAAAGAAAAGTTTGAAGAACTTGGTATAGAGTATTTCTATACTTTAATAGATGATGCAATTGCAAGAGTAATTAAGTCAGAAGGTGGATTTATTTGGGCTTGTAAAAATTATGATGGAGATGTAATGAGTGATATGGTTGCTACAGCTTTTGGTTCATTAGCAATGATGACATCAGTTTTAGTTTCTCCAGAAGGGTATTACGAGTACGAAGCTGCTCATGGAACAGTTCAAAGACATTATTATAATCACTTAAAGGGTCGAGAAACAAGCACAAACTCAATGGCAACAATTTTTGCTTGGTCTGGTGCTTTAAGAAAAAGAGGGGAGCTTGATGGTAATAACGAATTAATTAAGTTTGCGGATCTGCTTGAAGAAGCATCTATTAACACTATTAATGATGGAGTTATGACTAAAGATTTAGCATCACTTGCAAATATTGAAAATAAAGTTGTTGTTAATTCCTTTGAATTTATAAAGGAGATTAGGAAGAGAATAGAATTGGTACTGGAATAATTAATATGTATAACCTCTACTTTTAAAAAGTAGAGGTTCATTTTTAGTTTGATTAATTATGCAAATGATTACTTAAAGAGAGATTTGATTGTAAGGTATATTGAATAAAATAATATTTTACATAATTGAATTTGGAATAAAGATGCATAGGCTTGAATATAAATGTATAGATAGGGTGATGATCACAACTACAATAAAGTTAAAAAGTTAACTGAAATTAAACTAAATATGGAAAAGGTTAAAAAATAATCGAAAAATGTAGAAAACTTTATGCTAAAATTTTCTATAAAAATGTTTACATTTAATCGAAAAGTATATAAAATAGATTTTGTAGAGAAAATAAAAAGTTTTATTAATTTAATAACAATTTATATTATGTTAATTAATATAAATTTGAGGGAAAAATCAGAAAATAAAATTAATTAATAAAATTTAGAAAATACTCTATACAAAATTGGAATTTAGTGTTATAATGTAAATGATAACACAAGGTTACGTTTTATATACCTTAAGTTAAATTCATAATTGTAGATTATAAATAAAAGGAGATGGAATAATGAGTAAGGTATTAGTTATTTCAAAAGGAACTGGACAAGCTAAATCATTCGAAAGAGTTATGGTAGATCATACTACTAAAAATAACATTCCGGTAGAATGGGTATTTGTTGTAGAAGGGACTTATGAAGAAGAAGTCAACAAAGGGGATGTGGATGTTGCAATAGTTTCACCAGATATGCTTTTAGTACAAGCTAAAATAACAGCATTCTTAGATGAAAAGAAAGTTCCACATGTTACAATAAAGCCAGCTGATTTCGCTTTGAAAAATGTAGCTAAAATAATGCCAATACTTGAACCTTATATTAAGTAGGTGAGAGTGAATGGGGGATATTATATTTACTAGGCCGGATCAAGATTTTATGAAAATTGCTGATTATAAAGTTTATGCAAATGGTCATTTGATTGCAAAGGTCAGAAATGAGTCTAGGAAAGTGGTTTCCTTAAAGCCAGGCAAGTACAACATAGAAGTTAATGTTATGGGAATGAGGAGTAATACCTATGAGGTGGATGTGAAAGCAAAAAGCACAACTAGGTTAACTTGTGAAAGTAAATTAACTGGAATAAAGTATTTATTTTCTTTGTTCTACATGGTAACAGGAAAAGAAAGCTTTAAAGTATCTGAAACTACAAATTAAGGTTTCAAATTATAACTTAATATTAGTTATGCACATTGCTTAGAAAGTTTGTTAGGCACAATAAATAATTTAAGTAATGATCATATAAAAAAAATCATTTTAGGGGGGAACTAAAAATGAAATTAATGGACAAAATAGCGGCATTCCTTGAAGCTAAGGTTATGCCAATCGCTACAGTAATCGGTTCTCAAAAACACTTAGGTGCATTAAGAGACGGTTTCGTTGGTACATTACCAATATCAATGGTTGGTGCATTCGCTGTACTATTCCAAAACGTATTCTTTAAAGCGGATTCTCTAGTTGGAGAAAAATTAAACGCTATCGATTCTTATAAGGAATCTGTTCAACCGTTTGTTACTAAATACCTAATCGGTATTACAGGACAAGTTTGGTGGGGAACTCTAGCTATGACAACTTTATTCGTTATCATTACTATTTCTTACGCTTTAGCTAGAGCTTACGATGTTGATGGATTATCAGCAGCACTTGTATCAGTTGCAGCTTATATTACATTAATACCAGACACTAATTTTGGTACTACTGTTGAAGCTAACGGTGTTAAGGTTACAGGAGATCTTTTTGGATTAATATCTTGGGGATTCTTCAACTCAGAAGCAATGTTCGCAGGTATGATTCTTGCATTACTTTGCACTCAGTTATTTGTAATTTTAACTAAAAAGGGATGGACAATCAAGATGCCAGAGCAAGTGCCACCTGCTGTATCAAGAGCGTTCTCATCAGTTATTCCAGCTATCGTTGTTATATTCTTAGTTGGTATTATCGGATTAGTATTCAAGTATGGATTAGAAAAGACATACAAAGACTTTATCTGGACTACAGTTCAAGAGCCATTAATGGCATTAGGACAATCACCAGTAACTTATATCGGATTAATATTCTTATCACAATTATTATGGTTCTTCGGATTACATGGTATGAACATGGTTGGACCAGTTCTAGATTCTATGTATGGACCAGCTTTAAACAAGAACACAGAATTAGTTAATGCAGGAAAAGAACCAGCTTATGCATTAACAAGAAACTTCGTTGACGTATATGCAATGCACGGAGGATCAGGTGCAACTTTATGTTTAATGGTTGCAATCTTCATCTTCTCTAAGAAGCAAGAAACTAGAGAGTTAGCTAAGTTAGGTGTGGCTCCAGGGGTATTCCAAATCAATGAGCCAGTTATATTCGGTTTACCACTTGTATTAAACCCAATGTACTTCATACCATTCTTAATAACTCCACCACTACTAATGACTATCGCTTGGGTATTTACAGAAGTAATACCATTTGCTGATAAGTTATATGTAACAGCTCCATGGGTTACTCCACCAATCCTTTCAGCATTCGTTGGAACTGGAGGAGACTTCAAGGCAGCTATACTTGCAGCAGCTTTATTCTTACTAGGAGTTGTAATCTACGCTCCATTCGTAATTGCTGCTAACAAGATTGGTGAAGAAGCTTAATAAAAAAGCTTAATAGCTATAGTAGCTTAAAATTAAGAGCACAACTTAAGGTTGTGCTCTTTTTGATTTTAATGTGTTTGCATAAAAAACTTATGGAATGAAAAAGTTTTCTTATTAATTATAATGTGATATAATATTATATAGAATGACATATAAAGTGTATTTAACGGAGGGATTGAGAATGGGTTTTAGAAATTCAACTGTATTAAATTATCCAGTAGAAGAAGTATTTAAGGTGTTTGTAAGAGTAGCTAAAAGAGATTTCCCAAAATTTAATGAAAAAAATCCTATAGGATGCTCAGTAACAAAGCAAGTTGGGACTTATACTACCAAAAGTGCAACAGTAAGAGTAGAGATAACAGATTATAAGAAAAATGAAGTGTATGAAATAACAACTGTAAGAGATAAGTTAATGTACGTATCAACATATAGATTTGAAGCTATAGATGAGGAGTCTACTCAACTAATATTAGAAGAAACAGAGAATACTCCAGGGTTATTCCCAGGATTAAATTCGATGCTTCAAAATATTTGCTTTAAAGGTAGAATTAAAAAGAGATTTGCATTTTTTGTACAAGGGTTAGAAAGTGAAATAGAAAGCTTTAGAGAAAAGGTTGAA
>JBOFQV010000009.1:0-31638 GCA_051650705.1 Clostridium sp.
CCTATAATTCTATTCTTTCCCATTATAAGTGAGTTTTCAACTGTATCTCCCATACAGATAACAGCCGCTATACAAGCATAAAAAGGGTTATCGTTATTGAATATTGAAAACAAAAACATGCACACAAAAACTGCAAGTGCTGTTTTAATATTACGAAGCCCTACTTTATGAAATGTTAGCTTCATTACCTATCACCTCCATAAATAACTATATGTAAATTATGACAGTAAGATGCGATTTTTACAATTATTATTTACTTTTAGGTGGGTGAATAGTTTTGTTTACTAAGATACCTATAATAATTCCACAAAGAGTTTCAAATGTTCTATTTATAGCATAGAAAAAAGGATCTCCAAATGCATGAGTTGTTGTAACACCTAAAAAAGCAATACATGCTACATTAATAGCTCCAGGTAATTTTAATAAAAGGTTATTTAAATAAATAACTATTATAATTCCTAATGCAATACAAATATATATTATTAATTTAGATAAAATTTGTGATGATATATCTTTCGTTAAAAATTTGAAAAATAACATAACAACTAAACCTATACCTGCTCCTAATAAGGTTCCAAAACCTCTGTTTTTACCCATTTTAAAAGAATTCTCAACTGTATCTTGTATGCAAAAAACAGAGGTTAAGCATGCAAAAAAAGGTTCATTAGGTAGTAACACAAGACAAATGAACACTGCAATAGAAGTTTTAATTGTTCTTAGTCCGACTTTTGGTAACTTAAAATTTTCCATATAAAACTACACCTCAATTCCAAGTTTGTATTATATCACAAAATATATAATTATTAAAAATAATTGACAGTAATTTCATTTTAGAATATCATTAGAGTAAATGAATTAAATGCTATGAAGAGAAGAGTAATAAGATGAAAAATCTAAAGAGAACTGGGTTTGGTGAGAACCAGTGATTGGAAGTTTTATGAAGATGGTCTTGGAGCAAATTTTTTGAGCTTATTAAAGGTTAGGGAAATTCGGGAGCAACCGTTATATTGCAGGGTGATGATAGTCACCTGGTGAGTCTTTTATTGAGAAATAAAAGAGAAGTAGAGTGGTAACGCGTATATAACGCCTCTATATGGGTAATTAACCTATATAGAGGTTTTTTTATATTAAGAATTAAATATTTAGTGTTATTTATTCTTAACTAATAAGGAGGAAGAAAGATGACAAAGAAACCATATTATATTACAACTGCAATTGCTTATACATCAGGTAAGCCGCATATAGGAAATACTTATGAGATTATTTTAGCTGATAGTATAGCTAGATTTAAGAGATTACAAGGATATGATGTTCAATTCCAAACAGGAACAGATGAACATGGACAAAAAATTGAATTAAAAGCTCAAGAAGCTAACATTACGCCACAAGAATTTGTAGATAATGTTGCAGGTGAAATTAAAGGGATTTGGGATTTGATGAATACTTCTTATGATAAATTTGTTAGAACAACAGATGAGTATCATGAAAAACAAGTTCAAAAGATATTCAAAAAGTTATATGAACAAGGGGATATATATAAATCTTCATATGAAGGATTATACTGTACTCCATGTGAATCATTCTGGACAGAATCACAATTAGTAGAGGGTATGTGTCCTGACTGTGGAAGACCAGTTGAGAAATCAAAAGAAGAAGCTTATTTCTTTAAAATGAGCAAATATGCAGATAGATTAATAAAACATATTGAAGAAAATCCAAGCTTTATTCAACCTGAATCTAGAAAGAACGAAATGATAAACAATTTCTTAAAGCCAGGATTACAAGATTTATGTGTTTCAAGAACATCATTTAAGTGGGGAATTCCAGTAGATTTTGATGATAAGCATGTTGTATATGTATGGATTGATGCACTATCAAACTATATAACTGGATTAGGATATGATTTAGATGGAAATCATGCTGAGAACTACACTAAGTTCTGGCCAGCAGACGTACATCTTATAGGGAAGGATATATTAAGGTTCCATACTATTTATTGGCCAATTATGTTAATGGCACTAGACATACCATTACCAAAGCAAGTTTTTGGTCATCCATGGTTATTACAAGGTGATGGTAAGATGAGTAAATCAAAAGGTAATGTAATATATGCTGATGATTTAGTAGATTTGTTTGGAGTAGATGCAGTACGTTACTTTGTACTTCATGAAATGCCATTTGATAATGATGGAACAATTACATGGGAGCTTGTTACTGAGAGAGTTAATTCAGATTTAGCAAATACATTAGGTAACCTTGTATCAAGAACAGTTACAATGGTAGATAAGTATTTTGATGGAGTAATTCCAGCTCCAGTAGTTAAGGAAGCTGTAGATGATGAGCTTATTTCATTAGCACTTTCAACTCCAAAGAAGGTTGCAGACAAGATGGAGCATTTAAGAATAGCGGATGCATTAGATCAAATTTGGAACTTATTAAGAAGAACAAATAAGTATATAGATGAAACAACTCCTTGGGTTCTTGGAAAAGATGAAACTCAAAAGGATAGACTAGCTACAGTGCTTTACAACTTATGTGAAAGCATCAGATTTGTATCAGTTTTACTTGCACCATTCTTACCAGAAACAAGTTCAAAAATAAATGAACAAGTTAACATTTCTAAAACAGATTTAGAAAGCTTAAATTCATTTGATGGAACTGTTGCAGGAACGAAGGTTAATAAGGGTGCTGTAATATTCCCAAGACTAGATGTGAAAGTAATTTTAGAAGAAGTTGAAAAGAAAAAGGCTGAAGAGCAAAAAGTAGAGGAAGTTAGAGAGATAACTCCAATTAAAGAAGAAATCACAATTGAAGATTTTGAGAAGTTAGATTTAAGAGTAGTAAAAGTTTTAGCTTGTGAACCAATTAAAAAGGCTAAAAAGTTATTAAAGCTTAAGGTTGATTTAGGTGGAGAAGAAAGACAAGTGGTTTCAGGTATAGCTGTACATTACAAGCCAGAAGAATTAGTTGGTAAGTATGTTGTGCTTGTTGCAAACTTAAAGCCAGTTACTTTAAGAGGGGAATTATCACAAGGTATGATTCTAGCAGCTTCAACAGATGATGATAGTATATTAACATTAGTTAATCCAGGTGAATTACCAACTGGAAGCGTTGTTAGATAATTATATAAGGTTTTTATTTATCAGGTAGAAGGTATTGCCCTCTACCTGAAAATATATCTTCTTAAAAAGATATAAAATACATAAGAAAGAGCAATATAAGGGGGCAAAAATTTATGAATGTTATTATTGGGAATGCATGGCCATATGCAAATGGACCACTACATTTAGGAAGAATAGCAGTACTTCTTCCGGGTGATATATTAGCAAGATATCATAGACTTATGGGAGATGATGTTGTATTTGTTTCAGGTTCTGACTCCCATGGAACTCCAGTAACTATTAAGGCTAAAGAGGATGGAGTAACACCTTTAGAAGCTTGTGAAAAGTACCATGATGATATAAAAAGATGTTTTGATAAATTAGGATTTTCTTTTGATATATTTGCAAAAACACATACTGAATATCATGAAAAAAAGGTTCAGCAATTTGTAAAAGAACTTTATGAAAAAGGATATATTTATGAGAAAGAAATATCTCAAGCTTTTTGTGAAAAGTGTAATGAATTTTTGTTAGATAGATATATAGAAGGAAATTGTCCACATTGTGGTGGAACTGCACTAGGCGATCAGTGCGAAGAGTGTTCAGAAATTTTTGAGGCAGATGAACTTCTTAATAAGCGTTGTAAAATTTGCAAGAGTGAACCTATTGTTAAAAATACAAAGCATTTATTCTTTGCTTTATCTAAGGTTGAAAATGATGTTAGAAGAATTTTCATAAGACAAAGTGGATGGAGAGAAAATGCACAAGTAATAACAAAAAGATATTTAGATGAAGGTTTGAGAGATAGAGCTGTAACAAGAGATTTTAATTGGGGTGTAGATGTTCCTTTTGATGGCTTTGAAGATAAGAGAATTTACGTTTGGATAGAAGCGTTAATGGGATATTTAACTGCTAGCATAAAGATTCTTGAAGAAAGAGGAGAAGACTTTATGGAATATTGGGATGGCGAAGATAGTAGAGTGTATTTTGTACATGGAAAAGATAATATTCCATTCCATACAGTTATTTTTCCCGGGATATTAGCAGGTTTAGGAATAAAAAATCCAAGACTTAGAGTTATATCAAGTGAATATTTGAAATTAGAAGGCAAGCCATTTTCAGCAGCAAAAAATTGGGCTATATGGGGGGATTATATAGCTAATAATTATAGTGAAGATGCAATAAGATATTATTTAACTTTAAATAGTCCTGAAAAAAGAGATTCGGATTTTACTTGGAGAGAGTTTATAAACACTAACAATGGTGATTTAGTTGGGATTTTAGGAAACTTTATAAACAGAGTTTTATTATTTATAAACAGGAACTTTAATGGAAGAATTCCAAGTGCTGAATTATCTAAAGAGGTTAAAAATAATATTTTTAAGCTATATTTTGAAGTTGGAGATAAAATAGAAGAAGGTAAGTTCAAAGAAAGCTTAGAAGATATTATGAAGGCAGTAAAAAAATCAAATAAGTATTTTGATGAAAATGAGCCTTGGGTATTAATAAATAAAGATAAAAAGCAATGTGAAAAAGTTATTTATCAGTGTGTTCAAATGATAGTTAATTACTCGAATTTATTATATCCATTTATGCCAAGAGCTTGTGAGCAAATAAGAAGTTTCTTAGATTTAGATGAGCCAACATGGAGTTTAGAAGAACTGAAATCAGGAAAAATAAAAGAAGTTAAAGTTTTATTTGATAAAATAGATAAAAAGAAAATAATAGAAGAGAGTAAAAAAGTTAAAGAAAATAGTAATAATTGATTTAAATAAAAAGCTCAGGTATCTACAATAGGGGGACGAGATACCTGAGCAAACCAATCCAAATAAAGGATGGTTATAAGGGGTAAATAATAATGCTTTAACTACTTTACAAGACTTAATATACAGGATTAATATGACAGGTATGTGTCAAAATATAAAAATATCTATAAGTATAAATCAGAATTTATATTTATAGATATTTTTATGCAGAAAAAAACCAAGGCATCTACAATAGGGGACGAGATGCCTTGGTAACCATCTAAATATAAAGGATGGTTATAAGGGGTAAATAATAATGCTTTAACTACTTTACAAGACTTAATATACACCAGTAATATGTCAGCTTTGTGACAAATTTTGAAAATAATAAGGTATAAATTTCTTGCAAATAAAAATAATATATTTGAGGTGATTTTTATGCAAAACAATAAAGAAATGGTAAAGGAAATAAATAAATTTTTAAAAGGCATTCATATGGGTGGTACTACTTTTAAAGATTATCTTAAGAAAGCAACTAATCCAGATTTAAAAGAGGATTTAAAAAATATTATTGAGTCGTTTAAGAAGCATGAAGAGGCAATCACTCATAGAATTGAACAATTAGGTGGAGATGCAGCTGATACAGTTGGGATAATGGGAATGATGGCAGAGTTTTTTGAAAAAATAAAAGATTTAACTATAAATACTGATAATGAGGTAGTTGAGCAGGCAATAAAGGCAATTGATATGGGAATAAAACAAGGAGAAAAGTTTTTAAATGAACATCAAAATTTAGATAAGTCTATTAGAGATGAAATGGATAGTATAATTAGAGATTATCACATTCATTTAAATACCTTAAAAAAGTGGCAATAGCCACTTTTTTTATTAATTTGAGTAATTTGCAATAAATAGATATAATCAGAATATAGAAAGAAAAGGAAGTGTTTTAGTATGAAAAATAAATATAACATAATAGATACACATAGTCATTATGACAGTGAGGATTTTGATATTGATAGACATGAGGTGTTAACTCAAATTAAGGATGCAGGGGTAACCGGAATATTAAATTGTGCATCATCATATGATAGTATAGAAAAAACTTTAAATCTAACCAAAAAGTACGATTTTATCTATGGTGCTTTAGGAATTCACCCAAGTAATGCAGATGAGCTTACAGAGGAAAGATTAAGTGAAGTTAAAAATCTTATAATGCATAATAAAGAAATAATAGCAGTAGGAGAAATAGGATTAGATTACTACTGGGAAGAAAATCCATCAAAAGAGATACAAAAATGGGCTTTTAGAGAGCAAATGAAAATAGCAGATGAAGCAAAAATACCTGTTGTAATTCATGATAGGGATGCTCATGCAGATACATTAGAAATATTAAAAGAATTTCCCAATGTAAAGGGAGTAGTTCATTGCTTTTCAGGAAGTGTTGAATTTGCAAAACAGTGTTTGGAATTAGGTTATTATATTGGAATAACAGGCGTAGTAACATTTAAAAATGCAAAAAAAATAAAAGATGTTGTTATGGCGGTACCGGTAGAAAAGTTATTAGTAGAAACTGACTGTCCTTATATGGCGCCTACTCCTAATAGAGGAAAAAGAAATAAATCAGACTATATAGAATATATAATAGAAGAAATTGCCAAAATCAAAGAAATTGACCCTATTTCGCTGAATATTCAGTTAAATCAGAATTTTTACAAATTGATTAATGAAGGAATATAAGGTAAAATAATATTGTTAACTATGTATAAAATTAGAAAAACTTCATAAAATAAGAAATTACCCTTAACACATAAAACCATGTGAGAGGAGACTCCTAATGAACCGTTATTTATACTGCTATTATAAATAATTATTTTATTTATTATTATTTTTTTATTATGCACAGGGTGCATTTCAAGGGTTCAAAAAAAGCAAGAGGGGTATGGGATTTGACAAAAAGTACAAGTCTGAGATATAATGCAAAAGACGCTCTTGCCAAAGGAGGGAAATTAATGGTAGAAAAATTCAAGGAATACTTGAAGAAAAGTTTTTCTAACGGTCCGAAGGCAAAAATAATGTTAGGACTATTAGCAACAACCATGATCCTAACAATGACAGTGGTCATCATGAGGAAGACAGTAACAGTAAGTATAGACGGAGAAGAAAAAACATTTGTCACATATAATTGGACTGTAGAAGGAGCTTTAGAGGATGAAGGAATAATCCTTGAAGATAAGGATAAAATACATCCAGCTCTAGATACAAAGTTAACAGAGGATCAGAAAATCGAAATAAAGAAAGCTGTCCCAGTAGATGTAACTATCGGCGATAAGAAGGTAGTTATAAGAAGTTCTGAAGAGACTATTGGAGATATGCTAAAAGCTGAAGAAGAGGATCTGAAAGAACAAGGAATTCTATTTAATTTAGAATATGATGAAATTACACCTTCAGTAGATACTAAAATTTCAAATGAAATATCAGTAGTAGTTGTAAATGTAGAAATTAAGGAATTAGTAGAAAATAAATCTATTGATTATACTACAGTAGTAGAAAAAGATTCAAGCTTAGACTACAAATATGAAGCAACTAAGAATGAAGGAAAAAATGGTGAAAAAGAAGTTACTTATGAAGTAATATATAAAAATGGCAAAGAGTTTACAAGAAAACAAAAATCCGAAAGGGTTTTAGTTTCACCAGTAAATAAAGTAATTGTTAAAGGTACTATGCAAACTATCAGTAGAGGTGGTATAAATGTACCATTTAAAAAAGAGTTAGTTTGCGAAGCTACAGCTTATTCAGGTCACAATGCAACAGCTACAGGAAGAAAACCTGTATATAATCCAAATGGATTAAGTACAATAGCTGTTGATCCAAGCGTTATTCCATTAGGTAGTAAGGTATATGTTGATGGATATGGATATGCTATAGCAGCAGATACAGGTGGGGCAATTAAAGGAAACAAAATAGATGTATTCTTAAATTCAGATGCCGCTTGTAGATCGTGGGGAAGAAAAAAAGGCGTAAAAGTTTATGTTATTGCTTACCCAGGAGAATGGTAAATCACATTGAGAGATAACAGGTGTTATCTCTCTTTTTCTTTAATTAATAAGTAAAAGTTATATAATGATAAATAAAATTTGACATAATAAATATATATAGGTAAATTAATTATAGGTTAAGTTTGAAAGGAAGTTTGTTAATGATAAAGGAAGTTATTGTAGTTGAGGGCAGAGATGACATATATGCAGTTAAAAGAGCAATAGATGCAGAATTAATAGCTGTTGGTGGTTTTGGCATAAATGCAAAGATTATAGAAAGAATAAAAGAGGCTCAAAAAAGAAAAGGTGTTATAGTTCTTACAGATCCAGATTATGCAGGAGAAAAAATAAGAAGAATAATATCTAAAAGAGTTCCAGGTATAAAACATGCTTATATTTCAAGAGAAGAAGGAACAAAAGATGGAGATATAGGAGTTGAAAATGCAGAGCCAAAAGCAATCATAAAAGCTTTAGAAAGTGCAAAAATAACAATAGAAGATAAACGTGAAGTCTTCAACATTCAAGATCTTTTATACTTTAAACTAACAGGAGATAAAAGCTCAAAGCTTAGAAGAGTTGAACTAGGTAAAGAATTAGGAATAGGTTATGCAAATGCAACACAATTACTAAATAGAATGAACAATTATGGCATAACAGAAGAAGAATTTGTTATAGCTATGAACAAAATAAATGAGAGATTAGGGGAATAAATATGGATATACATGATATAAGAACTCAAGAAGTAGTTAAAAAATATAACTTTAAGTTTTCAAAAAGTTTAGGCCAAAACTTTTTAGTTGACCAATCAGTGCCAAGAGATATTGTTGATGGAGCTGATGTTACAGAAGAGGATTTAGTAATAGAAATAGGACCAGGAGTTGGAACTTTAACAGCTCAATTATTAAAAAGAGCAAAAAGAGTTGTGGCAATTGAATTAGATAATGACTTAATTCCGATTCTTCAAGAGATATTAGGAGACAATCCAAATTTTCAATTAATACATAATGACTGTTTAAAAGTAGATTTAAATCAAATTATAGGTGATGAAAAATCAGTTAAATTAGTTGCAAATCTACCATATTACGTTACAACACCTATAATAGTAAAGTTATTAAAGGAAGGTTATAACTTTAAATCATTAACAATAATGATTCAAAAGGAAGTTGGAGAAAGAATAGATGCAAAACCAAATTGTAAGGATTATGGTTCATTATCATTATTAGTTCAATATTATTGTAATACATCAATTGTAAGAAGAGTTCCTCCAACATGCTTTATACCAAGACCAAAAGTAGATTCTATAGTTGTAAAGTTAGATAAATTAGATGAACCAAGAGTTAAGGCTGACAATGAAAAACTAATGTTTGATATAATTAGAAATGCATTTAATATGAGAAGAAAAACTTTATGGAATGCAGTTAAATCTATGGGACCGAGTAAAGAGTTAATAGAGAGTGCATTTGAAATGGCAGGAATAGATCCAAAAAGAAGAGGAGAAACACTAAGTTTAGAAGAATTTGCTGCATTAGCAAATGAAATGAATAAGGTAATGTAAATAGAAAGTGGCTATGCCACTTTTTTTTTGAGTCAAAATTAAAGAATTAACATAGAATATATAGTTAAGTAATACTTAAGGAGATATAGAATATGAAGAAAATACTATTAATTTAATGGTTTTCTATTATTAATATCATAACGTAAAGTATAAAGCATATAATGTATAGAAGTAATATAAATGGAGGGAGTATTAAGTGGCACAAAATAAGTTATATAGAAATTTTATAATATTACAAGAGCATGAGAGAATAGAAGCTACGGATAAAGCACAATCAGGATATGCAAAGATTGAAGCTAGAGCAGAAAAATGCAAAATTACATTTTATACTCAAAACCTAAAAGATGATAAGAAGTATTATATGGTATTAATATGCAATAAGAAGGATTTAAAGCAAATAGTTAATTTAGGACCACTTCCTGTAAGTACATTAGGAAAAGGTGAATGTTCAAAGGAATATCTTATAGATAATATTGCAGGATTAAATATGGGATATGAAAAAATATCTGGGGCAGGGGTATATACTGAGCAGAGTGGAGAAAAGAAGTATGTACTATATGGTTTTATAAATGGAGAACAAGGTGGAGACAATTGGACTAAAATGAAAGTTGTTGAAGCTATTGATGATGAGATGATTATTAAAGAAAAACCACAAGAAAAGAAAGAGAAGAGTAAAGAAAACAAACATATTAATAAAGAAGAACATAAAAAATCTAGTAATGATGAAGATGAGTGTGATGAAAGCGAAGGTAAGAAAAAACAAGATGATAAAGATACAGAGCATCATGGAAAGAAGAAAGAAGAAAAATCTAACTTTGATGAGTATGAAGAAAAGATAGAAGAAGAGAGTGATGTTGATCCTGATAACTTTAAATTAAGAGGTGCTTTAGGAGAATACTTTGAAGGTATTGTTGATGAGTTTAGAGAAGTTAAGGGTAATTTTAAGGATATAAAATATTGTAAGTGGTACAAGGTTCCTATAAATGATTTAGATGATATGTGCCATATTACAAATTACAATAAATATACAGTTGCATATTACCCTATGATTAATTATTTCCCTTATATAAAGAAATATGGTCATTTTATGTTAGGATACAAGTGTGATTCAAAGGGTAATTTAAAATATTTGGTATATGGAGTTCCAGGTAAAAAGGATAGAGATGAACAACCTTATTCAGGTAAAACAGGTTTTGTAACATGGGTAAACAATAATGATGAAGAAGTTGGATGTTGGATAATGTTCTATGATTTTAAGAACTGCAACATTGTAGTTCCAATGCAATAGGATATAGCTATGAATAAAAAGCAGGCAGCAATAACAGGATTGTTATTATTGTTAATGGGATCTTTATTTCTATTTCAAATCTTTGCTAAGGTTGAGATAAGTAATGATAGATTAGTTGATAATAATATTGGGGAACTTAAGGAGTATGACATAACAAGTAGTAATTTAAAATTTTGTTTACCAAGCAACTGGACATTAAAAGAAAATGTATCAAATGGGTATATATTATACCAAGGAGAATTTAGAGATAATGAAAATAAAATAACTGGTTTATGCCAATTAATTAATAGTGACAAGGAATTAAAAGAGTTTGCTGATAGAGAGAATGAAAATGCAACAATACAAACTATCGTAAATTCAAATAAGAGTATTAAAACTGATATTGGACAAGGTGTAAAATATAATGTAACAACAAAGGTTAATAAAGGGACATCATATACAAATATTAATTATTATATTAGAGTAGGTGATGGAAAGCTTATTAAAGTATGTTTTACATCAAAAGAGTCAGATTTTAAGGAAAGCAATCTTAATTTATATGATTCAATAATTTCAAGTATAGAGGAAAAAGATAAATAAGTTTGCTATTAATGGATATAAGTATTATAATTTATATATATTAGGAGAAGCTAGATGCTTCTCCTAATTATTTATACGTTACATAAGGAGGGTTTTCATGAGGTTAGTTCTTTTTGAAGTATTTGGACTTAAAATATATAGTTATGGATTTATGATTGCTATAGGAATTTTGGCTGCTATGACTTTGTTTATTAAAAGAGCAAAGATTAGGGGATATAATGAAGATAATGTTTTTAACTTAATACTATTTTCAATAATAGGTGGAGTAGCAGGAGGAAAGTTATTATTTATAATAACTGAATTTAAGGCAATTATGAAGGATCCTCAAATATTGTTAGACTTCGGATATGGATTTGTTATATTTGGAGCAATAATATTGGGTGGAATAACAGTTTATACTTATTGTAGGATTAAGAAATGGGATACATTTGAAATTTTAGATTTAGCAGCACCTTCATTGGCTATAGGTCAAGGGTTTGGTAGAATAGGATGTCTTTTAGCAGGTTGTTGTTATGGAGCAGAGACAGATTCTACATTATCAATAGTATTCCCACAAGGTTCTTTAGCACCAGCAGACGTCCATCTGCATCCAACACAAATATATTCATCTATTTTTGATTTTGCTTTAGCAGGATTCTTGCTATGGTATTCAAGAAAAACTGATAAAAAAGGAAATGTAGTTGGAATGTATGCTGTTATTTATAGCATAGGAAGATTCCTTGTTGAAATGTTAAGAAATGATCCAAGAGGAAGTGTAGGTACGTTATCTACATCACAATTTATATCTATATTTACTCTAGTATTTGGAATAATATTGTTGAATAGACATAAGTTCAAAGGGAGAGAAAAAGGTGTTGAATAAAATAAAAAGGATTTTAATTATAGCATTTGTAAGTATCATATCTCTATCTTTTGCTGGTTGTGGAGTCGTGGATAAGGGATTGGTCAAGTTAGGCTTTAGAAATGAAGATTTTGAATATTTAAAAGAAAATAAGATTGAAAAAATAGTAATTCAAAATAGTAGAGATAAAGGGTTTAGGTTTATAGTAACAGAACCGCATGCTATTAGAGAAATATATGACATCTTATCAGCTGGTAACCCAGCAGAAGGCAAGACGTCACTTGAAGCTGATTATGTTTTTGAAATGCACTTTGGTGAAGAAGTGAAAAAATACAACTATGTTGTTGGAGTAAACGAAAGAGGGCAAGGTAATTTTTATGATGAAAACAATGCATATACAGTACCTAAAAATTTAGATCAAACTATATTGCAAAATCTTTCTTTTATAAGAAAACCTAGGGATTTCAATGATATATACTATAATTCAATTTCAAAGGTAGTTGAATTAAAGAAAAGTGAAATAGGGAATGAAGGATATAAAGTTGGTATAGATATTTTATCTGATGTTGATTGTTTGAAGTATATGTTCTCAATTGAATTAGAAGAATTTAAAATGAAATTAAATAAGAATTTGAATAATGTAGAATTAGTAACTAGTAATCCAGAAGCTTTTGATGTTGTTATTTCGGTAAAGAATAGAGGGTTTAATAATAAAGTATTTAAAACACTTATAACTGTTGATAACAAGAAAGATAAGATTTATGAGAAATTCTATGTTACTGGAGAATATGGTTATAATTCATGGGAAATAGAAGTTAGTGAACCTAATAAGAGACCTGATGAATGGTAAAGAGTATTTAAGGAGTGGTTTATAATGTCAAATTGTTCAACTTGTGCAAGTAAAGACAGTTGTCCATCAAAGGGAAGTTCTACTTGTACAATTAAGAAGATGCCTAAGTATGGTAAAATAAAAAATGTAATTGGAGTTATTAGTGGTAAAGGTGGAGTTGGTAAATCAACAGTTACTGGTATATTAGCAACTATGTTAAGAAAAAAAGGTTATAAGGTTGGAGTTTTAGATGCAGATATAACAGGACCTTCAATGCCGAGGTTCTTTGGTATAAATAATCTAAGAGCAGAAATGATTCCAGTAAGTGAGCAAGAAATAAAATTTGAACCAGTTGAAACGAAGAGTGGTATTAAAGTTATATCAATGAATCTTTTAATGCAAATAGAAGATCAACCGGTAATTTGGAGAGGACCTGTAATAACAGGAGCACTTCAACAAATGTATTATGATACTAATTGGGGAGAACTTGATTATTTATTAATTGATATGCCACCTGGAACGGGAGATATAGCTTTAACAGTAATGCAAGATTTCTCACTTAATGAAATTGTAGTTATATCTACACCACAAGATATGGTTTCAATGATAGTTAAAAAGGTTATTATCATGGCTGAAAAAATGGGTATCAAGGTTAGAGGAGTAATAGAAAATATGGCCTATATAACATGTGATGGTTGTGATAAAAAGTTAAAGGTGTTTAGTAATAAGTCATCTGAAGAACATGCAGAATACTTAGGGGTTCCTTTATTAGGAGAACTACCTATAAACATAGAATTAACAGAAGCTTTAGAACAGGGTAAAGCTGAAGAATATGTAGGGGATAATCCTTTATATTCATTAATATTTGAAGGATTATATTAAACATAATAAATAATTTACATAAATTTGGGTAATATAATTATGTAAATTATTATGAAAGGGTGTTTAATAAATGAAAGCAAAAGTAGATAAAGAGAGCTGTATTGGATGTGGTCTATGTCCTTCAATTTGTCCAGAAGTATTTGAAATGGATGATGATGGTAAGGCAACAGTAAAAGGAGAAGCAGTTCCAACAAGTTGCGAGAATGAAGCAAAAGAAGCAGAAGCGAGTTGCCCAGTAAGTGCAATTACAGTATCATAAAAAAAACCTAGATATAATTAAGTTTATATCTAGGTTTTTGTGTTTAGAAGAAATCAATAAGTTTATTAAATTTTAGGTTAGTTAAATTAGAATCATATAAATTTTCAGTATTGACGCTTATTTGGTCACCAATTGATTTTGATTCAACGGATTGTATTGGTACAGATAAAATCATACCATTTGGTAATTCTACATAAGCATCATAGGGGGTTTTATCTATAATTGTACATTTCATAATAAAAATCTCCTAATACTTTTCTTTTAGTATTAGGAGATTTTTATTATTTATTCATTTTAATAAATATCAGAATAGATTATTTTAAAGATTTCAAATGCTTCTTCAATTTTGGGTTGAAGTAATTTTTTTCTTTTTGAAAACTCTAATTGACCTTCTTTTGTGAGAACATAGATTTTTTGAAACTTCTTTTTAGGGTCATCCCATTGCCCAACAATCCAGCCATCTTTTTCGAATTTTTTTAATATCGGATATATTCCTCCTGTACTAGGAACCCACAGACCGTTTGTTCTTTCACCTATTTTATGTGCTATTTCATTACCATTAGTTGGTCCTAAGGTTAAAATATATAAAACATAGATAGGCAGAAGCCCTTTAGTAAAAACCTGACCAACAGCCTCTTTTTCCTTTTGAACTTTTTTTAGTTCAGAAACTTTTTTCTTATATTCTTCATATAGTCTACGTTCTTCAGCTTTTATATCCTCAATATTATCAAAACTCATTTTACTCATTTACTTACACAACCTTTTGTAAAAAGGATATGATTTAATACAACTCCTTAATTATCATTCCTATAAGACCGGGACCAGTATGAACAACCAGGGCAGGTCCGCAATCAGTGATAATTATGTCTTCTAAATTAGGATTATTGCTAATCTTATCCTTAAATATTTTTGCATCTTCTAGAGCATCACCTTGAACAATCCATATCTTACACTTACCTTTTTTAGTATAGGTATTAACTATGTCAACTAAAGCATTTAAAGCTTGTTTTCTTCCTCTAACTTTAGAGTAAGTATGGTAAATGCCATCATCTCCAACAGTAATTATTGGTTTAAGATTAAGAATTTGTCCTATAGTACCTGCTACCTTTCCTATTCTACCACCTTTGATAAGATATTCAAGTGTATCTAGAGTGAAAAACGTATGAGTCTTTGATCTAATGTTAGGTAATTCATTGATAATACTTTGAAAGCTTTGTCCATCTTTTATCATTTTAGCAGCATCTAAAACAATTGAACCTTCAGCTATACTTAGAGTAGTTGTATCATAAATATGAGTTTTTAAAGAAGTTCTTTCTTCTATTGCTAATCTAAATGCATTATATGTTCCAGATAACCCACTAGAAATTGTAATTACTATAATATGAGTATATCCTTCTTCTTCAATCTTGTTCAGTATATCTTCTACTTTCTTCATATTAGGCAAAGAAGTTGTTGGAATTTCTTTTTTAAATGAAGCATATACTTCGCTAGGGGTAATTGTAATCTTATCTTCAAACTCTCCATAAGAGTAGATTATTCTAAATGGTGCTGTATACACATTGTTTTCTTTAAGTTGTTCGAATGTTAAGTCGCATGCACTATCTGTTAATAATGCTATTTTTTCCATAATATTAAAGCCTCCTTAATAGTTATCAAAAAAGACAACCTTATCACTATTGATATGGTTTAAATATATCACTAGTGATAAGGTTTGGCAATCATTTATTAATTAAGTTGTATTTTTGAATTAGTATCTACAATATGCCAAATGGTTTTTCCTGTAGAAAGGGGAACTTCATTACCATTTGCATCTGTTAACATTGTTTTTGATGTAGAGCTATCTTTATGCCATTTAATTTCTTGTATTTTTCCATTAGATAATACATATCCATCTCCGTTACCTATTAAATCAACATCAAGATGAAGGTTATCGTTTTGTATTTTTATATTAGTTTTTTGTATAACTATATTTGAAAAGCAAAGAGGATTATTATTATTTGAATCAAGGGCTAATTCATTATTCATTGATTTTACATATAATCCATTTGAAAACTTGTAGCTTGTATTGTAGTAGTTACTAATTCCTAAAAGTAATGAACTACACTCTTTTAAAGAAGAAGTGTTAAAATAATTATTATTGAACGTATTAAATTTTTCAGCAGCAACAATCCAATCTTTATCCTCTATAGCTTGAAGAATGTTTTTTGAACTAGTGTATAAGTTATGTGGTGCTTTTCTAGAAGTATCTCTCCAAAAATATTTACCATTTAAAATTTCATTTAAACTCATTAAGGAGGAAGATGCACTAATTTCATCTAAAGCTTCTTGTGAACCTCCGCAGTGAGCGAATGGTAGGTTTTGTTCCTTAGCTAATGATAAATAATAAGGACGCACACTACGAACTGGTCCTATGGTGTCTGGATATTCGCTTTGGAATAAAGCCATAAAACGTGGAATTCCACCTTCAGCAGTTGTTTCATAAATTATATCGGCAGAAGATAAACCACTTTGAGGTCTTGCTTGATTGGAATTTTCAATCATTATCATAAAAGGAATATTATTTTTAGTGTCTTTACCAACCTCTAATCCAGTATAATCACTATAATATTTTTGAACTATAGCAGGTGTTGTATTAGCTTCAAACTGTGGAGTAGGAGTTGTATTTATAGGAAATAAAAAGTATGTAGAAACTCCTAAAACAATTAAAGAGATAATTAATAAGATGTATTTTGATTTTTTCATATAATCATCCTTTCTTAACAATATATTACTAGTATTAACACATTATGTAAAAATATTTATGGAAAATAAAAATTCCTAAATTATAGAAAATAAAAACATAAACGTTTAGAAAACAATAAAAAAAAGAGATAAATAAACATAATGACCAATATATAACCTAATTTAAAAAACTAGCATAATTGCACCTGATATATATATGAAGTATAATAATTAGGTACTATATATTGTGTAATGGGGGTATAGTGAATGCTATATGTTGTTAAAAGGGATGGAAGAGAAGTAGAGTTTAATGTTGAAAAAATAGCAAATGCAATTAGAGGTGCCGCTACAGAAGTTGGTGTTACGTTAAGGACTAGTCAGATTTTTGATGTTGTTCAAAAAGTTATAAATTATATTGAAATGACAGGTCAAGATAGAGTATCTGTTGAGGAAATTCAAAATCTAGTTGAAAAGGCACTAAAAGATAGCGGACATGAAGATGTTGCAATAGCATATTCAAATTACAGATGTGAGAGAACAAAAGTAAGAGAAATAAAATCAGATTTAATGAAAGCTATTAAACAAATTGGAGTTGAGACAGATAGGGATAATGCAAATGTTGGTAATAATTTTAGCTCAAAATTATTGAGAATAGCATCAGAATCAAATAAGTGGCATAATTTAGCTATAATGCCTAAGAATTTATCTAAAGCTCATGAAAATGGGGATTTATATTATCATGATTTAGACAGCTATAACTTAACGACGAATTGTTTACATATACCAACTAAAGAAATATTGGAAAATGGTTTCAATACAGGGTATGGAACTATAAAAGCACCAAGGAGAATTGAAACAGCAGCAGAGTTATCTTGTATATTACTTCAATCATCTCAAAATGATATGTTTGGAGGGCAATCACATCCTGATTTTGATAATGATATGTCTATTTTTATTGAGCCAACAAGAGAGGAAATAAGAAAAGAATTAGAGGAATTAGAAATTCCATATAATAAGATAGAGAGATTAGTTGAAAAGAGGTTAAGGGAAAGAGTTCATCAAGCTATGCAAGGGGTTGTATATAATTTAAATACAATGCATTCAAGAGCAGGTTCTCAAGTTCCATTTAGTTCAATAAATTTAGGGATACCACAAAATGAAGATGCGGCGCTAGTATGTGAAATATTCCTTTTAGAATATGAAAAGGGATTAGGAAAAGGGGAACAACCAATATTCCCAAATATAATTTTTAGAGTAAAAGAAGGCGTAAATAGAGAAACAGAAGATCCGTACTTCTATTTGTATGAATTAGCTTGTAGGGTTGCAGCAAAGAGAATGAATCCTACATTTATGAATATAGATGCAGATTTTAATAAAGAATTTTATGATAGAGGATACATGCCAGCAACTATGGGATGTAGAACATATCTAATGAAAAATGTTAATGGAGAGCCAGGATGCAAAGGAAGAGGAAATATTGCACCAACAACAATTAATCTTCCAAGAATAGGGCTTCAAGCAAAAGGCGATATAAATAAGTTTTATTCAATTTTACAAAGTAGATTGGAATTAGCTAAGGAAGCTTTAATGCATAGATATGGAGTTCTTAAAAAGCTAAGAGTTATGGATTTACCTTTTGTTGCAGGTCAAGGCTTAATGAAAGGTTCAGAGGGACTATCACCAGAAGATTCAATTGAGCCAATTTTAAAACAAGGAACGTGGGGAATTGGATTCATTGGATTAGCAGAAACTTTAATAGCATTAACAGGAAAGCACCATGGTGAAGATGAACAGACAAGAGAGCTTGGAGTAGAAATTATTGAATATATTAGATGTTATGTTGATAGATTGTGTGAAGAAACATCATTAAATTGGAGTTGTTATGCAACGCCAGCAGAAGGTCTATCAGGAAAATTCATAAAGCAAGATCAAAAAAGCTTTGGAATGGTAAAGGGAGTAACTGATAAGGAATACTATACAAATAGTTATCATATTCCAGTTGGATACCCGATATCAATAAAAAATAAAATAGATATAGAAGCACCATATCATAAACTTTGTAATGCTGGTCATATTAGTTATATAGAAGTAGATGATTCTCCAAATGGAGAAGCAATAATGGATATTTTAAATTATGCATATAAAAATACTAATATAAGTTATTTGGGAATTAATTTCCACATAAGATACTGCAAAAATTGTGGTACTTATTTAAATAATCATGAATCAAAGTGTAGTAAGTGTGGAAATAATGATATTCAAGGAATATCAAGAGTAACAGGATATTTAAGCTTAGATGAAAGATTTGGATCAGGAAAATATCATGAAAGAGCAGATAGAGTTACTCATACTGGAAGCAATGTAAATGTATATAAATACGTTTAATATATAAAATAATGAATAAAAGCTTAGGTAAATGAATAAAAATTCGTTAACCTAAGCTTTTTTTATGTTGAAAAGAATTCTTTTACAATTTACAAGATGCAAGAAAAAAAATAAAAGTTGCAAAAAAGCTCTGTTAAATAAATTTATATTTATTTAAGATTAACAAAAGTGAATTAAATATAAAAAAACTTGCAAATTTCTAAAAAAATATACAAGTTAAGGTTGTTATAATAGAGTATATATGGTAAAATTAGTAAAGAATAAATATGAATTTTAGTTGGGGATAAAAAATATCAGTAAAAGGGGGGCTAATTATGGCAATAGTAAATCCTAAAACAGGGAAAAAATTATATGTTGTTGATACAACCTTAAGAGATGGGGAACAAACAGCAGGTGTTGTATTTGCTAACGCAGAAAAAATAACAATTGCGTCAATGTTAAGTGAGCTTGGGGTTGATCAATTAGAAGTTGGTATACCAGCTATGGGTGGCGATGAGAAAGAAGCTATTAAAAATATAGTTAAAAGAAATTTATCAAGTAGCATAATGGCATGGAATAGAGCGGTTGTTAGTGATATTGAGCAGTCAATTGAGTGCGGAGTAGATGCAGTAGCAATTTCTATATCAGTTTCAGATATCCATATTCAACATAAGTTAAAAACTTCAAGAGAATGGGTTTTAGAAAATATGGTTAAATCTGTAGAGTTTGCAAAGAAAAATGGATTATATGTATCTGTAAATGGAGAGGATGCATCAAGAGCAGATAGAGAGTTCTTAGTTCAATTCATAAATACTGCAAAAGCTGCTGGAGCAGATAGATTTAGATATTGTGATACTGTTGGAATAATGGAACCATTTAGATTAAGTAATGATATTCAATATTTAGTAAATAATACAGGCTTCAATATAGAAATGCATACACATAATGATTTTGGTATGGCAACTGCAAATGCAATTGCAGGTGTTGAAGCGGGAGCAAGTCATGTTGGGGTAACAGTAAATGGACTTGGGGAAAGAGCTGGTAATGCTGCCTTAGAGGAAGTATTAATGGCATTAAAATGTGTTTATGGATATGAAGAAAAAATTGATACAAAGATGTTTAGGGAATTATCAGAATATGTATCAATGGCATCAGGAAGAATATTACCTGCATGGAAAGCAATTGTTGGAGATAATATGTTTGCTCATGAGTCAGGAATTCATGCTGATGGAGCAATAAAGAATCCAAAGAATTATGAAGCTTTTGCACCAGACTTAGTTGGGCTTGAGCGTCAAATTGTAATAGGTAAGCATTCAGGAAAGGCTGGGATAGTTAATAAGTTCAAAGAATATAATATTGAACTTGATGAAGAATCATCAGCTGCAATTTTAGAAATGGTTAGAGCAACATCTGTAAGATTAAAGAGAAGTCTTTTCGATAAGGAGTTAGTTCAACTTTATAAAGAATACAAAAGATTATCTAAAGAAGCTTAAAAATAAAAGGGGGCAAAACAATGGGAGAAAATATAGTATATAAAATTTTAAAAAGTCATGTAGTTGAAGGGGAGTTAAAAGTTGGACAACCAATAGGTTTAAAAATCGATCAAACGTTAACTCAAGATTCAACAGGTACAATGGCGTATTTACAATTAGAAGCTATGGGAATTGATAGAGTAAAGACTAAGAGAAGTGTGGCATTTATTGATCATAACATGCTTCAACAAGGATTTGAAAATGCAGATGATCACAAGTTTATTCAAACTGTTGCATCAAAATATGGGGTTCATTTTTCAAAGCCAGGTAACGGAATATGTCACCAAGTATTTTTAGAAAGATTTGCAACACCAGGAGAAACATTAACAGGATCAGATTCACATACACCAACAGCTGGTGGAGTTGGAATGCTTGCAATGGGTGCAGGTGGATTAGATGTTGCTTTAGCTATGGGTGGTGGAGCATATTATATAAATACACCAAAGGTATGTAAAATTAATTTAGTTGGAAGTTTAAATAAAATGGTTGCAGCTAAAGATATTATATTAGAAGTTTTAAGAAAGCTTACAGTTAAAGGTGGAGTTTCAAGAGTATTTGAATATGGTGGAGAAGGAGTAAAAACTCTATCAGTTCCACAAAGAGCTACAATAACTAATATGGGTGCAGAACTTGGAGCAACAACTTCAATTTTCCCTAGTGATGAAAAAACATTGGAATTCTTTACAGCTCAAGGGAGAGCAGAGGATTGGATTGAATTAAAGGCTGATGAAGATGCAGTTTATGATGAAGAAATTACTATTAATTTAGATGAGTTAAAACCATTAGCAGCAAAGCCACATAGTCCAGATAATGTTGAAGAAGTAGAATCAATAGGAAAAATAAAGGTTGATCAAGTTGCTATTGGAAGTTGTACAAACTCTTCATATGAAGATTTAATGAAGGTAGCAAAAATCTTAAAAGGTAACAAGGTTAATCCAAATGTAAGCTTAGTAATTGCTCCAGGATCAAGACAAGTTATGGAGATGATGGCTAGAAACGGTGCATTGGCAGATATAATTAGTGCAGGAGCAAGAATATTAGAAAATTCATGTGGACCTTGTATAGGAATGGGTCAAGCTCCTGGTACAAATGGAGTATCATTAAGAACTTTCAATAGAAATTTCTATGGTAGATCTGGAACACTTTCAGCTAATGTATACTTAGTAAGTCCAGAAACAGCAGCTGTTTCAGCAATTACAGGAGTTTTTACAGATCCAAGAGAAATGGATGTTGATATAACAGTTGAATTACCTAAAGAATTCTTAATAGATGATTCAATGATAATTAAGCCAGCAGAGTGTGGAGCAGATGTTGAGGTTGTCAGAGGGCCAAATATCAAGCCATTCCCAGTAAATAAAGAATTAACTTCTGCAGTGGATGGTAAGGTGTTGATTAAGGTTGAAGATAATATAACTACAGACCATATAATGCCTTCAAATTCAAAATTATTACCATTTAGATCTAATATTCCATACTTAGCAGACTTCTGTTTTAATACAGTAGATACAGAATTCCCTAAGAGAGCTAAGGAACATAATGGTGGATTCATTATTGCAGGAAACAACTATGGACAAGGTTCTTCAAGAGAACATGCTGCTTTAGCACCATTACATTTAGGTGTTAAGGGTGTAATTGCAAAATCATTTGCAAGAATTCATAAAGCTAATTTAATTAATAATGGTATAATACCAATGGAATTTAAGAATGAAGAAGATTACAATAATATTGACTTAGTTGATGAATTAGTAATAGATAATATTTTAGATGAAATTTCATCAGGAATTTTAAAAGTGAAAAATATTACTAAGGGAACTGAAATTGAAGTTTTAGCTCAATTAACTTCAAAAGAAATTGATATTATTAAAGCTGGTGGAAGATTAAATTATGTAAAAATTGCACAATAATATTAAGAGAGTGGGTTTAATACCTACTCTTTTTATTTTATAATTTAATTAACATAAGATTGAAAGAGGGGGCAATATGGATAAAAATATTAGGTTATCAGGAATTGCATATGAGAGTTTAGTAAATGGGCCAGGAATGAGAAGAGTATTTTTTAGTCAAGGATGCAGTCATAATTGTAAAGATTGCTTTAATCCAGATACACATGATTTTAATGGTGGAGAGCTAAAAGATATGGATGAGTTAATAAAAGATGTTTTAATTAATCCAATGCTAAAGGGAATTACTTTTTCTGGCGGAGATCCATTAGAGCAAGCAGATAAGTTTGCATATATGGCTAAGGACTTTAAAAAGAATAAATTAAATATCTGGGTTTATACAGGATATACCTTTGAATATATAATGGGAAATTTAGATAGAAGAAATGGGTGGAGAGAATTAATAGAAAATATTGATGTATTAGTAGATGGGAAATTTGAAAAAGAGAAAAATATTGATGGTTTAAAATTCAGAGGTTCAACAAATCAAAGAATAATAGATGTGAAAGAAACACTTAAATTAGGTGAAATTAAAGTGTTAGATTTTTAAAAAGTAGAAAACAAAAAAGAGTGATAGGGAATCACTCTTTTTTTATGGGGGAATGGAGGTTTCCTTCATCGTAGTGAAAGGAAATCAACATGTACATTCTAATTATTGTCAAGTTTTAAGAGGAGTATACATTAATCTATAAATTTTTTTATTATAAATTAATATTACTTGTAGTTAAATATTAAAATATTATTAATAAAATGACTTTAAAATGTAAAATATAGCAATTTAAAGTTTGATGTGATATATTAATGAAAAGAGAATAAAATTTTTCAAATGAAAAGTTATAAAGAGGTGAATATAATGAACATAAATTTTAGAAGTAAGAAATGTACAGAAGTAGATGGGTTAATGATTTTGTTATGTGAAGATAATTTAAATACTCCTAACGAGGAAATAAACTCAATTCTAAATAATTTAAAAACTAAAGAAAAGTTCCAAGGAAAGAAGTCAGAAATATATTCTGTTACAAGAGAAATTAATGGGGTATTACAAGATGTTATATTTGTTGGATTAGGAAAAAAGGCAGATTTAAAGCTAGAAGGATTTAAGTTAATTATAAATAAATCATACAAAAAAGCTGAAGAGTTAAAGATAAATAATTTATTTGTAAGAATGGTAGAAGTGGATAAGTTACCTTACAATGAAATGGCAAAGGAAATAGCTTTAGGATTTGAACTTGCAGCCTATAAATTTGATAAATATAAGGGAGATAAGAAGAAAAATTCTGTTCAAGAAGTTTCAATTGGAGCACATGGAGTCGAAGATGGAACTAGTATTGAAGAAGCAATTAATGAGGGAAAAGATGTTGCTGAAGGAATTTGTATAGCAAGAAACTTAGTAAATGAACCTGCTAATGTAATTTATCCAGCAACTTTAGCTGAAGAAGCTGTGAGATGTGGTAAAGAGTATGGGTTCCAAGTTGAAGTTTTAGGACTTAAGGAAATAGAAGACTTAAAAATGGAAGCATTTTTATCTGTAGCAAGAGCATCAGCAAAAGAGCCTAAGTTCATAGTAATGAGATACTTTGGAGATGAGGCTAATAAAGATAATGTTTTAGGATTAGTAGGTAAGGGATTAACATATGATTCAGGAGGGTATTCTATAAAGCCAACAGCTGGTATGGATACTATGAAGTGTGATATGGGTGGTTCAGCAGCAGTTATTGGTGCTATGTCACTTGTTGCAAAAAGAGGGTTAAAGGCTAATGTAATTGCCGTAGTTGCAGCTTGTGAAAATATGATAGATGGAAATGGATATAAGCCAGGAGATATAATTGGAAGTATGGCTGGTAAGACTATTGAAGTTTTAAATACAGATGCAGAAGGAAGATTAACTTTAGCAGATGCAGTTCATTATATTATTGAGAAGGAAAAGGTTAATAAGGTTATAGACATTGCTACATTAACAGGAGCAGTTTTAGTAGCCTTAGGGGATACAACAACTGCTGTTGTAACAAATAATGAAGAGTTTTATAATGAATTAATAGAAGCTTCAAAGAAAACAGGAGAAAAATTCTGGCAACTTCCTGCATTTGATGAGTATAAGGAATTAATTAAATCTGATATTGCTGATTTGAAAAATATTGGAGGAAGACTAGGCGGAACAATAACTGCTGGTTTATTTATTGGAGAGTTTGTTAAAGAAATTCCATGGTTACATTTAGACATAGCAGGAACTGCATGGAGAGATGGAGCTAAAGGTATATATGGTAAAGGTGGAACTGGGGAACCGGTTGCAACACTTTATACATTAGTAAAAGATAGAGTTTAAAATCTTGAGGTCAGGTATAAATCTGGCCTCATTATTATGATGGTATTAAAGGAGAGAGAATATGAAAGGGATTAAAAACTTAATAGTACTGGCATTGACTATGTTATTAGCAACATCAATTGTTTCATGTGGAAAAAAGGAAAATAAAAAAATAACTGATAGTGATGTTACTTTTAATTATGAAATTAAAAATAAAGAAAGTGGAGAAGGAAAGATATCAATAACCTTTTCAGAGGGATTACCAGCTATAACATATGATATTTATGAAAATGATAAAGAAATATTAGCAGGAGATCATGAGGTTGGAGAGAACAAAAGTGTAGATGTTGCAATTACTCAAAAGAAGGGTGAAAAATATACGTATAGATTAACAGTTAAAGATGACAAGGGAAATGTAGTAAATAAGGAGATGCATTTCAATATATTTGATGATAGTGATAATAAATCAAGTGATAAGGTTGAGAAAGAAAATACTTGGAATAGTAAATCAATTGAATATAAGGTTGGAGATATAGTAGTTTTCAATGAAAAAAATTACGAGTGCATACAAGGTCATACATCTCAAGTAGCTTGGACGCCAGCAGATGCACCATCTTTATGGAAATTAAAAAGCGAGGAATAATCCTCGCTTTAATATTAAAAGTCTGATTGACCAGTAGTTCTAGGGAATGGAATTACGTCTCTGATATTAGACATACCAGTTACATACATAATTAATCTTTCAAACCCAAGACCAAATCCTGCATGTTTAGTTTCACCATATTTTCTAAGTTCTAAATACCACCAATAATCTTCTTCATTAAGGTTTAATTCAGCCATTCTTCCCTTTAATACATCGAGTCTTTCTTCTCTTTGAGAACCACCAATGATTTCTCCAATTCCAGGAACTAAACAATCCATTGCAGCAACTGTTTTTCCGTCATCATTTAATCTCATATAGAATGCCTTAATGTCTTTTGGATAATCAGTAACGAATACTGGCTTTTTAAAGTGTTCTTCTGTAAGATATCTTTCGTGTTCAGTTTGTAGGTCAATACCCCATTCAACTGGATAATCAAATTCCTTACCACAGTTCTTTAATAATTCGATTGCTTCAGTGTAAGTTACCTTACCAAAATCAGATGAAACAACATGGTTTAATCTATCTACTAATCCTTTATCAATAAATTGATTAAAGAATTGCATTTCTTCAGGACATTCATCCATAACATACTTAATAACATACTTAAGCATATCTTCAGCTAATTCCATATCGTCTTGTAAATCAGCAAATGATATTTCAGGCTCTATCATCCAGAATTCAGCTGCATGTCTTGCAGTATTAGAATTCTCAGCTCTGAAAGTAGGTCCAAAAGTATAAATGTTTCTGAATGCTAATGCATAACATTCACCATTTAATTGACCTGAAACTGTAAGGTTTGATTCTTTACCGAAGAAATCTTCTTTAAAGTCAACCTTTCCATCCTCAGTTCTTGGAACGTTATCAAAGTCTATAGTTGTAACTTTGAACATTTCTCCAGCACCTTCACAGTCACTTCCAGTTAGTATTGGAGTGTGAGTGTAAACAAAGCCTTGTTCTTGGAAGAATTTGTGGATTGCATATGCTGCTACAGATCTTACTCTAAATACAGCTGAGAAAGCATTGCTTCTTGGTCTTAAATGAGCAATTGTTCTTAAATACTCAAAAGTATGTCTTTTCTTTTGTAATGGGTAATCAGCATTACTCATTCCTTCAATAATTATTTGTTTTGCTTGAATTTCAAATGGTTGCTTAGCTTCAGGAGTTTCAACTAAAGTACCAATTACTCTAATTGATGAACTTATTGGAAGCTTAGAAACGTCTTTAAAGTTATCTAAATTGTTATCAAAAACAATTTGAACATTCTTAAAGAATGAACCATCGTTTACTTCTATAAATCCAAAAGCGTTTGAAGCTCTTAAAGTTCTTATCCAACCAGTTATTTCAACTTCTTTGGATAAGTAGTTTGATGTGTCTCTATACATTGATTTGATTAAAGTTGTCATTGTAATTACCTCCTTAAAATAATAAAAAATCATATAAAAAAACCCTTCATCCCAATAAAGGGACGAAAGGAAACTATCGCGGTACCACCCAATTTGTCAAAAAATTGACCAACTCAACAGGCACATATAATGCCCTTCAAATGTAACGGTTTGAAGCCGTCTAAGTCTACTTGCATAATTGCTTTCGGTTAGAAACTCAGAGATGTTCTTCGGAATAGGCTTCGTATAAGGCTCACACCATCCCTTAATCGCTAAAACTACATCCTATACTTACTCTTCTCATCATAGTAAATAATTGTTATATAAGATTAATATGATTTTACACTACTTTTTTGTCAATTGCAATATATTATACATATATTAGTTAAAGAATATTAAATTTAGGAGTGTGTAATGGAGAGAGTTTTAAAAAAGAAGTTAGATGAAATAAATGAGTTAAAGAAGCTATTAATCACAAGAGAAATGGATAATAAAGAAATTATAAGCAAAATAAAATATGTTATGGATGATATAGAATTATTATTAAATGATTTTGGATACATTAATCCTAGAAAAAATGAATATACACTAGAAGAGGTATCGAAATATACAGGTGCAAATGGAGGAAAGGCTTTTGTTGTAGTATTTGGAACCGTTTATGATGTGACTGATTCTGTTCAGTGGAATAGTGGAATGCATTTTGGTGTTAAAGCGGGTACTGATGCAAGTGACTATTTTAAAAGCTGTCATAATAGTCAAATGAGTTTGCTTGATAATTTTAGGATTGTAGGGGTTTTAGTTCAATAAATAAATAGCTGCCTATTTTGAGGCAGCTTAAAATTTTTATTCAGTTCCAAGTTCAAAACTTCTAATTAGGCTTGATGGAAAGTCTAACATTTGCATATCTTTAATAATTCTTTTTACTTCATATTCAACTTCTTTAACAGTAGCTTTAGTAGTACCATTTTTATCAATATCTAAGATTACAAAAGTTGAATTAGGACGTCCAATTTTAGGCTTGCCAACACTTCCAACATTAATGAATAGTTTTGAATTAAATTCTTTAACAGAAGGAATATGAGTGTGGGCACATACTAAAATATCTTCTTGAAGATTGTCCATAATATTTCTAGTATTATCATCATTCTCTAATAGATATTCATTTATTCTATTTGGGCTTCCATGTACAAATAATAAGTTTTTATTATTAAACTCTAATCTTAATGAGTTAGGTAGGTTATCTAAGTAGTATCTATTTTCAGCTCTTAATTCTTCATTAGCCCAAGGTAGTGCAAAGGAATTAATCATATTTTCTCTAATAAATGAGAAGGTTCCATCAACAACAGAAGCATCATAATTCCCTTTTATACAAGGAATGTTTCTTCTTCTTATCATTGATACAACTTCATTAGGATGAGGTCCATATCCAACTAAATCGCCTAAGCAAATTATTGAATCAACACGCTCATCTTCTATAGCTTCAAGTGTTTTCATAAGTGCATATATGTTACCATGAATATCAGAAATTACTGCAATCTTCATAATTAATCCTCCTAATAAAATTTAATATTATTATAGCACCAAATTAGAAGTAGGGTAATATTAAATTCAATTTTTAAAGTATAGCTAAAAATAATTTTATAGGGTATAGTATATTTAAAATTGTTTTGTGAGGTGTGAGTAATGAAAAGAGTAAGAGTTAATAATGCTATAAATGAAATGAAAAAAAGAAATCTTAATCAGATACTAGTAACAGATCCAGCAGCAATCTTCTATTTAACAGGTAAATGGATGCATCCAGGTGAAAGAATGATTGCTTTACTGATTAAAAGTAATGGAGATCATAAATTCATAATTAATAAATTATTCCCTGTTACAGAAGAGTTAGGAATTGAAAAAGTATGGTATGAGGATAAGGATGATTCTGTAGCAGTATTGTCTAAATATATTGATAAAAATGAGGTTTTAGGAATTGATAAAGCATGGCCAGCTCATTTTCTTATTTCATTGATTACAAGAGAGGCGGCAAAGTCATATGTAAATTCTTCACCTATTATAGATAGGCTTAGAATGGTAAAGGATGAAGAAGAAAGAGAATTAATGAGAATAGCATCACAAAAAAATGATAAGGTTATGAAGGCTCTATGGGGTGAATTAAAAGAAGGATGTACTGAAAAATATTATGCCAATGTTTTAAGAGAGTTATATGAAAAAGAAGGAGTAGATAAATTTTCATTTTCTCCAATTATTGCATTTAGTCCAAATGGAGCAGATCCACATCATGGAACAGGAAATTCAATCTTGAAAAAAGGTGATAGTATTGTTTTAGATATGGGAGGAGTTTATAAATCATATTGTTCAGACATGACTAGAACAGTATTTTTTGGAGAAGAGCCATCAGAAGAACATAGAAAAGTTTATGAAACAGTTAAAAATGCAAATATTAAGGCTATAAGTATTATTAAAGAAGGTGTTAAATTTTCTGATATTGATAAGACTGCTAGAGGATATATTGAAGAGGCTGGATATGGAGAATACTTTACACATAGAACAGGTCATAGTATAGGAATTGAGACTCATGATTTTGGTGATGTTAGTTCTGTAAATGATGAAGAGGTTAAGGAAGGTATGATATTTTCAATAGAACCAGGAATTTATCTTCCAAATAATATTGGTGTTAGAATAGAAGATTTAGTAATGGTAAAAAAAGATGGGGTTGAGGTTTTAAACTCAGTTACAAAGGAAATTGTAGTTTTATAAAATAAAAGGTTAGTAGATTTTTATCTGCTAACCTTTTATTTTTTAGAATAATATACCTGCGATTGTACCTGTTAAACAAGTTGCTAGAGCTCCACCAATTAAAGCTTTAAATCCAAGCTTTGCAATAATTCCTTTTTTCTCAGGAGCTAAAGCACCAATACCACCTATTTGGATTGCAACAGAGCTTATGTTAGCAAATCCGCATAATGCATATGTTAATATTAAAACAGTTTTTTCGCTTAAAGCACCAGCTGACATTAAAGTTGAAAGGTCAGCATATGCAACAAATTCATTTAACATTACTTTTTGTCCAAGTAAACTACCGGCAGCTGTAATATCTGAAGCTGGTACACCCATTACAAATGCAAGAGGTGAGAATAATTTACCTAAAATCCATTGAAGACTTAATTCAGGGAATCCGATTAAACCGCCTAAAGCACTAACTAAGAAGTTAAATAATGCTATAAGAGCAACGAAAGCAAGTAGCATAGCTGCAACATTTAAGGCAAGACCTAAACCTTCACTTGCTCCATTAGCAGCAGCTTCAACTATGTTTGATGCTGTTTGTTCTATAGTTACATTTGTACTATCCTTAGTTTCAGGTTCTTCAGTTTCAGGAACTAATATCTTTGCAAGAATTAATCCTGCTGGAGCAGCCATGATTGATGCAGCTAAAAGATGTCCTGCATTAACTCCCATTGCTACATATCCAGCCATAACTCCACCTGCAACAGTTGCCATACCACCAACCATTATTGCCATGATTTCAGATCTAGTCATACTTTTAATATAAGGTTTAACTAGAAGTGGTGCTTCTGTTTGCCCTAAGAATATGTTACCGACTGCACTTAATGTTTCAGCTCCTGATGTACCTAAAAGTTTACATATAAATTTTGAAATAACTCTAATGATAGCTTGCATTACACCTAAATAATATAAAATTCCCATTAATGCTGAGAAGAATATTATTGTTGGTAAAACTTTAAGAGCAAAAATCATACCAAAAGTACTCTCATCTAGAAGGTTACCAAAAAGGAATGTTGTTCCTTCTAGTGTAAAATCAAGTAATTTAGAGATTGCACCACTTGCAACTTCAAATACTTTTCTACCAGCTGGTATTTTTAAAATAATAATTGCAAAAACAACTTGTAATCCAAGTCCAGTTAAAACAAGCCTCCAATTAATTTTCTTTTTGTTTTCTGATAGTAAATAAGCTATTGCTAAAATAGCAATAATGCCCAGAAGACCTATAAATCTATCCACTGTAAAAACTCCTTTATCTTATGTATTTTATAAGTTTTTCTTTAGTAAGTATATATTAAATTATTAAAGAACTAATTGTTATAAAGCTTTAATTAAGCTTCTCATAAATGATAAAAATGTGCTTTTTACCTTTGTTGAAGTTTCCATTACTTCCTCATGACTTAGTGGTTGATCTAGAATACCAGCAGCCATATTAGTTAAGCATGAAATACCTACTGACTTTATTCCAGAATGATTAGCAACACTAACCTCAGGAACTGTAGACATACCAACAGCATCTCCACCTAATATTCTTATCATTCTAATTTCTGCAGGTGTTTCATAAGTTGGTCCACTCCACATAGTGTAAACACCTTCTTTAAGATCAATATTCAAATCTTTAGCTACATTTTTAGCTATTTCCCTTAATCCTTTATCATAGCAATTTGACATGTCTGGGAATCTAGGGCCAAATTCATCTAAATTTTTACCAATAAGAGCATTTGCTCCAGAAAGGTTGATGTGATCTGTTATAAGCATTAATTCACCTGGTTTGAAACTAGTATTAATAGCTCCACATGCATTAGTAACTATTAATTTTTCTACTCCTAAAAGCTTCATAACTCTTACAGGTA
>JBOFQV010000010.1:0-3098 GCA_051650705.1 Clostridium sp.
TACACTTTGAAGAGGGAAGTTTTTGAGAAAGTTTTATTTAATCATAATGGTTTTAGGTGTTTAGAAAATATGTAACAGAAAAGCAAGGTTCTTAAAAAAGAAACCTTGCTTTTAGCTATTTTACTTTTAGTTTTTGTCCAACCCTAATTAAGTTCTTATCCTTTATGCCATTCATAGAGACAAGCATATCAACAGTAGTATTAAACCTTCTAGAAATTCCCCATAGGGTATCACCAGGAAGAGCAACATAATATTCATCCTGTGTAGCTGGTGGAGTAGTAGGAGTATCTAACAAGTTTAAGGCATGTACAAGTCCCCTAAATATTGCATCTCCCATGGCTATTGGGTCATAACCATTCATGTCTGCTGGTGAATCAACAAAGGCACACTCAACAATTAATGCTGGCATAGAGGTGTTTTTAATTACATATAAATCTCTTCTTTCCTTTATCCCTCTATTTCTGAAGCCAAGATTTGTGATTTCCTCTAATATTATTTTACCAGTAGCTTCTGCAAGTCCACCCCTTATGCAGAGTGCTTCACAGCCATATCCTCCAGGGGAAGCATTGTGGTGAATGCTTACAAATAAATCTGCGTTTCCATTGTTTGCAACTGTACATCTTCTTTGAAGAGCGTCTTTTGTGCTGCTTGCAGTGTCAGGTGTACAGTTTATGATTTTTATGTTTGTATTTTTTAACCTTTCTAGAAGCCTTGTTCCTACTGCAAGATTTAAAACATCTTCCTTTTTAATTCCCACAGCGCCACCATCAAACCTTACGTTGTGGCCAATGTCTATGGCTAATACTTTAATTTTACTCATTTTGGTCCCTCCTAAAATTTTTGTTTTCTTAATAGATATAAACTTTAGAAAGGAGAGTTTTTAAAAAATTTTGGATATTTGAAGAGTCCTATTATTTTTGTGCAACAACAGCAAAGGCCTTTATTGTATGCTCATTATTGTTTTTATCAAAGAAATTATATTCTATAGGGTTAATTTCAACAAAGGAAAAGCTAGAATATAGGTTTTCTATTTCTTCTCTTGTTGAGTAATGGTGGGGTATATTTTCTTCACCCTCTACATTATTTAAGAAGGTATCTTTTTCAATTTCTTCCCCTTTGCCATAATTAATATCTTCTGTTGATATATAATCAATAACAACAATTCCATTTGGTTTTAATACCCTATATATTTCATTAACATTTTTGGTTGCATCATCTAAATTACCATGTCCTGTTGTCCACACACATAGTATTCCATCAAAGAATTCACTTTTAAAATCAATATCTCTCATATCATGTTGTTTGTATTTAATATTTGTTATGTTCAGTTCGTTTGCTTTTTCTTGGGTAATTTGGATTGCTTTTTGAGAGACATCAGAAGCATAAACATTGAAGCCTTGTAGGGCTAAGTATATTGAATGTCTACCTGTCCCACATCCTAAATCCAAGATGTTTTTCAGCTCATTATTCTTAAAGATTTCTGATGCAATTAATGCTGTTTTTAATACTCCAAATTGAACTTCTCCTTGTTCTTTATATATTTTATCCCATTCTTGTTCCCAATTTGTTATCATAATTTTTCACCCTCATTAACTGTCGATTTTCTTTTCAAGTTTTAAATATTTATTACTATATTAGCACTTATTTCAATATTATTCCAATGTAATTTTTGTAAATTGATAATTCTTAATGATTTTTAAGTTGTTTGCATTTATAAAGGGGGAAAGGTATTTAAGGAAGGAATAAATATTCTTATAAAAACCACCATTTATATAAACACCTATATAGAGAGGGCCAGGTTGGGTGTAGTGGGCTTATACAGTGAACTGAAAGCTGTACATGCCATTTGATAGAATATTGATAGTTGATGGGGAGGTCAAGGTAATGCCGTTTGATAATTGGCTCATTGTTACCTTCCTCTTTTGTTAAGTTAGTATTATAGCTATTATTATATGTGTAGATTTGATTTTGGTTCTTTCATATATGTGGAGGTGTTGGTACTCTTAGATTGCTACTTTTAATAGAGTTGTAGTTTTTGTGGTATATATTGAAAAAGTATTTAATGCAAATTAAATTAAGAAAAAATAGTAGAAATATGTTAAAATTAAGTAATAATTAGGAAAATATAAAAGAAAGTACAAAAGGAATTTAGGAAACATGGACAGAGAGAGAATTGTTGAAATCATAAAGAACTATAAGATAATTACAAACATATTTGAAGAAGATTACATGTGTGATGAATGTAATAAGGCAATAAACCTATCAAACATTGAGTTTGGAGACATTCAAGGAACCTTTAAATGTAGCTGTGGAGAGCATTATGTTATGGCAAATGATAAGGAAATTCCCTTATTTACAAGCTATAGCTACGATTTTGATGGAGCTTTCATCATGAGGAAGGAAACCTTTTATGAGACAGTGGATTTAGAGAAGAGAATGTATATTCAAGGGAAATCAAGAGTTGCTTTGGAGGTTCTTTCATTATGTATAAAGACAGTTAATGGGAACAGACATTTATCATATAAGTATATAAATTCAAAAAATCCAACAATGGAGTATATAAATGAGTGTGGAGACTTTTTTAATGAGTTTGCTATTGAAGATTTTAGGGAGATGGGGAATGCATTTTCTATGATTTGCATGGATAATAGAATAAAACCAAACTATGGTGAGCTTCTTAAACCATTTATCAAGGATTATAATATGCATAACTATATGGATTTATTTAGATTAATTTTTACAAATCCATTGATGGAGTTTATTGTGAAGGGGGATTTTACTTACTTAATTGAAAAGAATCCTATTAAGGGAATTGGGAGATTTAACGATATTGTGAGGGAAAATAATGGTGGAAGCTCTTTAAAGGATTATCTTGAAATTCCAAACAAGGCTCTTAAGTTTATTAGTGAAAATAGGCTTGGAATCTATGTTATAGAAGAGGTTTGGAGATTTTTTAGGGAGAGAAATTATCAGGAGTTTTCTATTATTATTGAGGAATATAAGTTCCCTTTTAGTGTTTTGGGAAGAGCTGCTTCTCTTTTGAATGATGGATATAAAATTAGGAAGCTTTGTGATTATGTTATTAGGATTAGTGAGGA
>JBOFQV010000011.1:0-2946 GCA_051650705.1 Clostridium sp.
AAGTGGTTTATTAAAAGGAAAAGAGATATTTCCAATATATCATGAAGTTTATTCTACAAAGTTCTTTAAGGATTATTTAAAGGATTTTTCAATGGAAACTATAACAAAGCTTCAAGAAAAAATGGTTTCTGAACTTGCTGCATATAAAAAAGGTGATATTAGCGTATTTGAGAAACATGTAACTGAAGTTAAAGCTAATTCTCCTTTAGAATATGAAGGAATAAAGAAAGTAAATGCTCTTTTAACTGATAAAATGGTTCAAAAGCTTTCTTCTAAAAAGAATTATTCTTATGTTCTACCTGCAGAATCAATGGTAGGAGAAGATGGAGTAATTAAGTTCTTAGAAGGAAAAGGTTATAAAGTAGAAAGAATTAATTAAATAGACTATGTATTAATAATAGGCAATTATTTTAGGAAGAGTTTGAGGTAGGTTAAACTCTTCCCATTTTTTTAGGGTGAATAATCATCCTTTTTTAATTGACTATAGCTTTTGTACGTTTATAGCCATTTTTCCTTTTTGTCCTTCACCTATATCAAAGGTAACACTTTCGCCCTCATGAAGGTCTTTTTCATTTCCTTTCTCCTTAACTTGAGAGTGATGAACAAATATATCATCTCCTTCATCACAAGAAATAAAACCAAATCCTTTTTCTTGGTTAAACCACTTAACAATTCCTGTATTGCTTGCCATTTAAATCTCTCCTTAATTAAATTGTCCTATTTAGTATTACCTTTTGTTTAAAGAATATTACAGATTTTATATTACTTTTTCATAAATATTTAACAATGCATATGAATGGCAATTCAGCTTGACAATATTTTTATAGATGTTATTCTTAAATAGTAAAGAAAAGCACAAAGGAGAAATCAAATGAAGAACTTATTTAATAGAATTTTCCCTTATTTTGAAATCAACAATTTTGGGAAGGTTGCAAAGGCATTTTTAACAATATTAGTAGTGTTAACACTAATTTCAACACTATCATTTACAACGAATTTCATGATTCTTTTAACAAATGGATATCAAGGTGAATTAGTAACATGGTTATTTTTAGCATGTGCAATTCTTTATATAGCATTTTATGTTTTCCTAGTTAAGAGTGTAAAGAATAGAGATAATGTAATGCTTGTTATATCTCAGGTTGCTATAATTTCAGCCTTTGTTTTAGCACAAGGATTATTCTATGGATTAATAGCAGGATTACTATGGACAATTCCACTATTCTACTTAAAGAAATCATATATGGGGTAGGAATCAGGAATTAGAAATTAATAATTAAAAATTAAGAGAAAAGGGCTGTTTACAACAGCCCTTTTCTACATCCAAAATTCTCAATTCTAGATTCTCAATTCTAATTAAAATCAAATACTATTTTTCATAACCTCCATTGCAACTAAAGGATGATTTTCAATAATATATTGGCAAAGTAAGTTATACTTAACCTCCCAATCAATTGTATTATCATTAGTTAATGCAATATTCTTATCTCTTTCAAGCTCCTGAAAAATCCTCTCAAGTGCTTGTAGATACTTTTGATTAAATTTTGAAACTCCCTCTTCATTATTTTCAATACTTTCTAAATTATATCTTATTTTATCCACGTATTTTTTTGTTGTTGGACAATTATCTAGTAAATACCCAAATATAATATGTTCACAAACTAGACTACTAGTTGTTTCCTTTTTCTCCTCCCATTGATCTAAAATAATGTTAACATAATTATTTTTACCTGATTGCAATGAGATATTTAAATTTTTTCTATCACTAGACATTTTTACTTCCTCCTAATGCATTTGCCTTGTATATTAATATGTTCTACTTTTCATTTTTGTGATTAAAATATAATATTATAAAATTATTTTTGATTTATTTTTTAAATAACTTTAAATAATCTTAAGAAGATTTAAGGTTGTCTTAATTGTTAAAACTATAAGCATGTGTAATAATCAAGAGGGGAAATATTAAAACTATATAAGAAAGAGGGGAAAAAGTGTTAAATTATAATATCAATCAAGAAACAGAAAAAGTAAATCTCCCTTTAAGAATTAAAAGAAAATTTATAGAGGGAGTTAAAAATAGGGATTTTTTAATAACCCTATCATTAATTCTTTTTAAATCAACCTTATTCATATTTTTAATATCAGATGATAAGGCAAATGGAGTTAACCTAAAGCTTGTATTTTATTCTATGCCACCAATTCTAGTTTGGATTACAATACTAAGTGCATATATATCTATTGCATTTTACTTTAAAGGCAGGGCACAAAAATGGAGCTTCTATGTTCTAAACCTTTTATTTACTATACTTTGCATAGGGGATATGTGGTATTACAGAAGTAACTCAGTATTTTTAAACTATCACATGCTTGGAATGACAAGTAATTTAGAAAACCTTGGCAGTTCAATAATATCAATGATTAGATTAGTTGATATTGTTTTTATAATTGATTTAGTTTATCTATTAATTAAAAATATAAAAAATAGAAATAGCTATAAAAAATATGAAAGAAATGTAGTTGGTGGACTAGCTATCTTTTTACTTTGCATTACATATTTAATCTACGTAAATATAAAAGTAGACAAGCTAGGTAAAGGCTTTGAAAATCAACTTATATTTAGAGGGAGCTGGAGTCCAAATCAAACAATGTCAAACTTAACTCCAATTGGCTATCATATATTTGATGGTTTTACCTTTATTGAGGAAACCAAGGCATATGTATTTGATAATGAGGAAAAGGAAGAGGTTTTAAATACTTTAAAAAGTATAAAGGAAGAAAATATAACTAATAATTTTAATGGAATATTAAAAGGTAAGAATTTAGTTCTTGTTCAATGGGAAAGTCTTGAAACCTTTGTTATTGGACAAAAGGTTAATAATCAAGAAATTACCCCAAACTTAAATAAAATTTTAGGGAACTCTTTTTACTTTAACAACTTCCATGAAC
>JBOFQV010000012.1:0-1798 GCA_051650705.1 Clostridium sp.
GCCTTCCATGGAGTTGGAGAGGCTGAAAGAATAATAAATGTTGGAGTTTCAGGTCCTGGAGTTGTTAAAAGAGCTTTAGAAAAGGTTAAGGGAGAGCCATTTGATGTTGTTGCTGAAACAATTAAGAAAACAGCATTTAAAATAACTAGAATGGGTCAGCTTGTTGCTATGGAGGCATCAAATAGACTAGATGTACCATTTGGTATTGTAGACCTATCTCTTGCACCAACACCAGCAGTTGGAGATTCTGTAGCTCACATTTTAGAAGAAATGGGACTTGAAGTTGTTGGAACTCATGGAACAACAGCTGCCCTTGCTCTTTTAAATGATGCAGTTAAAAAGGGGGGAGTTATGGCTTGTAGTCATGTTGGAGGATTAAGTGGTGCATTTATTCCAGTTTCTGAAGATGCAGGAATGATTGATGCTGTATTAAATGGTTCTCTAAACTTAGAAAAGCTTGAAGCAATGACTGCTATTTGTTCAGTTGGACTTGATATGATTGCAGTACCAGGAGAAACATCAGCACAAACCTTAGCTGCTATGATAGCTGATGAGGCTGCAATTGGAGTTATAAACAATAAAACTACAGCTGTAAGAATAATTCCAGCACCAGGTTGCAAGATTGGAGATATGGTTGAGTTTGGAGGACTTCTTGGAACAGCTCCAGTTATGAAGGCTAATAAGTATTCATCTTCATTATTTATAGAAAGAGGAGGAAGAATTCCTGCTCCAATACACTCATTTAAGAATTAGGATTTTAAGGCTATCGCAAAGATGGCCTTAATTTTATTTAATTATAAATTGATATAGAATATAAGTTGTGGTATTATTAATTAATAAAGATTATTATTTAAAGAGGTGTACAAAATGAAAAAATTAATATCATGGAATGTTAATGGAATAAGAGCGTGTGTAACTAAAGGTTTTATGGACTTTTTTAATAAAGAGGATGCAGATATATTTTGCCTTCAAGAAACTAAATTACAAGAAGGACAAATAAATTTAGAGCTTGAAGGATATCATCAGTATTGGAATTATGCTGAGAAAAAAGGATACTCAGGAACAGCATTATTTACAAAGGAGGAACCAATTAGTGTAACTCTTGGAATTGGAATTGAAGAACATGATAATGAAGGAAGAGTAATAACTGCTGAATTTAATGATTATTATGTTATTACTGTTTACACTCCAAACTCAAAGGATGCATTAGCTCGTTTAGATTATAGAATGGAATGGGAAGATGCTTTTAGAATCTATATGAAAAAGCTTGAGGAAAAGAAGCCTGTTATTGTGTGTGGTGATTTAAATGTAGCTCATAAGGAGATAGATCTTAAAAATCCAAAGAGCAACAGAAGAAATGCAGGGTTTACAGATGAGGAGAGAGGTAAATTCCAAGAGCTTATGGATAATGGATTTATTGATACATTTAGATATTTCTATCCAGAGCTTGAAGGAGCATACTCTTGGTGGAGTTATAGATTCAATGCAAGAAAAAATAATGCAGGATGGAGAATTGACTATTTCTTAGCTACAAAGGGGCTTGAAGAAAGACTAAAGGGAGCAAAAATACACTCAGAGGTTTTAGGTTCAGACCATTGTCCTGTTGAATTAACTATAGAATAAAAATATTTGCACATTTCCCTTTACTAATAATAATTTCGTGGTATAATAGTAAAAATTAATTTATACAAAGGGAGGAAATTATCATGGGAAAGGTTGCAGCTTTTTTTGATATTGATGGAACAATTTATAGAGAAGGACTTATAACTGAAGTATTTAAGAAAATAATTAAGCATGA
>JBOFQV010000013.1:0-4103 GCA_051650705.1 Clostridium sp.
TTGGTAAGTCAACTCTTTTAAAGAGCTTACTTGGAATTCTTAATCCACTTTCAGGTGAGGTTCATAAGGGTGATTACCAACATATTGGATACTTTGAGCAAGAGGATAGAAGTGGTAATGGAAACACTTGTATCGAAGAGGTTTGGGAAGAGTTCCCAAGTAAGACTCAGTATGAAATTAGAGCAATGCTTGCTAAGTGTGGACTTACTTCTAAGCAGCTTGAGTCTAGAATTATGGTTTTATCTGGTGGTGAGGCTGCTAAGGTTAGACTTTGTAAGATTTTAAATAATGAAACTAATATATTAATCCTGGATGAGCCTACTAACCATCTTGATGTGGATGCTAAGGATGAATTGAAAAGAGCTCTTAAGGAATATAAGGGAAGTATTTTACTTGTTTCCCATGAACCTGAGTTTTATAGAGATGTTGTTACAGATATATGGAATTGTGAGGATTGGACAACGAAAATAGTATAATAAATTATAGTAAGAGTTAGTGTAAAAGCTAACTCTTTTTGGTTATAATTTAAGTAAAGTAATTATTCTTTAGAGAGTAATAAGTAAGATTACTATTAACTTGGTAATTATCATAAAAGTTGGTTCTCATGATGGTGTAATAGATGTAAATATGGAAAATATATATAAGTTTGATATAATAGAAAATTATGGATTTGTTATTTTGGGATTGGTAAAATATAAAATTAACTAAGATTTAGAGTAAGAAATTGCGATTTAATTAGATAAACAAGTTTAGACTAATTAGTATAAAAAATTAGACGGTTTGATAATGATAAACATAAGTACTATAATTTTAACGAACTATAAAAGATTTTAAAATGTTAGGGGATGTTATCATCATGGGTATTTTATATGAATCAATAGGATTTCAAGGATGGGCTATTGGAATCTTTGTGTTATTTGCTTTAATGGCTTTTAATGAGTTTGGGCGTTCAACTAAATGGGGAGGAATTACATTATTTATTATTGTACCAACAATTCTTACTATTTTTGTGTGGCCAACTACTGCAGCACCAGGAAATGAATATGGAACTGGAACTTGGTTTAACTGGGTTAAGACATATTCAGCATTAGCTGGATGTGTTTGGTTTATGGCATTAAGATATATGCCAAAGCTAAGAAAAAAGAAGTGGGCATTAGCTTTGCCAGCAGTTATATTAGCTGTTAATATTTTAGAAGCAGCTATTCGTGATTTTCAAATATTTAGTTACGGAGCTTGGGATGGAGCTGTTATAGATAATTTATGGGTTATGTCAGGACCTTGGAATATAATGAACGGTATTGCAGGATTATTGAATATTGTAGTTATTTGTGGATGGACAGGCATATTCATATCTAAAAGTGACACAAAGGATATGATTTGGCCTGATATGATATGGGCTTGGATACTTGCTTATGATATATGGAATTTTGCTTATACATATAACTGCATTGCAGATCATTCATTTTATTGTGGATTAATATTAATATTATCTTGTACTATACCAGCTTTCTTTATTAAAAAAGGAGCTTGGTTACAACATAGAGCACATACTTTAGCATTATGGATAATGTTTGTTATGACGATTCCTCAATTTGCAGATCGTATAGCACCAGTTGCAACAACACATAATGCAACTGCGTTTTTCATGGTAAGTTTAGTATCATTAATAGTAAATATAGCTTTAGTTATATATCAATTTAATAAGGTTCGTAAAAATAAACTTAATGTATTTAAGGATGAAATATATGCTGATACTAGTGGATATAAAAAATTAGTTGAAGAAAATAAATAGAAAATGAGAAGCTTAATTAAAACTTATATATATTATAATTTTTAAATTTTAAGGGTGGAGTATATCTTCATCCTTAAATTTTTTATATAGATTTTTAGATATAAAATTAGTACGTATAAGATATAATATTTTTATTTTTGTAATAGAAATATAGTAGGTTAATTTTAAAATAACAATATAATATATTAGATAATTTGGAGCAACTACAAAGAGGTTTAAAATAATTAGTTTTTGAGAGGGCGACTAGAAAAAATAATATTGGGGGACAAGAAGTGAGGGGAATTTTGAAGCTTTTATATAGGGGGATATGCGGAATAATAATTTTTGCATTAGCTAATTATTATTCATTAAATGCTATTTTAAAAAATAATTTTATGTTTTTTATTTTATTTATTATGTTTGTGATAATAAATTTCATCCCATCTTTAAGTAATAGAAATCTTGAAACAAGACGATTAAAAGTATGTGGGGATGGATGTGAATTACTGATTCTATTTTGTATATCAACCATTGTTACTATAGTATATTATGTTGCAGGACTTAGTGGTGATTTTAATGGATGTTCAATTATTGAAAATCCAATGCTATGGATTATTAATACTATATTAGCAATTATAATTGAAGGAATTATATTTTGGAATGGAATTAGTAGGGTTTATATGACTTCGGTACAGCTTGGAATTCGAATGAGGGTAATAGGAATTATTTGTGGGTGGATTCCAATAGCAAATATAATAGCTTTAGGTGTTATTATAAGTAAAGTTTCAAAGGAAGTTTTATTTGAAAATAGTAGAATTGTTTTAAATGCAAGAAGAAAATCAGAGGAAATTTGCAAAACAAAATATCCTGTGCTCCTTGTTCATGGAGTTTTCTTTAGAGACTTTAGATATTTTAATTATTGGGGAAGGATACCCAAGGATTTAGAGCAAAATGGTGCTAAAATATTTTATGGGAATCATCAATCAGCAGCTTCAGTAGAAAATAGTGCCAATGAATTAATGGATAGAATTAAAGAAATATTGAAAGAAACTGGTGCAGAAAAGGTTAATGTTATAGCTCATTCAAAGGGGGGACTTGATACTAGATATGCGATATCAATGTTGGGTGGAGATGAGTATATTGCATCATTAACTACTATTAATACACCTCATAGAGGATGTCTGTTTGCAGATTATTTATTATCAAAAATACCACAAAAACAAAAGGATGCTGTAGCAAATGCATATAATAATGCTTTGAGAAAATTAGGAGACTTTAATCCTGACTTTATATCAGCAGTAATTGATTTGACTTCATCGGCTTGTTTAAAGAGGAATGAATTTGTGGTTGATGTGGAAGGGGTTTATTATCAAAGTTTTGGATCAAAGCTTAATGCTTCTTATGGAGGCAGATTTCCATTAAACTTTTCATATTTATTAGTTCGTTATTTTGATGGGCATAATGATGGACTAGTTGGAGAGGAATCATTTCCTTGGGGAGAGAAATATACATTTATAACTGTTAATGGAAAAAGAGGGGTTTCTCATGGAGATATTATAGATTTAAATAGAGAAAATATATATGAGTTTGATATAAGAGAGTTTTATGTAAAATTAGTAAATGGATTGAAAAATAAAGGGTTTTAAGATTCGATTAAATTTTTATATTTAGAAGTTAAAGTGAGATTAGATATTACGTGATTTAAACATTAAAAATTAAAGGATATAACAGGGTATTAAGAGTATAATAACTAAGGTAATATCCAAATGAGGATGTATAATCCAGTATATATCCAATATAAATTGAGCATTTTAAATAATGTAAATTTTAATGTGAAATGAGAAGGAGAAAAATATGGCTAATAAGAATAAAAAAAATAAACCAAATGCAAAATCTTCACCAAGTCAAGCTGCTAAAGCCAATAAGTCCAATCAAGATAATGTTTAATATGCTGGTGATTAAAAAGGTTTAAGGATGGAGAGAAGCTCCATCCTTAAACTTTATATACAGATATTATAATATAAAAAATGTTATTTTTAAGATATATTTTCTTTATTTTTTGAAGCATTAATAATATCCTTAGTTAAAAATACTCCACATACTATTATTAAAACTATCAAGATGCCATCTAATATATATGCTTGTGTTGTATAATTTGACCAAAGTGTTTTGCTCTCTGGGAGTTTCTTTTCGCACTCTGAAATGTAATTTTTTATTTCTGAATGATTAGGGTATAATCTCTGAATGCCTTCAAATTTTTCTAAAGCATCTTTATAATAACCACCCCAGTAAAGTTGTAGACCTTCTTTATATAGTTTATCAACATTACCTT
>JBOFQV010000014.1:0-29795 GCA_051650705.1 Clostridium sp.
AATATATTTTCAATTAGAGGCATTAAAATAACTGAATGCTCTCTTTTTTCGTTAATAATATATTCTCCAAGTAAAATATCATCCTTTAATAAGGCACAAGTTGCAACCTGTGAGGATGAGTCTACTGAAAGTACTATCATATTTCCATCTCCTTTAAATATGAATATCTTTCACCATATCCATTTATAATAATTTTTCTATAACTTTCTCCTTTTTCTAAATCCTTCTCAATGTGAATATGTATATAATCCTTTGGAAGAATTTCTTCAATGTAGTTTGCCCACTCAATAAGAGAAACTCCATTAGAGAAAATATAGTCATCAAATCCAATTGCATAAATTTCATCAGGATCGCTAACTCTATATACATCAAAGTGGTAAAGTTTTAATCTTCCACTATCATATTCATTTACAATTGTAAAGGTTGGGCTAGTGATATTTTCAGTTATTTCTAAACCTAGTGCAATTCCTTTTGATATATGTGTCTTACCAGTTCCAAGGTCTCCAGTTAAACATACAATATCTCCAGCATTTAATAGTCTCCCTAAAGAAGCACCTATTTTGGTTGTTTCTTCTATGCTAAATACTTCAAATAACATAAAGGACTCCTTTCATAGAATAAATTTTTCATCTTTCTATATTTTATCCAAAAACATCAAAAAAGAAAAGTAAACAATAGATAAGCTTGAAAAGTTTCTATAAAAATAGTAAAATCAATTTATTGATTTTAAAATATAACAAAAACTGTAATAATTTTGTATATATTTATTAGAAAATTAGTATTATAATAAATTTATATTTAGAGATAATAAATTTGATTTATTGGCATATCATAATAAGGGGAATATTGTGCTAATAAATATGGTTAAATGGGGTTAATTGGTATTTGGAGGTAACGTCATGAAAAAAGTAACATTCTTTTTATTGACAGTAACATTTTTTTTGTTTATTGGAATTGGGAACATGTCAAATACATTATCAGCTAATACGGCTAGTAATAATGTAACAGAAAGAGATAAATACTTAAATATAATAACAGTAAATAAGAGTCAGTACTATTTAGTTAAAACAATAGTAGGGGATAGACATAATATACAATATATGTTCTCAAATAAGCAGGACATAATGGATTTTAAGTTCACAGAAGAAACTATAGAAAACATATCTAATATGGATTTATTTTTCTATACTGGTTATGGATTTGAGCCTTGGATTAATGAATTTATACATAAGCTTAAAAAGGGTAACTTAGGGATAATAAATATTTCTAGAGGAATTAGATCTCAAACAATAGTAAATGGTGACAAAAGTATAGACAACCCTTATTATTGGTCAGGTATAGATGAATATAAAATTGCTTTATATAATGTGAAATCAGCAATACAAGATAGAGATCCTAAGAATAGAGAGTTTTATGAAGAAAATTACAACAAAGCAATTAAAGCTTTTGAAAAGAAAATAGAAGAGCAAAAGAAACTTTTAGAGAACACAAAAGGCTATAATTTTTTAGTTGTAGGAGATTCTTATGATTATTTCTTAAAATCAATAGGTATAGATTTTACTAAAGTAGAAAATAATAAGGTAGATGAAGTAATAAAGGAAAAGAAATTAGATCCATCAAAAGTTGTTATAATAAAGGATAACAATGTTGAGATACAACATAAAACACCATTAAAGTATGTTGCATCTTTAGAAAATTTTAATGGAGATAAAAGCTTTGAAGAATTAATTTTATCAAACATTGAGGAAATTATTAAATTAAACTTAGAAATAATTAAGTAAAAAGGATTGATTTTTATAACTAATTGTTATATAATCAATCTTGTCCTAAAGGGGTATGGCTCAACGGTAGAGTAGTGGTCTCCAAAACCATTGGTTGTGGGTTCAAATCCTACTGCCCCTGCCACAAAAGTTAGTAAACAATTGTTTACTAACTTTTTTTATAACCTAAAATACTTAGGAGGATTTTATGAGAAGAAAAATTAATTTTGGTATTGTAGGAACAGGAAAGATATCTCATTGGTTTATAGATGGAGCAAAGCATGATGAAAGATTTGTTTTTAAAGGGCTATATTCTAGAACAGAAGAGAGTGGGAAAAACTTTTTAAAGGTGTATAAAGACGTTAAATTGTTTACAAATTTAGATGATATGATTAAAGATGAAGATATAGATGCTATTTATATAGCTTCTCCAAACTCTATGCATTCTTCCCAAGCAATTAGAGCTATGGAGCTTGGAAAACCTGTACTTTGTGAAAAAGCTTTTGCAGGAAATTATGATGAAGCTAGAAAAATGGTAGATATATCAAGAAAAAATGAAATATTATTAATGGAAGCTATGAGAGTAACTGCACTTCCTAATTTTCTTAAGATAAAAGAAAATCTACATAAGATTGGTAAGGTAAGAAAATATATAGCAAACAACTGCCAATACTCATCTAGGTATGATAATTTTAAAAGTGGAATTATTGAAAATGCTTTTAAGAGAGAGTTAGCTAATGGTTCTCTTATGGATATTGGAGTTTATGGAGTTCATCCTATGGTAGCTTTATTTGGAAAACCAAACAGTATAAAAACTGAAGGGCTATTACTACATACTGGAGTTGATGCACAAGGGACATTACTTTGCAAGTATGATGATATGGAGGGGGTAATAAACTTCTCAAAAATAACAAATTCATATTTACCATCAGAAATCCAAGGTGAAGAAGGAAGCATTCTAATAAATAAAATAGCTTCTTGTACAGAGATAAAAATTATTTATAGAGATGGAAGAGAAGAAATGATATCAGAGAGTCAGATAGATGAAGATATTTTCTATGAAGTAAATGAATTTATCAATTTACTTGAAAGTAATAAAAAGGAATCTAATTTAACTTCACTTGATAATTCATTAATTGTGATGGAAATAATGGATGAAGCAAGAAAACAAATGGGAGTTATATATTAAAATAAATACTTATCAAAAAAGCTAACCTTATCAATAGTGATAAGGTTAGCCTAAAAAAAGAAATAGGCTTAATATTAAGTTTTAGCTAATAGATTTTTCTAAATCGCTTGTTAATTCATCCATTAATTCTTGAACGCTAACGATTTTATCAACTCTACTAACATTGTCCCCACAGAAAATTAAACCATTATCAACATTTCCTTTAACAGCATTTATTAAAGCTTCTGTAATACAATATGGAGTAGTGGCAGGGTTACATGGAGCAAGACAATTGAAGCATTTTTTTACTTTAATTGGTCCTTCCTCTGTAAGTTTAACAAATTTATTTCCAAGAGCTCTTCCAGGCATACCAACAGGACTTTTTACAATTTGAACGTCAGATGCTTTTGCATTAATATAAGCATTTTTAAATTCAATTGATGCATCACATTCTTCAGTAGCAACAAATCTAGTAGCCATTTGAACTCCTTTAGCTCCTAATGAAAGTACATGAGCAATATCGGTACCATCATATATTCCACCAGCAACAACTACAGGAATTTCCTTATTATACTTTTCTTCATATATTTTAACTTCTTTAATTATTGATGTAATAACATCATCAAAGTTGAAATTTTCTTGTCCTAGTTCTTCTTTATGAAAACCTAAGTGCCCTCCAGCTTTAGGACCTTCGATAACCACCATATCTGCAGTAGTGTTATCATGTTTATCCCATAGCTTTAAAATAACCTTTGCTGCTTTAAGTGAAGATACTATTGGTGCAATTTTAACATCATGCCCTTTTGTAAGTTTAGGTAATTGAGTTGGTAGACCAGCTCCAGAAATAATTAAATCAATTCCACTTTCTATTACAGTCTTTATATATTCTGGATAGTTTTTAGTTGCTACCATAACATTAACACCTAAGATTCCATTTTTACTTTTTTCTCTAGCTATAGCAATATGTTTTTTTAATGCTCTTAAGTTTGAAATTTCAGGATTTTTATCAAAATCTTCTTCTAAATAACCTATTTGAGCTGTTGATATTATTCCTATTCCACCAGCATTAGCAACAGCAGAAGCTAATCCAGATAGTGAAACACCAACTCCCATACCGCCTTGAATAATAGGAAGCTTAGCAACTAAATTTCCAATTTTTAATTTAGGTATATTCATTTTGTTCCTCTCCTTAATTTGAGTTTAAAATAATTTGATTATCAAAATAATTATAAAACAAAATAATTTCATTAACAAGAGATTTATATAAAATAATTTTGTTGACATATATAAATAATATATGGTAAAATTAATATCGTCTTAGGGGTATGGCTCAACGGTAGAGTAGTGGTCTCCAAAACCATTGGTTGTGGGTTCAAATCCTACTGCCCCTGCCACAGATCAATTAACTATGTTAATTGATCTTTTTTGTTATTTATAAATAAGATTAATAAAATAGTAAGTATAGAAGTTAATGATAAGGAATCAAATGTTTTTATAAAAACACTTAATATTCTCTTTTAAAGAACATAAATTTCGTCGAAATATTGACAAATATGTAACGAGGAATTATACTAATATAGTATGAGAACAATTACGAAAGTAATAAATTTTGGAGGGATTCTAATGAAAAAGAAAGTATTATCATTATTAATGGTTGCTACTGTTGCATTCGCTTTAGTTGGATGTGGTGGAGAAGAAAAGAAAGAAGAAGCTGGAAATGTTAAGAAGGCAGAAGTTGTATCAGGAGAAGATACAGTAATGGTAGAAGTTAAGTATGAAAACGACAAGCCAGTTGACGTTACTATCGATGAAAAGACTAAAGATGGAGCTATGAAATCAGAACTTTCAAAAGATGGAAAGTATGATATGAAGAATAATGGTAAGAAGTGGCATGAGCAAGTTGATGAATTAGAAGCTTTCATCAAAGCTAACAACTTCGATTTATCAAAGATTACTTACACTACTGAAGAAGGAAATACTGATGCAGTATCAGGAGTTTCAATCAAAGTTAAAAATTATGTTTCAGCTGTAGATAAGGCTATGAAATCAGAATAATATTATATTTAAGAGCACTCAATTTTGAGTGCTCTTTTTTGTACAAGCATTAGTATTTTTATTAACAATATTGATATAATAATTAATAATGATAGTAAAAAGGAATGAGATTATGGTTGATATTTGTTTATTAGGTTGTGGTGGTGGAATGCCAATGCCCTTTAGAAATCTCTCATCAACGCTTATAAATTATAAAGGAAGAAAAATATTAGTAGATTGTGGAGAAGGCACTCAAGTCTCTATGAGAATGATAGGGTGGGGATTTAAAAGCTTAGATTTGATAATAATTACTCATACTCATGGAGATCATATTGTTGGCTTACCAGGTCTTTTAGCTACAATAGGAAATAGTGTGAGAACAACTCCTTTAACAATTATAGGGCCTGAAGGAATAACAGAAGTTGTTAATGGATTAAGGGTTATAGCAAAATACTTACCATATGAAGTGAAAATAATAGAAAATCCAAAGTGTGTTAATTTAAAAGTTTCAAGAGAAGGATTAGAAGTAATAGATAGTAATGGGGAGATAAAAATAGAAACCATAGAGGTTGACCATTCTTCACCATGCCTTGGGTATTCAATATACATCAAAAGGGAAGCAAAATTTGATTTAGAAAAAGCGTTATCATTAAATATTCCAAAGAACTTTTGGGGAAGGCTTCAAAAAGGTGAAGAGATAATTTATGAAGATAAATTATATAAAAGAGAAATGATTTTAGGAGAAGCAAGAGAAGGAATAAAATTATCTATAATAACAGATAGTAGACCAACAAAAGAAATGCCAAGGTTTATAGAAAAAAGTAACTTGTTTATTTGTGAAGGAACATATGGAAGTGATGATGATATAGAAAAGGCAATCAAAAATAAACATATGACTTTCAAAGAGGCTGCAAACTTAGCTCTTGAAGGACAAGTAAAGGAATTACTTTTAACTCATTTTAGTCCTGCTATGATGGACCCAAATGTATTTTTAGAAAATGCAACTAGTGTTTTTAAGAATACTATAATAGGGGAAGATAGGATAACTAAAATCTTAAAATTTGAGTAGGGAAAAAATAAAATAAATGGTAGCACAAACCAAATTTTTGTATGATAATATATTTATACATAAAATTTGGTTTTTATTTTACAAATGAAAATTCAATAATTTAAAAGGGGGCATTAAAAATGAGCTTAGATTGGAGCTTAAAAGAGATTTATGAATCATTTCAATGTGAAGAATTAAAGAATGACATGATAAAGGTTGATGAGTTAATTAGTGAGTTTAATAGTTTTGTTAATAAGGCTATTAAAAATCATAAGGATGAAAGTGGGAAATTAAAAGATTTTATTAAAAAATCTGAGGAATTAATTTTAATAATGGGAAGAATACATTCATTTGCACATTTAACAACAAGTGTAGATTCAACTCATAAAGAGGGTAGAAAATATTCAGATATGATAAGTATGAAGTGGAGTAGCTTAACAGAGCCAAACACAAAGATGTATAAATGGATTGCTGAAATTAAAGATTTAAAATCCTTAATTAAAAAATCGGGAGAACTAAAAGGATATGAATTTTTCTTAGGAGAAATTATAGAGCAAAGCAAATATATTCTTTCAGATAGAGAAGAAGCAATAATTGCAAAAATGAAAAATACAGGGTCAGATGCATGGCTAAATTATAAAAATCTTCTTATATCAACTCATAAGGTAGATATAGAAGTTGATGGAGAAATAAAGTCATTACCTTTAACTATGGTTTTAAATATGGCATATGATAGCGATAAAGAGGTTAGAAAAAAGGCTTATGAAGCAGAAATAAAATCATACAAAAAAATTGAAGAAGGAGTTGCAGCAGCTTTAAATGGAATTAAGGGTGAAGTTTTAACTGTTGCTGAAATGAAGGGATATAAAAGTCCGCTTGATATGACTTTGAAAAGTTCAAGAATGGATGAAGAGATATTAAATGCTATGCTTGATGCAATAAGAGAAAGTCTTCCTGTATTTAGAAAGTATTTAAGAAGAAAAGCAGAACTTTTAGGATATGAAAAAGGATTACCTTTTTATGAAATATATGCACCTGTTATTAATAAGGAAATGAAGTTTGATTTTGAAAAAGGAAAGGAATTTGTTTTAAAGAATTTTAGAGGGTTTAGTGATTCACTTGCTGACTTTGCTAAAAAGGCATTTGATAATAATTGGATTGATGTAATGCCAAAGGAAGGAAAGGTTGGAGGTGCTTTCTGTGCAGGAATTAGTGCAATTAAGGAAAGCCGAATACTTCTTAACTATGGGAATTCATTTAGTGATGTTGTAACAATGGCTCATGAACTTGGACATGGTTTCCATGGTGAATGTTTAAATAACGAAGCAGTTTTAAATACAGAATATCCAATGACATTAGCTGAAACAGCTTCAAATTTCTGCGAGATAATAGTTAAAAAGAGTGCTGTAAAAACAGCAACAGAAGAAGAGGCATTTGCAATTTTAGAAAATGAAATTTCAGATTGTACTCAAGTAATTGTTGATATATATTCAAGATTCTTATTTGAAAGTGAAGTATTTAGAAGAAGAGTTGAAAGCTCATTAACAGTTGATGAGATAAAAGATATTATGAAAAACGCACAAAAAGAAGCTTATGGAGAAGGTTTAGATAAAAATTATCTGCATCCATATATGTGGACTTGGAAACCACATTATTATTATGCTTCTGCTAATTTTTATAACTTCCCATATGCATTTGGAAATCTATTTGCAAAAGGGCTTTATGCAGAATACTTAAAAAGAGGAAAGGAATTCTGCAAACAATATGAAGAACTTTTAGCTGTTACAGGGAAAAATAAAGTTGAAGATGTAACAAAAATAATGAATATAGATGTTCATGATATTAATTTTTGGAGGGCATCATTAAAGCTAATAGAAGAGGATATTGAGCAGTTTATAAAGCTAAGCTATCAAATTAAAGCATAGGAAAAGGGAATCAATTATACCTAAATTTACAAAGAATAATAAATGTTAATCGGGTTAATATAATAGTGTAAGGTGAGTAAACAAAACTTACTTACTTACAAATTACCTTAAGCCTAAGGAGGGATTAGCAATGTCAAGTAAAGCATTAGTTCCAGAAGCAAAACATGGTTTAACAGCATTCAAGAATGAAGTGGCAAATGAACTTGGAGTACCATTTTCAGATTACAATGGAAATTTAAGTTCAAGACAATGTGGTTCCGTTGGTGGCGAAATGGTAAAAAGAATGGTAGAAGAATACGAAAACCATCTAAAATAACCATACCTACCAGTCAATTATTTTAGAGAACATTACTGTGGATAGCACACCACCATATTAAAATGTATTCAACTACCAGGAGGAGGACGCAAGTCCTCCTTTTATTTATGCTTAAAGTAGAATAATAATAAAAAAATAAGTCTAAACTCATATTAAGAGCATTTATGTTTGGAAAAAAATATGGTAAAATAGAACAAAAGTTCGAAGAGGTGAGAAAATGGACAAGGTTAAGATTTTACATTGTGCAGACTTGCATTTTGACACTCCTTTTAAGGAGTTTAAAGGAATATTAGCTCAAAGAAGTAAAGAGGAAATAAAAGAGGTTTTCTCTACAATAATAGATTTATGTTTATCAAATAAAATTGAAATTTTATTAGTTGCTGGTGATGTATTTGATAATTTAACAGTTAACAAAGCAACTTTAAAATTTATTGGTGATGAGTTTGCAAGAATAAAAAATACAATGGTATTTATTAGTCCTGGAAATCATGACCCATATAATTCTAAATCATTTTATAATTTAATTGATTGGCCAGAAAATGTGAAAATATTTAAAGAGGAAATAGAAGGGATAGAAATACCTCATTTAAAAACAAAGGTATGGGGAGCAGGATTTAATGATAAATATGTTCATGAAGCATTAATAAAAAATATTACTCCAAAAAAAGAGTATATTAATTTAATGGTTATTCATGGGGAGGTTACAGGGAATAAAAGTTCCTATAATCCAATATCGATTAAAAGCATTGAAGAGAGTGGAATGGATTATATAGCAATTGGGCATACACATGAGTTTAGTGGCGTTTTAAAGGCTTCTGAAACATATTATGCATATTCAGGCTGTCCTCAAGGAAGAGGTTTTGATGAGCTTGGAGAAAAGGGTGTAGTCATTGGAGAGGTTGCTAAGGGATGGAATGATTTGAGGTTTAAATCTATATGTAAAAGAAAATATATAGATAAGAAAATAGATATTTCAAATACCTTTGGATATGAGGAGATTGTTAGAATAATTTTAAAGGAAATAGATGAAGAAGATAGAAAAAATAATTTCTTTAAAATAACCTTAGTTGGAGAAGTTAAGGAAAATTTTAATTTAAATGAGGATGTATTAAGTGATAAATTAAGTTCTTATTTTTACTTTTGCAAGCTTAGAGATAAAAGTAGGGTAATTGTAAACTTAGAAGAATTAGAAAATGATTTAAGTATTAAGGGAATGTATGCTAAAAAGCTTTTAAATGAAATAAAAGAGACAGAGGATGAGGAGGAAAAAGAGGTTTTAATGATGGCATTAAAACTTGGTCTCCAAAGTCTTTCAAGAGAAGAGGTGAATCTAAATGATTATTAAAAAAATTAATATTCATTCATTTGGTAAAATCCAAGATTTAAGCTTGGATTTATCCTCAAAATTAAATTTAATTTATGGTGAAAATGAAAAAGGAAAAAGTACAATACAAAGTTTTATAAAGGCTTGTTTATATGGAATTCCATCAAAAAAAGAAAAGGGAACTAGCTATTCATTAAGAGAAAGATACTCAGGAATAAATGGAGAAAAGATGGCTGGTGAGTTAATTGTTTATCATGATGGACGGGAATTTATAATAAAAAGAAGCTTTGGTAAAACAAAAAAGGATGATAAATCTGAAATATTAGATGCATTAACAGGAGAAGAAGTCAAAGAAGTAGATAAGGATGAGCCAGGAAAGTATTTTTTAGGGGTAAATAGCAGTACATTTTCTAAAACTCTTTTTATATCTCAACTAGGTGTTGTGGTTGAGAAAGATAAGGAAGAGGAGATAATGGATAAAATCACAAATATTTTTCATAGTGGTGATGATGAGGTATCAATAGAAAAAGCTTTAGAGATACTGAATGCTAATATAAAATTATTGACTACAGTTAGAAAGGTTGGAACTTTAGATATTCTTAAGTGCAAAAAGGAAGAACTTATTAATGAAAAGTTCCATGGGTATAAGGCATCAGAAGAAACTTTAGATAAGGAAGAAAGACTAAATAAAGCAACTTTAGAAAAAAATGAAGTATTAAAGGAAATTGAAAATTTAGAGCTGTATAAAAAGTACTTAAAAAAGGTTAAGCTACAAAAAGAGTATAAGGAAATCTTAGAGTATTTGAAAAAAAGTGAAGAGCTTAAAAAACAGAAGAATGAAATTTTAGGAACCATGAAAAAGGGGGAAACCTTAATTGAAGAAGAGTTTTTAAATGAGCTTAATGAGGAAAATAATCATTATTTAAATTTATTAGATATAAAAAATGAAGGGATAAAAGATATCGAGAAGGTATCTGATGAAATTTCAAAAGGAAGAGAAATAATATCAAAGTACTATTATTTTAATGACTTTAAAGGGGATTTAAAGGAAAAATTATTAACTTTAAAAATTACTCAACAAGCATTAAAGGAAAAAATAATGGCTTTAAAAAATATTAAAAAGACATTAGAAAATGAAGAAAATGGATTACTTAGTGGAAGAAACGCTATTCCGTTTTTAGAGCAAATGGAGAAAAATAGCGGGGAGATAATAAGGAAGTTAACGTATTATGATGAAAAGTTAAGGGAGTTACAGAACAAAGGTAAGAATACACGTAGATTATTAGGAGTTGAAGAAAGATATAAGAAAATAAAATTAACAAAGAGTATATCTTTAATATGGTTAATTCTATCTGGAGGATTACTTGTACTATCTTCAGGTTTAGGACTTGGAATAATAGGATCAATTAGTGGAGGAACTGTATTAATAATCTCATTGTTTATATTTATTAATGCTGGTAAAAATGAAAAAGAAATATTGCAAGATTTAAATGAGAAAAAAGAGATTGATGAACTAAAGAACTCAATAGTGAATGTGGAAAAAGACTTAGTGGAGTTTGGAAAAGAGGTTGGTGCTAAAAATTATGAAGAGGTAATATATAGACTTAAAAGCTATGAAAGCTATAAATTAAAAGAGGATAGACTAACTTCTAAGATAGAAGCAAAGAGAGAAGAATTGAAAAATAGTTCCTTTGAAGAAAATATAATAGATTATGAGAAAAATAATTTATTTATTGAAAATGTGCTAATTGAGACTGAAAGTAGAACTATTGAAGAGGTATTATCAAAACATAGTGAATATGAAAAGGAAAAATCAAATTTAATACTTTTATTAAAGGAACAGGAAAATAGAACTAAAGCTATTGAAAGAGTAGAATATGAATTAGGTATGAGAGAGGAATCTATTAAAAGAAAGTTATCAGAATTAGATTTATCTCATATAGATTTAATGGACATTTCTTATTACCTAAAGGAATTAAGAGCAAAGCTTAAAAAGAAAAATGAGATATTATCTTCATTAAGTAGTGTTGAACAAACATATTCTGTTTTAATTAAGGAAAGAGATATTGATGAGATTAAGGATGAACTTAAGGAAATCTTAGACACAAATTTAAATTATTCATATGAAAATGAAGAAGAAATTGAAGAGGAAATTAAAAAGAGATCAGAGAAGCTTATTGAATTAGAAAAAGAAATAAGAGATTTAAATAATTTTATAAATAATAGATTTATAGGCAAAAGAGAGATAGCAACAATAGAAGAGGATATTAGAGAAGTAGATGAGCGAATCAAAAAGGAAGATTTAAGATTAAGAGCTTTAAAACTTGCAAAAGAAAATATGGAAGAGGCAGCACTTGATATTAGAAAAAATATAGGGCCTATATTAAATAAAAATATAGCAAAGTATATGAGGGAGCTTTCAAATGATTCCTTTGAAGAGGCCTTACTTGGAGAGGATTATTCTATGCAAGTAAGAAAGGATGGTAAGTTATTTCCAGCAGAGTTTTTAAGTAATGGAGCAAAGGACCAATTATATCTTGCATTGAGAATGTCATTTATAAATCATATTTTTGAGGATAGAGAATACCCAATTTTTTTTGATGATGCTTTTGTACAATATGATGAACTAAGAAGAGAAAAAGTATTAAACTTTATATCTAAAATTAATGCAGCACAAAGTTTAATATTTACATGCCAAAAAGTTGATATAGAAATTTTAAGCAATAACAAAAAGAATTTCAATTATATAAAACTTTAAAATTGACAATAATTATAAAAAAAGGTAATATAAAATTAAAGCAAATGCAAATCATATGCAACTAAATGGAGGGGACATGAAGAAAAAAGTTTTAATTTTATTATCAATATTAGTTTTATCCCTAGGACTTTGGGGGTGTGGTACTGAAGAAAAGCAAGAGGATAACAAGATAAGTATTGTTGTTTCAATTAACCCTTTAAAAGAATTTACTGAGGTAATAGGGGGAGATAAGGTTCAAGTTAAAACATTAGTACCAGATGGTGTAGAACCCCATGATTTTGATCCGAATCCAAGGGATTTAGAATCATTATCAAAAAGTAGAGTGTTTATTTATAATGGACTTGGTATGGAAACTTGGTTAGATAAGGTTACTAAAGGTTTAGATGAAAATAATACTTTAATAATCGATTCAAGTAATGAAACAAAGACTATTCCGATTGAGGATGATGGTCATGGACATGATGAACATGAGCATACAGGTGGATATGATCCTCATATATGGTTAAGCTTAAGAGAAGTGGTTACTCAAGGAAGAAATATAAAGGATGCTTTAATAAAAGTAGACCCAGAGAATTCAACATACTATGAAGAGAATTATAATAAGTTCAAAAAAGAACTTGAAGATTTAGATAAGGAATATACAGAAAAGTTTAATACAATATCAAATAAAAACTTTATTACAGGTCATTCAGCTTTTGGATATTTAGGAAGAGATTATGGATTAAAAACAAAGTCTTTAACAAATGTTTTTTCAGAAGGTGAGCCAAATCCTAAAGATTTAGAAAATCTAGTGAAGTTTTGTAAAGAAAATAATGTTAAAACAATATTTTCAGAACAAGCCTCAACATCTGTTCAAGCAGATACATTAGCAAGGGATGCAGGGGCTAAGGTAGAAAAGATATATAGTTTAGAAACTAAGGTAGAAGGTAAAACATACCTTGAGGGAATGAAATACAATTTAGAAAAAATATATGAAGCTTTAAAGAGTTAATTTTAAAGTGTTAGGTACATCGAAAGGTGTACCTTTTTAAATAAAATAATAGTGTATTACATATTAATTAAATTCCAAGTTTATGGTAAAATTAATAATATATATGTAGATTGGGGTGAAGTGATGAAGGGATTAGAATTTTATGAAAAAAAAGTCTCAGAAATAAAAGCGCTTAAGGATGAAAGCAATAAGAAATTATTACTATTTAGTTATATAAGAGGGATAATGTTTATAGCATTCAGTGTTATAGCATATTTTATATATAAGCAAGGCTTCAAATTGACGTTTATATTATTGGAATTATCAATAGTATGTCTTTTCATGGCTATTGTTTTAATTCATCAAAAAGAGGTTGAAAGAAGAAGAAAATTAAATATTTTAAATAGGTTAAATGAGGATGGAATAAAGAGAGTAAAAGGTGAATTTTCTTCATTTGAGGATAATGGAGAGGAATTTATTGATGAAAAGAGTGCTTTTACAAACGACCTAGATGTGTTTGGTAAAAATTCATTATTTCAACTTATTAATACTACTATTACAGTAGAGGGAAGAAAGGTATTATATGAGATTTTATCATTAAAAAGAGAATACTCTAAGGAAGAAATTGAAGAAAATCAAAAAGCAATACAAGAACTGGGTGATAATATTGCTTGGAGACAAAATTTTTATGTTGAGGGAAGTACAAAAACAAACAAAAATAATGATGCCATAGAGTTTATTAAATGGAGTGTAAATAAAACAAAAAGAAATAGTGGTGCAATATTTATTTCATACTTATTTATTGCAATTACATTAATTTCAATTGGATTAAGTATTGCAAAAATATTACCACCTTCATATGTAATACTAGTATTAATGATTAACTTTGTAGTTATAAAGGCTTTATCAAAAAATGCAAGAGAGGATATTGATTTGCTTTATAAAAGTAAAAATGCAATAAAAGCAAATGCAAGGCTTCTTGCTTTAATTGAGAATGAGGAGTTTAAATCTAAAGCTTTAAAGGATATTAAAGGAGAGATAACATCTCAAGATAAGACATGTACAAAGGAAATGAAAAGAATTTCTAATATTGTTGATTGGATTGGTGATAGTAAAGGAAATGCTTTTTATTTTTTAATGAATATAGTGTTTTTTTCGGATATATTTATTATGAAAAATGCATGGGAGTGGAGAGAAAGAAATGGTAGTAAGGTTGCTATATGGCTTTCAATAGTAGGAGAAATTGATGCTTTAAATAGTATCTCAAATTTACATTTTGATTTTGGTAGTTGGACATATCCAACAATATCAAATGATATGATGGTTGAGGGGAAAAGTATTAAACATCCTTTAATTGGAGAAAGAGCAGTTGGTAATAGCTATAATTTAAGCAATGGAAAGAAAGTAACATTAATTACTGGATCAAACATGTCAGGAAAAAGTACCTTTTTAAGAACAATTGGAATTAATTTATTATTGTCTTATATTGGTGCTCCAGTTTCGGCAGACGAATTTAAGTGTGGAAAGATGAATATATATACTTGTATGAGAACGAAGGACAATTTAGAAGAAAGTATAAGTTCATTTTACGCTGAAATTTTAAGAATAAAATTATTATTAGAAGCAACTAAAAGTGGGGAGAAGGTATTCTTTTTACTAGATGAAATATTTAAAGGAACAAACTCTAAGGATAGGCATACGGGAGCTACAGTATTAATTAAGCAATTAATAAAAGAAGGAGCAATTGGACTTGTTTCAACACATGATTTAGAATTATGTGACTTAGAGGAAAGCATAAAAGAAATAGATAACTATAATTTTAGAGAATATTATAAAGATAATAAAATAAACTTTGATTACAAGTTAAGAAAAGGTAAAAGTGAAACACAAAATGCTATTCATTTAATGAGATTAGCTGGAATAGATTTTAAATAAAGCAGAAAAACATTGAGAATTTAAGGGGATATTGTGATGGCATATATAATAATAGATCTGGAGTTTAATAATTTATATGAAATAGAAAAATATTTTCCAGATTATAGAGAAAAGAACCCTCATGAGGTTAATGGAAAAGTTAAAAATGAAATAATACAAATTGGTGCAATAAAAATAGATAAATATATGAAGATTCAACATGAGTTAAAGGTATTTATAAAGCCAAGTATTTTTAGTGTATTAAATCCTAAAATTTCAGAAATGACAAACATAACAATGACAGATTTAGAATACGGTGAAAGCTTTCAAAGTGGTATGGATAAGTTGAAAGCATTTATGGATAAAGGAGATATAATTTGTTCATGGGCTAAAGATGATGTTAGAGAAATTGTAACAAACTCAATATATCATGAATATAACTACTCGGAGCTGTTGGATGAATATATAGATATACAGGAGTATTGTTCTAGGGTTTTAGGGGTTCAGAAGGTACTTGGCCTTAAAAATGCTTTATCAAAATTAAAAATCAATGCAAATGAAGAGTTATTACATGATGCATTAAATGATGCATATTTTGAGTATCAGGTTTTTAAAAGATTATATAATGCTAGAGCAATAAAGAATTATATTATAAAAGATATCTACAAAATGCCTATGATAAGGGTTGATAATTCAAAACAATTTGTATTAGATAGTAATAGAATTGAGGGGATATGCCCTAAGTGTGGTAATCATATTGATAGAGAAAGTGCAATTATACCTCAGAGTTGGAGATATATTTATCTGGGGATTTGTAGTAAATGTAAGTCTAAAATCCTTGGAGAAGTAGATGTTAAAAAGAACTTTATGGGGGATACTTTCTATAATGAAGTAGGGACTTTGTTATCAGAATTAGAGTATAGTGACTATTCATACAAAATAGAGCATATAAAGAAAAAGATAGAAGAAAAGGGTGGATATATAAAATTATGTAACCATTCTATAACCAATTAACAATATTTTTGTGATAAAATAGAGATGAAAATAATGATGTGAGAAAAGGAAAGGTAGTCTAATGAATATAGCATTTTTTCTAACACCTAAAAATGAAGTTATTTATGAAAGTATTGATGCTACAATGAGACAAGTTATTGAGAGAATGGAGCATCATGGATATACAGCTATACCATTAATAAATAAAGATGGAAAATATGTAGGTACTCTAACAGAAGGGGACTTGCTATGGGCATTAAAAAATACTGCGGATTTAAATTTTAAGAATACAGAGACTGTAAAGGTTAAGAATATTAATAGAAGAATAAATCATAGAAGTGTATCTATTAGTGCAGATATTGAAAGTTTAATCTCTTTAGCTGTAACTCAGAATTTTGTACCAGTAACAGATGATAATAACATATTTATTGGTATTATAAAGAGAAGTGATATTATTAATTATTGTTATAAGGAAATTAGAAAAATTTCGAAATAAATATGACCAAGCCTTAATTACAAATGTAGTTAAGGCTACAATATTAATAAAATTTAAATAATAACTATTATTAGTTGATAATATTAAATGATAATGGTAAAATTATAATATAGAAGGAGGGGTAAGATGATAATTGTAATATCACCTGCAAAAACTCTTGAAATGAATACTAAAGAGCATAATTTTAAAGTTAGTGAACCAAGATATTTATATAGATCAGAAAAAATAATGGATGAATTAAAAAAACTTCAACCAAATGAAATTGGAAAGCTTATGAAAATTTCAATTAAGTTAAGTGAGTTAAACTATTTAAGAAATGGGGCTTGGAGTAAAGAAAATCATCTAAATGAGACTCCATGTATTTTTGCCTTTAAAGGGGATGTATATAAGGGCATAAATATTGAGGAGTATTCAGAGGATGATATTGAGTACGCTAATTCTCACTTAAGAATTTTATCAGGATTATATGGAATTTTAAGACCTTTAGATGGAATTCATGAATATAGATTAGAAATGGGAACAAAACTAAAGGTAGGAGAAAAAAAGAATCTATATGATTACTGGGGAGAAGATTTTTTAAGAGAAGAAATATTAAATGATGCAAAGGAAAATGGAAGCGAAGTAATTATAAATTTAGCTTCTGAAGAATATTCTAAAGTTTTAAATTTGAATAAATTACCTAAAGATAAGCTTTTAAATATCATGTTTAAAGAGTTTAAAAATGGGGAATATAAAATAGTTGGTATATATGCAAAAAAAGCAAGGGGATTAATGACTAGCTATATTTTAAAGAATAAAGTTAAAAATGTTGAAGATATAAAGAACTTTTCAGAAGAGGGATATAAATTTAATAGAGAATTAAGTAGTGATAATGAATTTGTATTTACTAGAATTTAATAAAATTATTTAGTATACCATAAGAAAATTAAAATAGGGATTTAATTTTTCAAAGGGGAATTTAAAATGACAAAGTATAATGTAAAAATTGATGGAATGTCATGCAATCATTGTGTAGGGCATGTTAAAAGTGCATTTGAAGGAAATGAAAATGTAACATCTTTAAATGTTGAAATTGGATTAGCGGTAATTGAAGGGGAAATTACTGAAAATGAAATAAAAGACATAATTGAAGATGAAGGTTATGACATTGTAGAAATAACTAATGAATAAAAATAAGCTGAGGAAATTTCCTCAGCTTATTTTTATTTAATAATCAGCTTGTTGAAAAACTTCAACAACATAATCAAATTCTTCTACATCTGTAATTTCACCATAAGTATCTTCTCTTAATCCAGGGTGATAATATAAAACTAACTTATCATTAGAATCAGCAACATTCTGTAGAATAATATAAAGATTGTCCAATTCACAATCTTCCATTGTAGCCAGTACTTTATATCTATTTCTTGCTCCAGTATCATTATTTCTTAAATCTACTGTGAAATGACTGTGATATCTTACATTCATTTTTTCCTTATCACAAGTTTTTAAGTAAGAACTTTCTCTACAACCACTACAACTTTGGAAATGACATTCAGCAACACAGTTTAAACAAGCACACTTTGCACATTTTTCAAACTGTTTAAATACAGAACCGTTTTGATGTTTAAATGCTCTAAGCTTCTCAATTCTATCGTCTGACTTAAACATATTAAAAAATGACTTTTTGTTGCTATCAAGTTCAGCATCATCTAATAACTTAATATAATCCTTCATTATTCCAAACTTAGAATAATATTTTCTTTTTCTAAGATCTCTCTCCTCAAGAAAAGGAGAGACCTCAGAAATTGCGAAGGCTATATCAGTATAATATTTTCCCCAAAGATTTCTTTCTTCTTCAATATAACTTATATCCTTCTTCATAAAAGCTCCTTAGTACTATAGATTAGTTTTGTATTTTTCTAATTCTAAATCTAAATCTACAGCATCTAATTCTGCAAATTCACTTTCAAATGTGTCAGTATTCTTTAATTCAGAAAGACCAGCAGCTCTGCTTTCAGTTCTTGCTATTTTTCTTTCAATACTATCAAGTTGAATTGAGTTTGATTTAGTTTGAACATTTGCCATTATTTCATTAACCTTTTCAGATGCTTTTGCATTAGCATATCTAGCAGCTGCTTGGTCTCTGTATTGTCTAGTTTTTTCTATTTCAGCTTCTAAAGCAGCTAAGTTCTTCTTTAAAGCATCGGCTTGAACTCTTGCAGTCTCATAAGAAGTTTTAAATCCTTCATATTGTTTATCTGCTTCAACCTTTTTAGCTAAAGCTCTTTTAGCTAAGTCTTCATTTCCTTTAGAAAGGGCTAATTTTACCTTAGCTTCATAGTCAGCAGCTTCTCTTTGTGAAGCAACCATTTTCTTCTCAAGAGCATGAGCATTACCAATTACTTGTGCAGAGTTTAATTTTGCTTTGCTTAATTGCTCAGTCATATCTCTTAATTTTTGATCTAATAATTCAATTGGATTTTCCACTTCATCTAATGTGTTGTTAACTTTTGCCTTTATCATATTTGACATTCTTGAAAATACGCCCATTTTAATTCCTCCTAGAATTTCCTTTTATTATTTTCTTCTTTTAAAATATATTTTCATAGCAATTATTATAATAATTGCCACAATAGCGATAATTAATACTGTTGTTACAATATTCCCCATTCCTCCACCACCAAAGAAGAAGAAACTTCTAGATGATGAGGGTTTATAGCTACTACTTCCTCCAGAAGAGGAAGATGAACTTTTATAGGTTTTACTTTTACCTGAATTATTTGAGCTACTTGAGCTACTTGAACTTCCAGAGTCACTTGAAAATGATCCAGAATTAAATCCGCTAGAACTACCAGAGCTTGGATTCTTCGATGAGGAAGAACTTGAGCTTGATGAGCTGCTAGAAGATGATGATTTTCCGCCAGAAGAGAATGAACCACTTTTAAATCCACTAGAGCTTCCGGAAGACTTTGATGAACTACTTGATTTTGAACTAGAGCTTTTTCCCCCTTTTGCTAAAAGAACTCTATTATTCAAATCATGTATCTGTGTTGAGGATATACTCTCCTTATCAATATTAATTGAATCATTAATAGATAAGTATGAAGAATCTTCATTCGTAATTTCATTATTTGTATTAGATATTCCTTGATTAACTAATCCAGTATCAAGACCTAAACTAGCAACTGCAAAGAATAAAGCAATTATTAAAGCAGATAAATGCTTTATACTAAACTTCTTAATAGTACCAACCCCTTTATCATTAACTATACTCTAATTATATTCCATTAAAAGTAAATAAACAAACCCTTTTATGGATTAAATAGTGTCATTTAGACCGTTTTACCAAGATGGAGATTAACTTAACTCTTTATATCTTAATATATCTTATTAAATCGAGTAATTATTACTATAATAAGTAATAGAATAAACTTTTTGGGTAAGATTTTAAAGTGTAAATTTACACTTGTGTAAATGATATCTTTCTATTAAAATTAGAATTATAAATAAGAGAAAAGAGGGAGAAAATATGGCACAAGAAACTATGCAAGATTTTATGAGTCAATATGATGTAAAGAGATTAAATAGAGGAGAAATTCTAGAGGGTGTTGTTATAGATGTTAATGATAAAGAAGTAGTTGTAAATATAAACTATGCATTTGATGGATTAATTTTAAAAGAAGAGTTAACTGTAGATGGAAGAAGTCCTTTAGAAGTAGTTTCAAAGGGAGATGAAATTAAAGTATATGTAATTTCACCAAATGATGGGGAAGGATATGTTGCTTTATCAAGAATTAAGGCGTTAGCAGTTACAGAAAAAGATGATTTGAATAAAGCCTTTAAGAATGAAGAAGTTATTAAAGTTTATGTTAAAGAAGAAGTTAAAGGTGGATTAGTTGCTTATTATGGAAGCACTAGAATATTTATACCAGGATCATTAGCAAGTAGAGAAAGAGTAAAATTAAATACATTAGTAGGAAAAGAATTAGAAGTAAAGCTTACTGAAGTTGATTTTAAAAATAGAAAAATAGTTGCTTCAAGAAGAGTTATTGAAGAGGAAATATATAATACTGAAAAGAAGGCTATTTGGGCTGGAATAAAAAGTGGAGAGAAGAGAAAAGGTATTGTAAAGAGAATAGTTAAGTTTGGTGCTTTTGTTGATATTGGAGGTGTAGAAGGATTACTTCATTTATCAGATATGGCATGGGAAAGAGTAAAAAGAGCTGAAGATGTTGTAAATGTTGGAGATGAAGTTGAAGTTTTTGTTGGTAATGTAGATCCAGTAGCTGAAAAGTTATCTTTAATATTAAAGGATGTTAACAAGGAACCATGGAAGGTTCATGGCGATGCTATTAAGGTTTCTGATGTTTTAGAAGGTAAAGTAATTAGATTAACTAGCTTTGGAGCTTTTGTAGAAGTATTCCCAGGAGTTGAAGGGTTAGTGCACATAACTGAAATAACAGATGAAAATATAACAAAACCAGAAGATGTATTAAAGGTTGGTCAAAAGGTTAAGGTTAAGGTTTTAAATATTAATCCATCTGAAAAGAAATTAAGTCTTACAATTAAAGATGCTACTGAAAAAACTAAGGAATATTTACAATATGTAGATGGTAATGATGAAGGATTAACACTTGGAGATTTATTCAAGGATTTAAAACTATAATAAAAGAGGATGCAAATTTGCATCCTCTTTTATTAGATTCTTTCTATCTTCATCATATTTGTACCACCAGTATGACCTGTTGGAAGACCAGCAGCAACAATTATTTCATCACCATCTTTAGCAAATTCAAGTTCTTTGGCAACTCTTTTTGCTTCACTTAAAATCTCATCAGTTGTATTAAACATTTCACATTTAACTGGAAAAACTCCAAAATTTAATGCAAGACTTCTTCTAACATACTTATAAGGAGTAATTGCAATAATTGGACATTTTGGTCTGTATTTAGATAGAAGTTTAGCTGTTGCACCACTTGTTGTAGCAGCAACAATAGCTTCAGCATCTAAAACAGTGGATGTTCTACAAGCAGAATAACTAATAGCATCACTAAATGCAGTAACAGATGGTTCTGCCATTCTTGTAATTAAGTGATCGTAGTCAAGATTAGCCTCTGTTTCCTTAGCTATTTTTGACATTGTTTTTGCAGCTTCAATAGGGAATAAGCCAGATGCACTTTCTCCACTAAGCATTATTGCATCAGTTCCATCAAAAATAGCATTGCATATATCACATGCTTCTGCTCTTGTTGGAAGAGAGTTTCTAATCATAGAGTCTAGCATTTGAGTAGCTGTTATTACTATTTTTCCACTCATGTTACATTTTCTTATTATTTGCTTTTGTATAATTGGAACTTTTTCAATAGGAATTTCAACACCCATATCTCCTCTAGCAACCATTACACCATCAGTAACCTCGATTATCGAGTCTATGTTATTAACACCTTCTTGATTTTCTATTTTAGCTATTATTTTTATATTTTCTCCACCATGTGAATCTAAAACATTTCTTACATCTAAAATATCACTAGCTTTTCTTATGAAAGAAGCAGCAATGAAGTCTACTCCCATTTCACATCCAAAGACAATATCTTCCTTATCTTTATCAGTTATTGAAGGAAGATTTATATTAATATTTGGAACATTAACTCCTTTGTGATTCTTTATCATACCACCTACAATAACCCTACAGTTAATGTGAGTATTTTCTATACTTACAATTTCAAAGGATAATAGACCATCATCTACTAAAATACTTCCACCAATTTCAACATCTTTACATAGTTCATCATAGGTAACAGAACAACGAGCTTCATCACCAAGAATTTCTTCACCACAAATAAATGTAAATGAAGCACCTTCTTTAAGTTCAACACCATCATTTACAAAGTCATGAGTTCTAATTTTTGGCCCTTTAATATCAAGAATAATTGCTGTTGAGGATCCTTTTTCTTCACGAACTTTTTTTATAAGTTCAATTTTTTCCTTGTGGGTTTCATGAGTACCATGTGAAAAGTTTAATCTTGCTGCACTCATACCAATATCTACAAATTTTTTTAATACTTCTTCTTTATCACTAGCTGGGCCAATGGTAAAGATCATTTTAGTTTTCTGCATAATAACACCTCGCATACTTATTTGTAAATTTTAAATTACCCTAACCATAATTTATGCAAAAATATAATGTCCTAGTTATTAAAAAATAAATTAAATTTAGCATATTATGATATACTAAAATTATCTATATTAATTTTAACATAAAAAGAAGGAAAGGAAGTTAAATTATGAGAATTTTACAAAATATTCAGCCAATTTCAGTATTTAAATATTTTGAAGATATATCTGAAATACCAAGAGGGTCTGGAGATGAAAAAAGAATAAGTGATTATTTAGCTAAGTTTGGGAGAGAGCTAGGTCTTGAAACAATTCAAGATGAAGCATTAAATATAATTATTAAAAAGCCAGGAACTAAAGGGTATGAAAATGCTCCAACAGTTATTATTCAAGGTCATATGGATATGGTTTGTGAAAAGAATAAGGGAACAAATCATGACTTTTTAAAGGATCCTTTAAAGCTAAGAGTTGATGGAGATTATATATATGCTACAGATACTACATTAGGAGCTGATAATGGAATAGCTGTTGCGTATGCTATGGCATTATTAGCATCAAATGATATTCCACATCCACCATTAGAAGTTTTAATTACTTCAGATGAGGAAACTGGAATGACTGGTGCTATGGCAATATCACCAGAGCATATTACAGGTAAGCTACTTATTAATTTAGATTCAGAGGAAGAGGGGAAATTACTTGTAAGTTGTGCAGGTGGAATTAGAATTAAATCATCTATTAATATTTTATGGGATGAAGTATCTAAGGAAAATGCATATGAGATTAAAGTTAGAGGGCTTAAGGGTGGCCACTCAGGTATGGAGATACATGGGGAAAGAGGAAACTCAAACAAGTTAATGGGAAGAGTTTTGAAAGCATTAAAAGAAGAAATAGACTTTAATTTGATTTCAGTTGATGGAGGATCAAAGAATAATGCAATTCCAAGAGAAGCTGATGCAGTACTTGTTATAGAAGAAAAAGATAAAGAAAAATTATTTGATATAGTAAGAAATTATGATGAAATGTTTAAAAATGAACTTCAAACTCAAGACATAGGAGTAAATTTAACTATAGAAAATAAGATGATGAATATAAATAAAGTTTTCTCTAAGGAAACTACTTCAAAAGTAATAGATCTTTTATATTTATACCCAAATGGAGTAAATACAATGAGTATGGCTATTAAAGGATTAACAGAAAGCTCAACAAATTTAGGAATTGTAACTACAACAGAAGAAAGTGTTGAGTTTGATAGTGCAACAAGAAGTTCAGTTGCATCATTAAAGGATGAATTAATTTTAAGATGTAAAACAATTACTGAGTTAGTTGGGGGAGAGTTTATATCATCTGCTTCATATCCAGAGTGGGCATATAGAAGAAATTCACCATTAAGAGAAGTTTGTGAAAATGTATATAAGAGAATGACTGGTAATGATGCCGAGATTATTGCTATTCATGCAGGAGTAGAGTGTGGATTATTTAATGAGAGACTTGGAGATTTAGACATGATAAGCTTTGGGCCTAATTTATATGATGTTCATACGCCAGAAGAGCATATAAGTATTTCTTCTACACATAATATTTGGGAATATTTAAAGGAAGTTTTAAAAGAAATTAAATAATAATTAATATTATTAAAAATTTATTATTGATTTTATTTTTGAGCTAAACTATAATTAAAATATAGTTTAGTTGTTTGGAGGATAAAATAATGGACGTTAAAGAAAAAGTGTTAGAAGTATTAAAGAATTCAGCAGAGCCTTTAAAGGGTGGTCAAATAGCTGAAATTTCAGGAATAGATAAAAAGGAAATAGATAAGGCAATAAAAGCATTAAAGACTGAGGGGAAAATTGATTCACCTAAGAGATGTTTTTATGGAATAGCTGAATAAAGATGGAGCTGCAAATGCAGCTCTTTTATTTTTGAAAAAATAAATAATTTATATAAATAAATAGAAATAATATTATTAAAGTATATCTTAGGGGGAGGTGGAAGAATAATATAAAAAGATAAATAAGAACGAAGTTAATAAATGTTCAAGAATTAGAAACAGAATTTCTTATAAAAGTAAAGAATTGTATATTGACCAAACAAAAAAGTTACAATATAATTAAAATATGATTAATGGTAAATATTTCTACAATTAATTGAAAATGTTTACTTAATTATTGTGGGGTATGGAACTTTCTAAGAGAAGGGAGATTTTAAAATGATATCTAAGAGAGGGATAATAGGTAAATGCACATTACTAGCAACAACATGTATAAGCGTAGTAGCACTTATGGCAACTGATGCAGGTGCAGACACAACAGCTACAACTCAACAAGGAATAACATTAAAAACTAGTGAATTAAAAGTAAATAAGGTTATAACAGCACCAAAGCCTGTAGAAGTTCAAGAGGTTAAAGCTCCTAAGGCGACAACTACAGCTAAAAATACAACTACTTTAAACAGAGGGAATGTAAGTTCAAGTAATCAGGTAGTAAATCTTGCACTAAGTCAACTTGGTAAACCATATGTATATGGAGCAAATGGTCCAAACTCTTTTGATTGTTCAGGGTTAACAAGTTATGTATTTAGACAATATGGAATCAATATTCCACGTACTAGCTCAGCACAGTTTGGCGTTGGACAAAGTGTAGGGAAAGGTGATTTGAGACCTGGAGATTTGGTATTCTTTAACACATATTCTTCTATAAGTCATGTTGGGATTTATATTGGAGGAGGAGATTTTGTTCATGCATCACGTACTGGAAAACCAGTTATGATAAGTAGTTTAAATGAGGGATATTATTCTCAAAGATATGCAGGAGCAAGAAGATTGATGTAATAGTTAATTTGTTAAGGATGCTAATTGGCATCCTTATTTATATAAGAAAAACTTAATATTGGTTCTTAATTAAAATTATTTTTACATAATGAATAATAATGTTACCCTCTGAATATAAATAATTATGGAGGAGGGGTTTTATGAGATATACTAGATATAATCACAACAGAAGAAGAGGTGGGAATGGAGGAAAAGGGAGTTTTATTGCATCCTTAATAGCTGTTGTTGCCATAGCTATTGTTCTTGGAGTTGTTGTAGGAAAGGTTATTTTTAATGATGGCATATCAACCTTTTCACCAAATGATAATCAGGGAGAAGGGAATAAAGCTCAAGGTGAAGGAAATCAAAACACAAAACCGGATGAAAGCAATGCTTCAAGTAATTCATCAAGCAACTCAGAATCAAAGGAATTTTATTATTTACAATGTGGAGTTTTTAGTACTCAGGAAAATGCAAATGCAACTATAAATAAATTGCCTTCTGGGAATAAAGGCTTTGCTATAGAAGAGGATAGTAAATTTAAGGTTTTAGTTGGGGTTTTCACCTCAGAAGTGGTGGAAGGAAAAAGTAATGAATTAAAGGCAGCTGGTATAGATAATATAAAGGTTAAATATACTATTGATCAAAAAACTACAGATGATAAAATGAAAATAGAAATTATTGATGGCTATACAAAAATATTATCAAAGCTAAATGAAAAAGATGTTAAAAGTATAAAGACAAATGAGTTTAAGGACTGGTTAGCTAATAATATTGAAAATGTAAAATCGGAAGACAAGGATATTAATTTATTGATAGATAATATAAAAAAATTGCCTGAAGAGATTACAAAAGATAGTGCAGTAGAAATTAATAAAGTTATTTATGAGGTTGTAAAAAAATACAAGCTTTAAATTCTTAAATAAATATAAATAAGTGCATAATAACAAGAATTATACTTGTTTAAAGCGTTATTAAATGATAAACTATATTAGATGTGATACCTGAATAATTATAAAGGAAGATATCACATATTAATAGATTATGACATTTAATAACGCTTTTTATTTTTAAATAGTCTATAATTTATGAAAATGTGTCAATACTAATTATGACAGTATTTCTTAGGAGTTGAGCAAAATGAAAGTTGTGCTAGCATCAGCATCAGCTAGAAGACAAGAGTTATTACATAGAATAGTAGAAGATTTTTCAATTATTGTTAGTGATTTTGATGAAGATAAAGTAAAATATACTGGTGATGTTGAAGAATATGTCATGGAGATAGCAAAAGGTAAGGCTGATGATGTTAGAGCTAAGGTTTTAGAAGACTGCATTATAATATCAGCTGATACTATAGTAACCTTAGACAACAAAATTCTAGGAAAGCCAAAGGATAAAAAAGAGGCTTACAATATGATTAAGAGTTTAAGTGGTAGAACTCATAGAGTATATTCTGGAATTATTGTATTAAATAGCACAAATGGGGAAATAATAAAAAAGGCTTTATGTACTGAAGTGGTGTTCTCATCATTATCAGAAGAGGAAATTATGGAATATATAAATTCAGAAGAGCCTTATGATAAAGCAGGTGCTTATGGCATTCAAGGTAAAGCAGCCCTTTTCGTTAAAGAAATTAGAGGTTGCTATTATAACGTTGTTGGTTTGCCATTAAATAAGTTAAATGAAATAATAAAAAAAATTCAAACATAATTTACGGGGATGGGTATAAACTTTAAAAGGAGTGGATATATGACTATCAACCTTAAAATGAAAGATATGCCCGAAGATAGTAGACCACAGGAGAAAATGTTCAACTATGGAGCGGAAGCTTTATCTGAACATGAGTTACTTGCAATAATTTTGAGAACAGGCACAAGGGGAGAAAATATTTTATCCTTAACACAAAGATTTTTAATTGAAATCGGAGGGGTAGATGGTTTACTTTATGCCACTGAAAAAGATATTCAAGACATTAAAGGATTTGGAAGGGCAAAAGCAGCACAGGTTTTAGCTTTAGTAGAATTATTTCAAAGATTTAAAAGAATTAAAGTTGGAACAGAAGTTTCAATAACTTCTCCTAAAAGTGTTGCGGAAATGCTTACTAATGAAATGGCATACATCAAACAGGAAAAGTTTAGAGTATTATTATTAAATACCAAGAATAAAGTAGTTGGAATTAGAGATGTATTTAAAGGGAGTTTAGACACAGCAATAGTTCATCCAAGAGAAGTATTTAATGAAGCATTAAAATTTAGTGCATCAAGAATAGTAATATGTCATAATCACCCATCAGGAGACCCAACACCAAGTAAAGAGGATATTAACATAACTAATAGAATCAAGGAATGTGGAGTCTTAATGGGAATAGAACTGTTAGATCACATAGTAATAGCTAAAAATGGATATTTTAGCATGAAAGAAAAAGGAATTTTATAATCTGAAAGGGGAATAACAAATGGGATTTTTCGGAAGTAGCAAAGATATGGGGATAGATTTAGGAACAGCTAATACACTTGTATTTGTTAAAGGTAAAGGAGTTGTTCTAAGAGAACCATCAGTTGTTGCTATTAATAATGTAACAAGAAAGCCATTAGCAGTTGGTGCTGAGGCGAAATTAATGATAGGTAGAACGCCAGGGAACATTGTTGCTATAAGACCACTTAAAGATGGAGTAATAGCAGACTTTGATGTAGCTCAAACAATGCTTAAACAATTAATTGAAAAAGTATCAAGTAAGAGTGCATTCAAGAGCCCAAGAATAATAGTATGTTATCCATCAGGAGTAACAGAAGTAGAAAAGAGAGCTATTGAAGAAGCTACAAAGCTTGCAGGAGCTAGAGATGTTGTTCTTATGGAAGAACCAATGGCAGCTGCAATTGGAGCAGGTTTACCAGTAAGTGAACCAACAGGAAGTATGATAGTTGATATTGGTGGAGGAACTACTGAAGTAGCTATTATATCACTTGGTGGAATAGTTACAAGCAAGTCACTAAGAGTTGCAGGAGATGAGTTAGATCAATCAATAATTTCATACATTAAGAAGGAATACAACTTAATGATAGGGGAAAGAACAGCAGAACAAGTTAAGATGGAAATTGGTTCAGCTTATAAGATTGAAGGGGAAGAAGAAAGAGTAATGGAAATCAAGGGTAGAGACATGGTTTCAGGTCTTCCAAAAACAATCGAGGTTTCTGAAGTTCAAATAAGAGAAGCTTTAAAAGAACCAGTATATGCAATCATTGAATCAATAAAAACTACATTAGAAAAAACACCACCAGAATTAGCGGCAGATATCATGGAAAAAGGTATTATGCTTGCAGGTGGAGGAGCTTGCTTAAGAGGTCTAGACGCTTTAATTACACGTGAAACAAATATGCCAGTTCATATTGCAGAGTCACCACTTGACTGTGTTGTGTTAGGTGCAGGTAAGGCTCTAGAAGATTTTGATAAAATCAGCAGAGAAGACAGATAAAATATGAAATTTTTCAAAAATAAACTGGCAGTAACTATTATAGTACTGTCAGTTACATTTTTAGGGCTAATTATTTATAGTGTAAAAAGCGAAGATAAAGGACTAATAGAAAATGGAGCAAGTCAGGTTTTAAATCCAGTTCAAGAGTTTGCATATACAATTAATAATAAAATTAAAGGTACTGTTGATTTCTTCTTAAACTTTTCAGAAGTTAAAGATGAAAATAAGGAATTAAAGAAAGCTAATAGGGAGCTAGAAAATAAATTAACAGAATATAAGGCTTTAGAAGAAGAAAATAATAGATTAAGATCAATATTAGATTTTGCACAGCAAAGAGATAACTACAATTATATAGCTACAAATATAATTGGAATTGCTGGAAATAGTGTTTTAGATGGATATATAGTTGATAAGGGTAGTAATGATGGAATTGTAAAGGACATGATAGTTATTTCAGCTGAGGGACTGGTTGGACAAGTTACCAGTACAGGAGATAATTGGTCTATAATACAAAATATTCTTAGTGAAAATATTGCAGTAAGTGTTATGGTTGATAGTACAAGAGAGAGTACAGGAATATTAAGAGGATATAAAGATGGTAAAGGAAATAATTTAACTAAGGTTACTAATTTACCAATGAGTTCAGAAATAAAACCAGGGGATATAATCTTAACATCAGGACATGGTCAAATATATCCAAAAGAAATAAGAA
>JBOFQV010000015.1:0-8788 GCA_051650705.1 Clostridium sp.
AATTTAGCATACTTTCTATCAATTTACTAATAACTACTTCTTCATTGTGAGCTGCAATAATCATTGCAAACTTATTTTTTGGCGTATAGTTTTTCTTTTCCTTTTTTCTAAAAAGTCCAAATACTGCTAACGTCAAATAATAAATAGTAATTAGAAAAACAAATATTTGAAATATTGCCGTTGCGGTAAAAATGTATTTTTCCATTCCATTTCACTCCTAATGTCAGTGGAAATTCATTCCCCATTTTTTGTATTTTCTTTATATGCATCCTTTTAAATATAGTGCAAATACAAAAAAAAATCAAGAAATATAATCTTAATATTTACTTAAACTTTTTCCAATGACCAGATTTTTATGTAATGATACGTTTACTTTCTATTTTTATTTTACCCTACTTGTACTATCTTATCAAATTTTTATAAGGTAATTTTTCAAAAAAAAGAGAAAACCTCGGTTTTCTCTTTTTTATTAAATTTTTATTAATTCTAAACTATACCTTGAGCTAACATTGCGTTTGCTACTTTCATAAATCCAGCAATATTTGCACCCATTAATATATTTCCAGCATCTCCGTATTCTTCTGATGCATTTTTAGCATTATGATAAATATTAACCATAATATCCTTTAATTTTGCATCAACTTCTTCAAATGTCCATGATAATCTCATGCTATTTTGTGACATTTCTAATGCTGAACAAGCAACTCCACCTGCATTTGCAGCCTTAGCTGGTCCAAAGAATACATTATTTGCTTGTAAAACTTCAATTGCATCTAAAGTTGATGGCATGTTTGCACCTTCTGATACACAAATACATCCATTATCAACTAAAATTTGAGCTGATTCCTTATTGATTTCACCTTGTGTTGCACATGGTAGAGCAATATCGCACTTGATTGTCCAAATACCTCTACAGCCTTCTGTATAAGTTGCTGTTGGAACATAATTTAAGTAATCGCTAATTCTTCCTCTCTTAACTTCCTTAATTTCTTTAACAGCAGCTACATCTATTCCATTTTCATCATAGATATATCCATTTGAATCGCTTAATGCTACAACTGTTGCACCAAGTTCTGTAGCCTTTTGAGTAGCGTATATTGCAACATTTCCTGAACCTGAAATTACAACTTTCTTACCATCAAAGCTTGTACCATTATCCTTTAACATTTCTTCAGTGAAATAAACTAATCCATATCCTGTTGCTTCAGTTCTAGTTAAGCTTCCTCCGTAATTAAGTCCTTTTCCTGTTAGAACTCCTCCATCACTTAGGTTTCTTAATTTTTTGTAATATCCATACATATAACCAATTTCTCTTCCACCAACACCAATATCTCCTGCTGGTACATCTGTATCACTACCTATATGCTTTGAAAGTTCAGCCATAAAGCTTTGACAGAATCTCATAACTTCATTGTTTGATTTTCCCTTAGGATCGAAATCTGATCCCCCTTTACCTCCACCAATTGGTAGTCCAGTTAATGAATTCTTGAAGATTTGCTCAAATCCTAAGAACTTTATAATACTTGCATTAACTGATGGATGGAATCTTAAACCACCCTTGTAAGGTCCTATAGCAGAGTTGAATTGAATTCTGTATCCTCTGTTTACTTGAACTTGCCCATTATCATCTACCCATGGCACTCTAAAGAAGATTTGTCTTTCTGGTTCTACTATTCTTTCTAATACCCCCGCTTCAATAAACTCTGGATTTTTGTCAAATACAGGTACTAATGAGTTAAGAACTTCTGTTATTGCATCTAAAAATTCTGCTTCCCCTTTATTTCTCTTTTGAACCATTTCTAATACGTTATCAACATACTGTCTTCCATTCATAATTTCAGCCCCTTTTAATAAATAATTTTATTTTAAGTATATAATACAACAATTTATTAATTTACGCTATATTTATTTGTTACTTTATCATTAATTTTATGATTTTAATTAATTTTTATTTTTATTTCCTTAGATTTATTAATAATCCAAATAAACATATATATTTTTTTGATAAATTGTATTATTTAAAACAAAATTTGTAAAATTTTATGTAGTATTTAATTATTTATTCATATTAATACTAAATATTATAGTCTTATGTTAAGGAGGCCATTATGAAAATAGGTTATGCATGTATCCCACTAATTATTCCATATAAAACAACAAGAAAATTCATTTTAAAATCTTATAATGATGAGCTTTTTTTATCAACATCAAAGGAAAATATTTTAGACCTCAAAAAAATCTTAGAATTTAACAATAAAAATAATATTAAATTATTTAGAATCTCCTCTGATATTATCCCCTTTGGAAGTCATGATATTTTAAATATTCCTTGGAGTAAAATCTTTAAATCAGAGCTATTAACCCTTGGTGAATATATTAAATCAAATAATTTAAGAGTATCTATGCACCCTGGTCAGTATACAGTTTTAAACTCTCCACAAGCTGATGTGGTTTCAAAATCAATTAAGGATTTAGAATATCACAACGATTTTTTAAATTCTCTCAATTTAGATTATACCCACAAAATAGTCCTACATGTTGGTGGAGTTTATGGTGACAAATCCTCTTCTTCTAAGAGATTTATTAGTAATTTTAAATTACTAAGTGAAAGTCTAAAAAAGAGATTAATAATTGAAAATGATGAAAAAAATTATTCTCTTCATGAGGTTTTAGATATAGCTGAAAAATGTAATATTCCAGTTGTTTACGATAATCTTCATGAAGAATGCTTTGAAAAACATAAACCAGATTCAAATAAAATACTTAAAGAAATTAAACATACATGGAAAAAAGAGGATGGTGATATAAAGGTTCACTATGCCAATCAAGCATATGATAAAAAAATTGGCTCTCATTCACCTTACCTTTATGGTAATGACTTTTTAAATTATATAAAAGAAACCTCTTCTAATGACTTTGATATAATGCTTGAGGTTAAGGATAAGGATATTTCTTCACTTAAGGCTTTAAGTTTATTAAAAGAACTTAATTCATCAATATGTAGCGAAGAAAAGCTTAATATTTTAAATAATTATTATTTTATTTTAAAATGCTATTCAGAGGATTCATTTAAATATAGCAAAGAACTTTTATTTAATGACTCCCTTTCATCATTTTATTCATATATTGAGAACCTAATGAGAGATACACCTAAGGAGAGTAGCTATAAAAATGTATTAAAAGAACTTTATATATTACTTGAAGAAACTCTTGATAAAAAGGAAATAACTCATTTTCATAAACTTATGCAAGAAAATAAGCTTTCAAAGGCTAAGGATTATTTACATAAGTGTGAAAGAAGAGCTTCGAATCTACCTATTTATAACTACTTTTATTATTATGATTTATAATAATAATAAAATTGAGGTTGCAAAAAGCAACCTCAATTTTTCTATTTTAATTCTTCTGCTATTTTCTTTAACATTTTTATATTCTTTCCTTTTTCATATTGTGCTATGGCAATATATACAGGAATTCCACCAAAGGTTCCAAGAATAATGTCCCACATGGTATCCATCAAACCATTTTGAGCTTGAAGTCCAAATAGTTGATCTGTAGCAAATTCCCAAATTTCCCACACTCCAGCTGCACCTGCACAAAATAAAAATGCAAATAAAATCATCGCCCCTTGTTTTACTGTTTCATTTTCTCTATCACCAAAATAATGTACAAAAACAATAAACCCAAATATTGCAATTATTCCCCCAGAAAATAAATGTAATATCTTATCATAGTAAACATAGTTATAAAAATTCATTACATTTGCTAAATACATTGATGCAAATATAAATGCTAAAACAACAATATATGATGCTTTAGACTTCTTTAGAAATGTATAAGAGAACAAGATTTTTGCTCCTAAAATTGTAACTGAAATTAAAAGAATTCTAAAAACCTTAGAACCATCTCTAGCTGTAACATCCCATATTAAAGTCATTGCTAGTAATATATAAAAGCCTATTGTTATTTTATTATCTAAAGACACTTTTTCTTTCAAAATTCCATCCCCTTTTTGATTTTACAAGTTATTTCTCATACTTCTCAAGCATATCTAATAACTCATTAAATCTTTCTATCGTTGCTTGAATTGGAGCAGGTGTACACATATCCACTCCAGCTTCTCTTAATAAATCAATTGGGTAATTGCTTCCACCACTCTTTAAGAACTTGATATATTTATCAACTGCATTTTCTTCCTTCTTTAATATGCTGTTTGCAAAAGCTGATGCAGCAGCATATCCAGTTGCATATTGATAAACATAAAAATCTGAATAGAAGTGTGGTATTCTTCCCCATTCAACATCTATTTCCTCATCAACAACCATATCTGGTCCAAAATATTTAACATTTAAATCATGCCAAGCCTTGCTATAATCTGCTTCTGTTAATGCCTCTCCTTTTTCAAGAGCTTCATGAGTAAATAATTCAAACTCAGCAAACATTAATTGTCTAAATACAGTTGTTCTGATTTGTTCTAATTCTTGATTTATTAAGAATAATTTCTTTTGTTCATCTTCTTCTTTTTCTATTAAATGATGTATAAGTAGTGCTTCATTTGTTGTTGATGCAACCTCAGCACAGAATAAGGTATAACTAGCATAGAAATAAGATTGTTCTTTTCTTGAATAATATGAGTGTATTGAATGTCCCATTTCATGTACTAATGTAGATACATCATTTAATTGATAATTATAGTTTAAAAGAATATATGGAAGCGTGTCATATCCCCCCCAGGAATATGCTCCTCCTCTTTTTCCTTTATTTTCATAAATATCAATCCATCCATCCTTTATTCCAGATGTGAAAATATTTAAATATTCTTGTCCTAAAGGTTTTAATCCCTCTACAGCCATTTCAACACCTTTTTCAAATTCAATATGATCCTTTTCAACTTCAATTATAGGAACATATAAATCATACATGTGCATTTCATCTAACCCTAAAAGCTTTTTCTTAATGCTTACATATCTATGAAGAGAAGCTATGTTTTCGTTTATTGATTTAATTGCATTTTTATAAACCTCTACAGGTATATCATTTGGTTTTAATGATGCTTCTAAAGCTGAATTATAATTTCTAACCTTAGCCCCAAAATTGAAGTTCTTGATTGATGCTGTTAATGAAGCAGATAAAGTATTTTTTAAGGTTCTATACTCTCCAAATAGTTTTTTAAATGCAGCCTCTCTAACGCTTCTATCCTTAGATTTTACAAAAGAGCTGTAGTTTCCCTCTGTAAGTTCAACCTCTTCACCCTCTTCATTCTTTATGTTTCCAAAGGTCATATCTGCATTTGTAAGCATGTTATAAATTGTATGAGGCGCTTCTAAGCAATCTGAAACCTTAGCTAGCATTTCCTCCATTTCCTTTGAAAGTACATGAGGCTTTTCCTTTAAAATTCCTTCAAACATAAATTTAAATTCTTTAAGTTCATTTGAATTAATTAAGGATTTTATATATTCTTCTCCTAAATCTAGAAGCTCTGGAACAAAGAATGCATTATAGCTTGCAAACTCTGCCATATATGAATCAACCTTATTCATTCTTCCTTGATTTGTTGTATTTGTTGTATCCTCATCACATTTCAAATGGGCATAGATATATAACTTTTCTGCCTTCCTTGATATTGCCTCATTTAAATCTAAATATTTCTTTACCTCTTCTTGATTCCCTAGCTTACCTGAAAACTCCATAAGCTTAGGTGCTTCTTCTTTTAGTTCCTTAAAATCCTTTTCCCATTGTTCTGGTGAAGAATAAATTTTATCTATTTTCCACTTAAACTCCTCTTGAATCTCTTCTCTCTTCTTTAATACCTTATTGCTCATTACACCCTCCTATTCTGTGTATTCAGCTTCCTTTCCTTGTATAGCTTCAAATACACTTTGCATTTCTTTTTTTATTAAGCTAACACATTCATCAATTTTTTCTTTTGTTTCTGCATAGTCATCTGTGTAATCAAAAACTAATTCAAAAGTTGGATTGTACTCCTCTAACTCTTCCTTAATTTCATATCCCTTTTCCTTAAATGCATCCACATTGAATACGTCATATATAGCTGAGTATTCCCATTCTTCAACATCTTTATTTGTATCAAATATTAAATGCACCTTATCTTCTAATACATATAACTTTGTTACATATAATGCTCCTTCATCTACTTGAAATGAACCAAGCTCCTTTTTTATAAATCCTGTTTCTTTATCTTTTTCCATTAATACTAAACTTGAAAAATCCATTGTTATCCATCCTTTGCTATATATAAAATTTAAGACATCTCTTATAATAATTGTCTATTTAAGTACTCTTGACAAGTTATTACTTTAAATTATATGATTTTATACTACTTTATTCAACCTAATTAAGATTTTATTAAGCTTTATCATTATGTTAAATTATGGTAATATGTTCAAGAGGTGAATTCTTATGGGTAAAAAAAGAAAAAAATCTATTTACAAACCATATATTATTATTTTGTCCTTAATAGTATTAATATACTTTGGTAAAATTATTTATGTTTCATATAAATGTAAGGACCTTTATGAAGCTGCTGATTATCTTTTTACTACAAAGCAATGTAAAGAGCTTTCATTGCTAAGAGTTCAGCATATGACTTTAGTATATTCTGATGATAATTCGGCTATTATTCAAGTAAGTGGATTAAATAAAATTCCTCCATATGAAACTACAGAGGTTGAAGGTGAATTTAAAAAGAACATATTTGATTCTTGGGAACTTACAAAATACTCAGAAATAAATAATAGGGATTAGTTGCAAAACTTTCGCATCTCTGTATATAATGTATACAAATAATAATATATAATGGGGATGATATTTTGATTAAAATAGAAAATTTAAATTTTTCATATACAAATAAACCTCCTTTTATTTTAAGGGAGGTTAATTTAAATATTGATAAAGGAATGTATGTATCTATCATTGGTGAAAATGGTAGTTGCAAAACTACATTAATAAAGTTGATTTTGGGATTATTAAAGCCAACCACAGGTAAAATTTCTTTTGGAAATAATAAACTTTCTTATGTTCCTCAAAAAATTGATAGCTTTAATTCTCAATTTCCAATAACAATTAGTGAGATTTTAAAAGCCCATGGTAAGGCAATTGGAGTTAAAACTGAAAATGATATACTTACTTCTCTTGATAAGGTTAATCTTTCATCTTATAAAGATAATCTGATTGGAAGCTTATCTGGAGGACAACAACAACGTGTTTATATCGCAAGAGCTTTGATGGGAAATCCCGATGTTTTAATTTTAGATGAGCCATCAACAGCCCTAGATAGTAAAACTCAACAAGAAATTTACTCACTCCTTGAAAAATTAAATAAGGAAAAGGGAAAAACAATTATATCAATAGAACATAACCTATCCATAGCAATTAAATACTCAACACATATTATTGAAATTAAGGATGGTAATGCAATTTCTTATTCAAAAGAAGAGTTTCTAAAATCTAGAGAATCTTTAATTGGATTTTAATTAACTATATCATTTAATTTAGAAAGGAAAAATTATGTTTGAATTAGAATTTATGCGTAACGCCTTTGCTGCTGGCTTTATGATTTCAATTTTATGCCCTTTCATTGGGCTTTTTGTTGTACTTAGAAGATACTCAATGATAGGAGATACTCTTTCACACTCATCCTTTGCTGGAGTTGCTATTGGATTAGTAATTGGAATAAACCCTTTATTAACAGCTTTTGTATTTACTACAATATGTGCTTTAGTTATTGAATTATTAAGAGGATATTTTAAAAGATATGCGGAGCTTGTAATGTCAATTGTTCTTACTCTATCTCTTGGAATAGCAATTATTCTAATTAGTAGTGGTAAAGCAAGTACAAATGTAAACTCCTATTTATTTGGAAGTATTTTAACTGTAAGCAAAAGTGATTTACTCCTTATTTTAATAGTTGGCTCATTATGTTTGTTATGCCTTTCTTTCATATATAACAAATTAATTTATGTTACCTTTGATGAAGAAGGAGCACAAACTGTAGGAATTAATGTTAAGCTTATAAACTATATTTTTACAATATTAGTTGGAGCTACAATTTCAATATCCATTAGAGTAATGGGGATACTTGTTATTTCCTCAATAATAGTTGTTCCTGTTGCAACTGCATTGCAACTAAAAAAGAGTTTTTCTAAAACACTTTTATTCTCAATATTCTTTGGATTTATTGATATCATGGCGGGATTAGTACTTTCATACTATTTCAACAGTGCTCCTGGTGGAACAATTGCATTAACATCTGTTTTAATGCTACTTCTTACAATTATAATAAGTAAATTTAAAAGATAAGGAGTAATTCATTTGAATTACTCCTTATCTTTACACTCTTCACAAATCCCCTTCATCTTTAAATTATGATCTGTTAAAGTAAACCCTGTATTTATCTTAACTATCTCCTCTATTTGTTTCATTGGACACTCCACCTCTACTTCTTTATGACAAACATCACATTCTAAAAGATGCTTATGGTCGTCCCCTTTAAGCTTAAACAAAAATAACCCATCATTAAGTGTAAACTTATCAACTATATTATTTTTCTCAAAAACCTCTAATACTCTATATACAGTACTTAAATTTATGTCTATATTCTCTTTTTTACATAACTCATATATATCATCAGAACTTAGAGCCCCTTCTTGCTTTTGTAAAATCTCTAAAATTCCAACTCTTCCCTTTGTAACCTTTATACACTTTTCCCTTAATATTTCTTCAACCTTCATTTTTTCTTCTCCCAAGTTAAATTAATAAAGTTATAAAC
>JBOFQV010000016.1:0-2700 GCA_051650705.1 Clostridium sp.
ATAGAAGATGAGTATAAAGAAAGAAATAAGGTTGCGACAGATTTACTTATGTGTTGTGGTGAGTTTATTTCTTCAGTAATAATGAGTGATGCTTTATATAAAGAAGGTATAAATGCTACTCCACTTACAGGTGGACAAGCTGGGATAATTACGAATAATAACTTTGGTGATGCAAAGTATATTGATGTTAAAACACAGAATATATTAGAAGCATTAGCACAAAATAAGGTTCCTGTAGTTACAGGTTTTCAAGGTATAACAGAGGACGGTTTTTTTACAACCTTAGGAAGAGGGGGGTCAGATACCTCTGCTGCTATACTTGGAGCAGCTTTAAAGGCTGAAGGGATTGAAATATACACAGATGTTGATGGTATAATGACTGCAGATCCGAGAATAGTAAAAGATGCTGTTCTTATAGGAGAGGTTAGCTATAGTGAGGTATTTCAACTAGCAGATCAGGGAGCTAAGGTTATTCATCCAAAGGCAGTTGATATTGCAATGAAGGGGAATATTCCACTTTATATTAAAAATACCATGAGTGACTGTGTTGGAACCTTAATAAATGCCTTTGGAGATAGAAATACTTCGAGATTGATTACAGGAATTACAAGTACAAATAATAGAATTCAAGTAATTATTAGAGTGGATGAAAATAAAGGAAATGAAGCTTATAGAGAAGTTTTAGAACTTCTTGCAAACAACAATATAAGCTTAGATTTAATTAATATATTCCCAAAAGAACAAATATTTACAATTGATAAATCTAGAAAAAAGGATTTAGAAAATATTTTAGGACAAGAGAATTTAAAATATGAATTAATAGAAAATTGTAGTACTATAGCAGTTGTAGGTGCAGGAATGCATGGAATTCCTGGGGTTATGGCAAAGATTATTAGAACATTAAGTGATAATAATATTAATGTATTACAAACAGCAGATTCAAATATGACTATTTGGTGTTTAATTAACACTGATGATGTAGAAAAAGGAATAAATGTTCTTCATAAATCATTTGAATTGTCATAGTATAAAATTTATCCTCCTGTGCAAACTAATTGTACAGGAGGATAGCTATGAGTAATGATTTATATGATGTAAAGTCAAATGAAGAAAAGGAGCCAAAGGCAAGTAAGGAGAAGGTTGAAGCTGAATCAATTAAGGATTTTGGAAATACTGCGATTGCACACCCGAATGAAAGTATTCAGGTAATTTCAATAATTGGCCAAATAGAAGGTCATATGGTATCTCCCCCACAAACTAAGGCTACAAAATATGAACATATTATTCCACAGTTAATATCTATGGAGCAAAATGAAAAAGTAAAAGGTATTTTAATTGTATTAAATACAGTTGGTGGGGATGTTGAAGCAGGTCTTGCAATATCAGAAATGATAAACTCTCTTTCAAAGCCAACAGTATCCATAGTTATTGGTGGTGGTCACTCAATTGGAGTTCCACTCGCCACATCATCAAATTATTCTTTTATTACTCCATCTGCAACAATGATAATTCATCCAATACGTATGAATGGATTTATAATTGGAGTATCTCAAACCTTTGAATATTTTAAGAAAATGCAAGAAAGAATTAATGACTTTGTTGTAAGAACTTCAAATATTAAAAAGGGAACTTTAGAAGAGTTTATGAAGCAAACAGATGAACTTTTAAATGATGTAGGAACACTACTAATTGGAAAGCAAGCAGTTGATTGTGGATTAATCGATGAAGTTGGAGGAATAAAAGAAGCACTTCAAAAGCTACATGAATTAATTGAGGAAAAATAGTCGTTGTAATCAGCTGTATATTTATATAGCTGATTTTTATTTGTTAAATAAAGGAGATTTTACATAAGTGTAGAAAACATTATAGGGGTGATTTACTTTGAGCAGAAAAAAGACGCAAAAGAATACTAAGCAGAAATCGAAAAAAAATATAGAAAATAATAATAGAGACATACAGGGAATTATTTTTATTGCCATTGGTATTTTGCTAACAGTAGCTATTTATACAAATATGGTTGGTATATTATCAACTATGTCTCAAAATTTAGCAAATAGACTTTTAGGAGTTGGTGCTTATTTCATACCTCCGTATCTTTTATATTTAGGCTTTAACTTTATAAAAAGTAAGGGAGAAATAAGTTTATCCAAAAGATTTTATGGAGTTACAATGGTGGTTACTGTTGTTATCTTAGTTTTTGGAACAATACACCTTCAGGTTATTGAAAATAGTGATACAACAAAATTAGAGTTTGCAAAAGAATTAAGCAAAATAGCAATGGGTGATAGTAATCCACATGCTGGAGTTATTGGTCATTTAATAACATATCCAATATTTAAGTTTTTAGGGGCAGTAGGTTCATATATACTATATATAGCAATTTGTGCTGTTTCCTTTATTATGATATTTGACATAACCTTACACGATTTAGGTATAAAAGTTAAATCAAAGGGCAAAGAATTAAATGATAAGAGAAGAACAAGAGTAAAACAAGAGAAGCCGAGAGAGGAATATTTAAATATAGTTGATAAAAGTGATGGATTCGAGGATAAGGATGAGTTCTTAGCTGGAGTGAGTAATAAAATCAAAATACTTGATTTTATGAAAAATGCAGCTTTAGAAGAGGGAGATTCAATTAAAGTTCAAGGGCTTCAAGATGTAAAAGAAGAACAAGAAGAAATCACAACCTTTATTGAAAGC
>JBOFQV010000017.1:0-8901 GCA_051650705.1 Clostridium sp.
CTATTTGGGTTGAGTCAAGAAAGAAGGAAATTATTTTAAGAAAGATAATGGGAGCAACAGATTTTAAAATTTCTCTTTTATTCTTTGGAGAGTTATTTATTATTTGTATGGCATCAATAATTATTGCACTTCTAGGACAGCTTATTTTAAAGACTGCCACTGGAGGAATGGTTATGAATTTGGATCTTTCAATGAGTGTTAGTAATATTATTTATTCAATTTTATTAACTGGAATAATGTCACTTATTATAGCTGTGCCATTTTTAAGTGATTTAAAGAAGATTCAGCCTATTGAAATAATCAGGGAGGATTAACATGGGTTTAATTCTAAGGATTAAAAGAATGGGAAAGTTAGCAACCTTGATAATATTATCACTAACATTTTCATTAACTATTTTAAATACAAGCCTTTCACAATATAAATCTTCTCAAGCAGCTAAAAAGGCATTTACAAGCATATTTGATGTAGAGAAAACCTATCTTTTTAGATTAAATAATAAGATGGAAAACTCTTTAAGCTACAACTATGAAGTGAATAATAAAGTATATCAAGAGAAAAGAAAAAAGGTTTTTAACTCTTTAGAGGAGATGAAAAAGTCTGGATTAATATATGATTATATGCTTTATGCACCAATTGGAATAGATGATGTTGTTAGAGATTATATGGTGGATAATCAAGATTTTGAGGAGCAGCTTAGATTAGCTAGAAACATAACAATGAATTACTCTGTTTCAAAGAATTTTAACATAAGAATGAAGCAGGGAAGAGGATTTACAGAAAAAGATTTTAAGGTTGATAGAACGAAGGAACCAATTCCTATTATCATTGGATGGAAGAGCACGGATGGAGTGATTGGAGATATTATCACCAAGAATATATATAAATATGATGAAAAAACAGGTGAATATGTTGAGGATTATGTGCAATATGAGATTATTGGTATTTATGACAGCGGAGAAGTTCCTGTAATTGATATAAAGGATTATAGGCTTGGTGGACTAACAGCTTACTTTGAAGATACCTTTACCATTTATCCATATCTTGAAAACAACCCAGCAAAGGGAATGGATGAAATAATGGGCATGTTTGGGGTGTTTATTGAAATGAGAGATGGAGTATCACCAGAAGAGGTTAATGAGAAGTTAAACAATATTGATGGGGAATGGGTTGGGTCATCTTATGAAGGGTTAACAGCAGGAGTGATTGATATTATGAACACCACTTCAATGGATGGAAATGCAGGGCTTTTACTTGGAGTAATTTTATTGATTTTATCTTTACTTGGAGCTATTACAATGGTAATGGGACATCTGATGAAAAGAAAGCTTGAAATGGGAGTTAAACAGGCAATTGGTGCAAATACTTGGGTTATTTTTAAGGAACTATTTGGAGATATGTTCTTTATATCAATGATTTCCTCATTTACTTCCTTGTACTTTGTGTTCTGTATTACTAAGTATATTGTTCCAAACTGGTTGATGATTGCTAATGTAGCGTTATCAATGGTGATATCACTTTGTATTTCAGCACTTCCAATATTAAAAATAAGTAGATTTCAAATTGTGGATTTATTAAGGAGGAGAAGCTAATGGAAATTATAAAGCTAATTAATGTTAAGAAGGTTTATGGAGAAGGCTCTGGGGAAACCTTTGCTCTTAAGAATATAAATTTAACCATAGAAAGTGGAGAACTTGTGGCAATTGTTGGTCCATCAGGGTCAGGGAAGTCAACACTACTAAATATAATAGGGTTAATTGATGCTCCAACTGAGGGAGAGTATTTATTAAATGGGAAAAGTGTAAAGGGAAGAAGTTCAAAGGAGCTTGCTGTTATTAGAAATGAGGAGCTTGGATTCATTTTTCAAAACTTCAATTTGTTAAATGACTATACGGTGGTGGACAATGTAGCAATGCCTCTTACTTATTCTAGAAAAAACAAAGGTGACAAGTATAGAAAAAGTATTGAGATGTTAAATACCTTAGGAATGGGCGCTCATGTTACTAAAACACCAGACAAGCTTTCTGGAGGAGAGAAGCAAAGGGTTGCAATTGCTAGAGCTTTAATTAATAATGCTAATGTTATTTTGGCAGATGAGCCTACAGGTGCTTTGGACAAGAAGAATGGTGTTGAGGTTATGGAGAAGTTGAAGGCTATTAATGGTGCTGGTAAAACAGTTGTTATTATTACCCATGATGAAAGTATTGCTAAGGAATGCAAGAGAGTTATAAGAATAGAGGATGGACAAATTATTTTAGATAGTGGAGTGTAATAATGATTTATAAAAATATTACTTATGATGTAATAAAGAATTTTAAATAATGACTTTTAATTAATAATGATGTATAATAATACCAATAGAATAAATTGCTAGGGGTGCCATGTATTGGCTGAGAGATGGAGTTCATTAACCCTTATACCTGATCTGGATAGTGCCAGCGGAGGAAAGCTTTAAATAACTAAAATAAAAAAATTAAGCTATATTCCAAGTTGGAATATAGCTTTTTTTAACATCTAAGGAGGATTTATGAGAGATTACAAAGTACCAACATTAACAATAGCAGGATCAGATTCATCTGGTGGTGCTGGAATTCAAGCAGATTTAAAAACATTTAGTGCCATAGGAACATTTGGAATGAGTGTAATAACTGCAATAACGGCTCAAAACACACAGGGAGTTTTTCTTGTAGAGGACTTAAGTAGTGAAATAATAAAAAGACAGATAGAAGTAGTTTTTGAGGATATTCCACCAAAGGCTTTAAAAATTGGGATGGTTTCAAGCCCTGAAATAATATTACAAATTGTTGAAACATTAAAAAGATATAATCCAAAATATTTAGTAGTTGATCCAGTAATGATTTCTAAAAGTGGATATTCACTTTTAAAGCCAGAGGCTAAGGAAAATCTTATAAAATATTTAATACCAATGGCTTATGTAATTACTCCAAATACCCAAGAGGCTGAGGAAATTACAGGGATGAAAATTAATAATGTAGATGATATGAAAGAGGTTGGAAGAGAGATATTAAAGCTTGGACCGAAGTATGTTCTTATGAAAGGTGGACATTTAGAGGGGGATGCAGTTGATGTTTTAATTGGAGAAAATTGCTTTGAGGTATTTAAATCTGAAAGGTTTGATAGAAAGAATACTCATGGAACTGGATGTACACTTTCTTCAGCAGTCACTGCTTATTTAGCTCTTGGAGAACCTATTGAAAATGCTGTTAAATTGGGTAAAGAATATATTACAGAGGCTATAAAAAATAGCTTTGATATTGGACAAGGTGTTGGGCCAGTTCATCATTTTTGGAATTTTAAATAAAATTGGAGGGGGATTTATGTTTGAGTTAATTAATAAGGTTAAGGAAGGGAATCCTTTAGTTTTACATTATACAAATGAGGTTACTATTAATGATTGTGCTAATATTACCTTGGCTATTGGAGCAAGTCCACTTATGAGCTACTCCTATGAAGAGGTGGAGGAGATTGTAAGCATTGCAAGCTCTGTTGTTATTAATATTGGAACCATGAATTCTGAAAAGCTTAACTTATTTTTAATGGCTGGAAAGGCTGCAAATAAGTTTAATAAGCCAGTTGTTTTAGACCCTGTTGGAGTTTTTGCAACAAAGACTAGAAGTGAGTTTACAAACAAATTATTAAATGAAGTAAGCTTTGATGTGGTTAAGGGAAATGTAGCTGAAATCAAGTATATTGGTGGCTTTGATGTTAATGGAAAAGGTGTTGACTCCTTTGATGATGGAGAGGATATTTCAGAAATAGTTAAGAAGGTTTCAAAAAAACTTGAAGCTGTTGTGGTTGCAACAGGAAAGGTGGACTATATTTCTGATGGAGAAAGAGTTGTTAAAATAAAAAATGGAACACCAAAGCTAAAGGGAGTTACAGGAACAGGATGCATGACAGCTAGCCTTATTGGAAGCTATTTATCATGCACAGAGGACAATCTTCTTGCATCCTCAATGGGAGTTTTAACAATGGGAGTTTGTGGAGAGCTTGCAGATAAAAATAATATTCCAATTGGAGACTTTAAGGTGAGCTTAATGAACAATGTTTATGAGCTTACAGAGGAGAAGCTAAAAGAGTATGGAAAGGTAGAAATGTAATGGAAAGCTTGAAATTATATTTAGTTACGGATAGTAGTTTTCTAAATGGAAGAGATTTTTATGAGTGTATTGAAGAGGCTTTAAGGGGCGGAGTTACCATGCTTCAGCTTAGGGAAAAGGAGCTTTCAGGAAGAGAGTTTTTAGAAAGAGCAATGAAGCTTAGGGAAATGACTAGAAAATATAATGTGAAATTTATTATAAATGATAGAGTGGACATAGCTCTTTTATGTGATGCAGATGGAGTTCATGTGGGACAAAGTGATATTAGTGCAAGTGAGGTTAGAAAATTAATTGGGCCAAATAAAATACTTGGAGTTTCCTCAAGAACAGTGGAAGAAGCGATAAGGGCAAAGGAGGATGGTGCAGACTATCTTGGAGTTGGAGACATGTTTGGAACAACAACAAAACTAGATGCTAAGAAGGTGTCATTAGAAACCTTAAAAGAGATAAAAGCTGTTACAGAAATGCCCGTAGTTGCTATTGGGGGAGTTAATTTAATTAATATGGAAGAGTTAAAATCTTGTAAGGTTTGCGGATATGCTGTTATTTCAGCAATTCTAAAACAAGAGGATATTGAAGAAGAATGCAGAAAATGGAGAGAAAAGATAGGATAAAATAGTAAAAACCCCACTTTTATATACTATTATGAAATGTTATAATTTTAGTATACGAAAGTGGGGTAATTTTATGAGCAAAAAAGAATTTGACTATTATTCAATGGAAGAGGATAAGGACTTAGAAAAGGAAATGAAAAAAGGTAAAAAAACTATATTTTCCATAACGATAATTATGGTTATATTACTTTTTATAGGAATTGGTTTTGGAATTGTTAAGGGTATTTCTTTTATTGGAGAAAAAATATCATCATCAGTTTCAACAGAATTAATTGAAGAAAAATCCTCAGGAGATGGAAAATACACAGTTAAAACATATCTTATAAATGGTGGAGCAACAACTTCATATGCTGTTAAGGGGATTTTATATGAAGGTGATAAAAAAGTAAAAGATATTTACTTAGAAGATAATATGGAAAATGGGGATATTAGTTGGGTAGATAGTGATACTGTTAAGATAAATGATAAGGAAATAGATATATTAAAGTGAAAAGTTAGTGAGAGAGGACAATAAATGAGAGTTATGACATTTAATCTAAGGTGTGATTTCATTTTGGATTTTAAAAATAGGTGGGACAATAGAAAAGATATTGTTTATGAAATACTAAGTGAATATGATTGTGATGTTATTGGGGTGCAAGAGCTTACTCCAAGAATGCACAAGGATATTAGTAGTGCTTTAGATGGATTTAATATTGTTGGAAGTCCAAGAAGTAAAAGATTTTTTATGGAGAGCAATGATATTTTAATTGCTAAAAGGCATAAAGTAGAAAGTCATAAAACCTTTTGGCTTTCAGAAACTCCAGATAAGGTTGGGAGTAGAATTTGGTATTCCATGTTTCCAAGGATATGCACAACCTCAACCATTACCTTAGAAAATGGCAAGAAGATAAGAATATATAACACTCACTTAGATGTTTTACTTCCAAAGGCTAGAGAATATGGACTTAGAAAAATTGGAGAGTTTATTGAAAGTGAACATAAAAAAGATGGAATTCCTGTGGTTTTAATGGGAGATTTTAATGCTACTCCAAATTCAAAGCTTATAAGAGAGTTTCAAGAAAAAGGATTAAGTTCAAAAAGCTTTATTGCTGTTCAAGAAAAGAATAAAGCACTTTATAATAAATCCACCATGAGTAGCTTTAATGGGAAGGAGGAGGGACTTCATATTGATTATATTTTTGTTTCTGAGGAAATAGAAATAGTGGATGTGAAGATATTAACCCACAATAAGGATGGAAGATATCCATCAGACCATTACCCAATAATTGCTGATTTAAGATTTAAAACTCCTTAGGGAGTTTTTTATTTTATTAAGCTTTTCACATTACTTCGACAGAAGTGTGTGAACAATTTATGATAAATGCTTTAGTTTTAAAGCAAATGTTTAAAATAATAAACAAATGTATTATAATTAGAAGTAATGGTAGATGTTAGTTGGAAAATAAGGTGGGTTATTAATGGAAAAGTTATATAAGGCACTATTTCAGAATATGAACTTCCCAATTTGGATTAAAGACTTAGAGGGTGAATTTACATTTGTTAATGAAAAATTTGCAAAATTATATAATAGAAACATAGAAGATTTTATTGGAAAAAGAGTTGAGGATATTTTTCCAAGAGAGTTTTGGGATAGGTTTAATAGTCATTGCAATGATGCCATAGAATCAGGTGAAATAGTAACAAGGGAAATTTACAATGGCGTAGAGTATAGCAGCTGTAAGGTAATTCCTTTAAAAAATAAAGAGGGTAAATTAGTGGCTATTGCTGGACTTATTGAGATAATAAATGATATTGGTAAAATTATTGAAAAAGATTATGAAGTAAAGATAGAGAAAGACCTAACCCGTAGAATAATAGATACTCTTCCAGGAACTATATTTTATAAAGATGTGCATGGAAGATATATTTATGCAAACAAGGAGTGCTTAGAGTATTTTAATTTAAGTTGTAATGAGGAGCTTGTTGGAAAAACAGATTATGAAATGTGTGAAAATAAGGAACAAGCACTGAGTTTTATGGAAGATGATAAAAAGGTAATAGAGGGGAAAACCTCTGTGTTTAACAAGGTATATTTAGATAGAAAAGATGGAAAACTAATATACAAAGAAGTGATAAAGGTTCCATTTCTAGATAAAAAGGGAAATATAATAGGTGTAATAGGACGAGCTACAAATGTTACTGAAAAAAAAGAACTTCAAGATAGGCTAGAAATTTTAAGCTACACAGATATTTTAACAGGAGTAAAAAATAGGGCCGCTTTTGAAGAAAAACAACAAAAATATTCTTCATCTGAATATCTTCCACTTGGTGTAATCATGGGAGATGTTAATGGGCTAAAGGTTGTAAATGATACCTTTGGGCATAGTGAGGGAGATAGACTATTAAAACAAATATCTTTAATCTTACAAGAGGCTTGTGAGAATAGAGGAGAGGTTTTTAGGCTAGGTGGAGATGAATTTGTTATTCTTATTCCAAATTGTACTTTAGAAGAAAGTGAAAAAATAATAAGAAGTATTTATGTAAAGTGCAATGAAAAGAGAGAGAATTTATATACCTTAAGTATTGGACTAGGAGCATCAATAAAATATGATGAAGAGGTTGATATATATAAAATTTTAAAGGATGCAGAGGAAAAGGTTTATAGACAAAAACTAATTCAAAATAAAAGTGTTAAGGGATCTATATTAAACTCTCTTAAGGCAGGTCTTGAGGTAAATAGTGAAGAAACTAAAGAGCATAACCAAAGGGTTGCAATTACTGCTCAATGTATTGGGGTTTTATTAAATTTAAATATAGCACAGTTGGATGAGTTAAAGCTTGCAGCTGAGCTTCATGATATTGGAATGATAGGAGTAAATAAGAATATTATTTCAAAACCAGGAATGTTAACAGATGAAGAATTTGAAGAAATGAAAACACATACTGAAAAAGGATATAGGATAATAAAGGCATCCAGTCAGTTAGAAGGAATAGCAGAAATTGTTTTATATCATCATGAAAGATGGGATGGAACAGGCTACCCAATGAGACTAAAGGGAGAAGCAATACCACTATATTCAAGAATAATTAGTATTTGTGATGCTTATGATGGAATGACACATGATAAAATATACAAGAAGGCATTAACAATGAATGAAGCTATGAAAGAACTTAGAAGATGTAAGGGGACACAATTTGATCCAGAGTTAGTTGAGATTTTTATTAGCGCTTTGTATAGTTAATGGGGGTGTTTTATGGAAACTATTTTTGAACTTTTATTGGAGGGATTTTTATTTCCTGTTTGGATAAAAGGGATTGATGGAAAATATATCTTTGCTAATGAAAGATATGCAGCAATTTATAATAAAAAAAGAGAAGAAATAATAGGAAAGACTGTAGAAGACTTATTTGAGGAACCACTTATAAGTAACTTTAACTCTCATTGCAATGAAGTTATTAAAAGTGGAAAAGCAATATCAAAGGATATGTATGCAGTTAATGGATATAGGCAGTGTACTATTATTCCACTTAAAGGGGAGGGTGGAGAGTTAATAGCTATAGCAGGAGTTATTGGTTTTATTGATGATTATGGAAAGATTAAGGAGAAAGAGCTTGAGGTTGAAATTCAAAAGAACTTAACAAAAAGAATTATGGATATTCTTCCAGGAGTAATATTTTATAAAGATATTGAGGGAAAATATGTATATGCAAATAATGAGTGTGAAGAATTTTATAAAGCTCGTGGAGTTGAAAGTATATTAGGAAAAACTGATTGGGAAATTAATCCTAATAAAGAGCAGGTTAATGAATTTATAAAAGATGATAAAAGAATTATTGAAACAAGGGACACAATTGTTAAAGAGGCTACTTTTAAGAATGAAAGTGGAAACTATATATACAAAGAAGTAGTGAAGGTTCCCTTAATTGATAGCTTGGGAAATCTTAATGGGATTATTGGAAGGTCTTTAGATATAACAGAGAAGAAACAGACTCAGGCTAGGCTTGAATATTTAAGTTATACTGACATACTTACTGGAGCTAAAAATAGGGCTTGTTTTGAGCTTAAACAGCTTGAATACTCAAGGGAAGAATTTCTTCCATTTGCAATTATAATGGGAGATGCAAATGGGTTAAAGGTTATAAATGATACCTTTGGACACAGTGAGGGTGATAGGTTTTTAATTCA
>JBOFQV010000018.1:0-16471 GCA_051650705.1 Clostridium sp.
CTAGTTACTGCATCATTTAATCTTTCTTCACTAACTTTTCCGTCTTTTATCCCCTTTACTACATCATTAAAGTATGTTTCAAATTCTTTAATAGATGTTTGTCCTGTAATAGGATGAGGCATTAAAATAATATCACAACCAGCTTCAAGTGCTAATAATGTTGCATCTACTTTATTAAAATATAAGGTTAAAGCTTGCATATCCATAGCATCTGTAACAACTACGCCATCAAACCCCATTTCATTTTTTAATATGTCTGTTACCATCTTTTTTGAAAAGGTTGCTGATGGATATACATATTCATCCTGAAGCTTTGAATATATCTTCTTATCATCTAAAGCTGGATAAGCACTATGAGATGTCATTATAACATCCACACCTGAATCTACTGCTGCTTTAAATGGTTTTAAGTCAACTTCTTGAAGTGTTTTTAAATCGTGAATATTAACATTCAAATCTGCATGAGTATCAACAACTGAATCTCCATTACCTGGATAGTGTTTTGCTCCTGCACTTGCTCCATTGCCTTGAACCCCCTCAATAAATGCTTTTCCCTGTTCGGAAACCACCTTTGAATTATCCCCAAAGCTTCTTGTCCCAATTACAGTATTAGTTGGATTTCTATAAACATCTAAAACTGGTGCAAAGGTTATATCTATCCCAACTGCTGATGTTTCTTTCCCAATTATACCTCCTGCTTTTTTTGTTAATTCTAAATCATTTGCTGCAGTTAATGCCATATTTCCATTCATGTAGGTACTTCCTGGTATTCTTGTAACGCCTCCACCTTCTTGGTCTACTGCAAGTAATAATGGTAAGTCCTTATTTACTTTATGAAAGCTATCAGTTAAGCTAACTGTGCTTGACACATCTTGAAGGTTATTTGCAAATAGAATAATTCCCCCAATATTATACTTAGTTAAAAAGTTTTCCACATCTAATGGAACACTTGTTGACCCCTGCTTTAAAGATGATATTGCTGGCATCAATACTTGACCAACCTTCTCTTCTAAACTCATTTTACTAACTATTTCTTTTGCTTTTTCCCTTGAATCCTCTGTTGCATTTGCTTTAAACCCATTTGGAACAATAAAATTCATACCCATTATAACTAAAGTTCCAAGTGCTAATATTTTTTTTAGCTTCAAGTCTCTCTCCCCCTTTAAACTCTCTCCCTTTTATACGTATATCTTTTGCAAATTCTTACACAAAACTCACAAAAATTTTGGTTGATAAAAATTTTATCAACCAATTTACATTCTAATAAGTATATTTCTATTTTAATTTTGGAATCCCTTTATTATATACAAATTTTTCCTCTAAAAAATTTCTCCCATTTAAAGTTACTTGATTCCCCTTAACCTTAATATATAATCCATAGCTTACATCTGAGTTTCTATCAACTATTTGCCCATTTTCCACTTTAATTGTATAATCTACAGCCCCTGTATTAACCATTGTAATACCATCTTCTTTAAATATATCCTTTTCTATTAAACTTGTATGGTTATGTGAATAAAATACTATTGCCTCTGGATATTCTCTAATTATATCTCTTATACTTTCTTCCTTATCCTCTTCAACTAATAAATTACCTCCGTTAATCATTGGCTGATGTAAAAATATAAATATTGGTTTATTTTTCTCATAATTACTTTTTAATGCACCTTTTAGCCAATCTTTTTGTTCCTTTGAAATATATGCTTGAACTGCATTAATTCTATCTGTATGAGTCTCTTCTGTTCCTAAAAATATAAAGTTATATCCTTTTATAAATCTTTGAAAATAGGTTTTATCATGCCCAGTAAACTCCAAATTTCTTTGCTTCAACACTTCACTCTTCTCCTTAGAATTCTTACCTGTTGCATAATTAAAAAACTCATGATTTCCTATGTTCTTGATAACACTCTTTGGAAGCTTTGTTTTATTCTTCATTAGTATCTGATTAATACTGTTATATTGATCTGATAGTCCTTGATCTACAATATCTCCATTTAAAATAAGAGTATCCATATTTTTATCAATTTCATTATAATCTTTTATTATTTTATCTAGCTTTTTAGTGTTTGTATGAATATCTCCAAGAACACCAAAGCTTATCTCTGGTTCTCCCTCAAATTTTCTCTCATCAACCCAAGCCCCTAAAAGTATTACTGAAAACACAATCAATACTAAGCTTAAATTTACAATTAGTTTTTTTCTCTTTACCATTTATCTCATCTCCACTTTATAGTTTATTGAATATATTTTGCCCAAAATTAGGAATATTTACTCAAGTGCCACAGAGGTGACAGGGACGTGTCAGGCACTTCCCTGTCACCTCTCCGGCACCTTACACATATATTAATAAAAAATACTTAAGGTGATATTTATGTATACAAAAGGTGATTTTCATATGCACTCTACATTTTCTGATGGAGTTTACACTCCAACAGAATTGGTATTACTCGCTAAAGAATCCAATTTAGACATTATTTCAATAACAGATCATAATAGAATCTCCGGAGTAAAACAAGGAGTTTTATCTGGAGATACCTTTGGAATTAAAGTTGTCCCTGGTGTTGAAATTTCATGTAGACACAGAGGAGTTAAAACTCATGTCCTTGGCTATTTTTCAAATAATATTCTTGATAATGAACTTTTCGAATCTGCACTTTCCTTAATTAGAAAAGGGGACTTAAGTGCCTGTAATTTATTATTATTAAATCATATTAACCTTGAAAAAGATGAAACAAATAAAAAAATTTCTGTTAAATCTGCTATTGATTTTATTCATTTTTTTAATGGAGTTGCAATTCTTGCCCACCCTATAAAGCTTCCCTTTGAAATCTTTAGTGAACTTATATCACTAAACTTAGATGGTCTGGAAGGAAGGTACTTTAAAAACTCTCAAGCTGATACAAACTTTTTCTTGAAAATCTGTAAAGAGAAGCAATGGATTTATACTGCTGGCTCCGACTTTCACACAGATAAAAGATATGATAAAAGACATGGTATTTTAGGAGATGCTACTCTAAATTCTTCAGAAATATCTATATTTTTAAAGCTTGTTAATGAAAAAAGTGAGAGAAACTAACTTCTCTCACTTTTTATTAACTTCTTTCAATTTTAACCTTACTTCCACCTCTACCTGCTTCTGCTGGAGTAATAACTAGCTTAACAGGCACTCTATTTTTTATAGATTCAACATGGCTAATAAGTCCAATCTTTAACTTATCATTATGAATTTTTTCTAATGAACCCATAACAACTTCCAAAAGATTATCATCTAAGGTTCCAAAGCCTTCATCTAAGAAGAATAGTTCAAGTGGTGCTGTTCCCTTTAATTGAATTTGTGATGATAGAGCAAGAGCTAGTGATAGTGAAGCCAAGAAGGTTTCTCCACCTGATAATGTAGATGCATCTCTCTCTGCTCCTCCATTTTTATAATCTCTTATGATAAATCTACCATCAACATCAACCTCTAAACCATAATTACCACCACTAATATCCTTAAGCTTTTTAGAAGCCTCAATAGAAACATACTTAAGTTGAGTAGTTGCAATATATTCTACAAACTTCTTCCCCTTAAATAGCTTATCTAAATCACTAAGAAGTGCTAATTTATGCTCAATCTCCTTCTTCTGCTCATTTAGATCCTTTAACTCTTCTAGTTTTTTAAGAATAAACTTCACTTCTTCAAGAAGCTTCCCCTTTTCCTCATCTAAAAGCTTAATCTCCTCTTCTTTTTTACTCTTTTCAAGCTTAATATTTTCCCACGCTTCCTCACTTAAGCTTCTTCCCTTAAGCTTTAAAGTAATACTTTCAATAGTTCCCTTCACCTTAGATAAGCTTTCATTAAATTGTTCTATTAAATTCTTATTTAATGAAATTTCCTCTCTAGATAGAATACTATCCTTAATTTCATCAATTGAAGTAAATCCTTCAACCTCCATTGCCTTTGATAGCTTTTCCTTTTCATCTACACTTGAAGAAGTTAATATCTTCTCATTACTTATTAAAGAAATAAGTCTTTCATTACATTCCTTATATTCCTTCTCAACTCTTTCCTTATTATCTTCACTCTTCTTAAAGCTCTCTTCAAGCTTTAAGATTTCATTATTAATATCCTTAAGTAGTCCTTCTAAGTTTTCAAACTCTGAAAGCTTATTCTTTATAGCTTGAATCTTTTCATTTTTGTTATTTTCTTTTTCTCTTAAAGCCCCCCTCATTTCAGTGCCAGCTTCAAAGATTTTTTTATTTTCTTTTGCCAAATCATCAACAAAACTTCTAAGTTCTTCTTCCTTAACTCTATAGCCCTTAATTTCCTTGGTTAAGGATTCCCTTTCTCTTTCAATCTTATTGATTTCTAAAGCCTTTTCCTTAAAATCATTAACACCAACATTTTTCTTTAAATCATTAAGGCTTAACTTCACTTCATTTAGGCTCTTCTCACAGTCATCCTTTTCCTTAGAAATCATAAGTAATTGCTTTTCATTTTCTTCTCTTCTAGCCTTTAAGGAACTAAATCTATTTCTAAGCTCATACACATCTTCCTTTAATAAAGAAATGGCTTTTTCAATCTCTTCCTTGCTCTTAGAATATTCCGTAATGCTCTTATTTAAAGTATTAAACTTATTCTCAAGCTCTAAAACTGAAGTCTTTTTAAACTCTTCTCCAAGTCCTCTTAACTCATCTTCCCTTTTTTTCATTATTTCATTTTTTGAATTTAGGGTTGTTTCATTTCTTGTAATTTTTTGTTCAAGCTCTCTTTGCTTTAACTTACATTCATTAATCTTCCCCTCAATAAGCTTCAGCTCATCCGCTTCATGAACTACAACTTCCTTCTTTGGATGATGAGTTCCACCACAAACTGGACACTCTTCACCATCCTTTAATTCTCGTCTTAAAGTATTGGCTAAATTATCAAGGGTAATTTTTTTGTAATTCTCTTCAAGTGAAATTAAATTATTATCAATTTCCGATTTCATTCTCTTATCTTCTAATAAAGCGCTATTTAAAGAAACACATTCTTTTGATATTTCTTCAATTTCCTTCGTTAACTCATTAAATTTTTTCCACTTCTCCTTACTGTCAGAAAGAAGAACATGTAAATCCAATAAATCCTTTTGCTCTCCAGGACAATTCTTAACAAGAGTCTTTAACTTTTCTTCACCCTCATTTAAAAACTTGCTCTTTTGATCTAGTGACTTATTTACTTCCTCTTCAACCTTTTTCCCATTGATAATTTCATTATTAATTTCATTAAGCTTTCTCTCATTAACTAAGAAATTTTTATTTGCTCCCTCAAATCTCTCAGTTAAAAGTAATCCCTCTTGAACTTTTTCCTTTATTCCATCCTCAAGCTTTATTTCATCAAGTCTTTTCTCTTTAAGCTTCATTAATTCACTAAGCTCTTCTAGGCTCTTTTTACCATCTTCTAAACGCTTCTCTTCTTCTTTATATTTTTTCCCAAGAGCAGATAACTCAGTATTTAAGCCTTTAATTTCCTTTTCCAAATCCTCTATTATTCTTTTCTCCAAAATGGCATCCTTAACTCTTTGCTCCTTAATTTTAAGCTCTGGTAGCTTTAAATCTCTTTCTTTTCTCCAAAAATTTAAGGTGTTCTCTGCTTCATCCTTTAATTTTTTTAATTCCTCTTCCCTAATCTTAAGCAAGCTAATATTCTTCTTTGTTTCCTCAAGCTTCTTTAATGTATTCTCATAAGTAAGTAAATATGGATTTACCTTTAGAGCCCCTTCTCCACGCTCAACATTTTTTCTAAGTATATTCATATCCTCTTGTCTAGATATAAGAGCTTCCTCTTCCCTCTTCTTATCTATAAGTTCAAGCTGATAATTCCAAACCTCTTGCCCCTCTTGGAACTTCTCATCAATTATTTTCTTTCCATTTTCTAAGATAATTCTATCCGCTTCCTTTTTCTTAAGCTCATCTTTTTTTATCTCAAGAGCTTCTTCTGAAATTCCTTCATATCCTGATAGCTTACCAATAAGCTCACTATTTTCTGTTCTTATTTTTCCCATTCTACTACTTAGCTTTGAGGATAAAATATCACCATACTTTTGAAGATTAAATAATCTTTCAAGCATATCTCTTCTATTTTTCCCCTCTAAATTTAAGAATTCACTAAACTTACCTTGAGGAAGTACAACTGTCCTTGTAAAATCATCTATTCCAAGACCAATAATCTCAGTACACCTTGAATTTACAGCTCCAACCTTGTCTGCAAGCACCTCTAAGTTATCTTCTCCATTAGTTACATCAAGTAGCTTAACCTTTCCATGAGTACATCCTCCAGTTTTGTTATCTCGCTTAAACTCTCTTTGAACAATATATCTCTTAACTTCCTTACCTGAAATTTGAAACTCATAACTTACACTCATAGTTTTACAGTTGGTATTTATAAAGTTTGAACTATTTCTAGCAACCTTTCCATATAACGCTAGAGTTATTCCATCAAGAATTGTAGACTTACCACTTCCTGTTGGTCCAAATATTCCAAATAATCCTCTATCAGTTAAGGTTTCAAAATCAACAGTTTGCTCCTCTATAAAGCTATTTAACCCTTTTATTTTCAACTTAATTGGCTTCATCTTCTCCCTCCTCTCCAATTATTGATAAGAATAGTTTAACTATCTCCTCATCTGCTTCAACATCTCTTTCCTTTTTATAAAACTCTTTAAAAATCTCATCAAAGGATTTCTCAGTTAAATTAATTTCTTCCTCTTCACCCTCAGCTCCAACTATCTTAGGTTGAATTTCTAAAATATCCTTCTTTAAATCCTTCATTTGCTTTATTTCATCTTCTCTTATAAATCTATCTGTTGTTACCTCAAGATACACAAAGCAATCTCTATCCTTATTTTCTTCACATTTTTCTATTGCCTCTTCAACGCCATTGCACTTCCATATCTCTATTGGTTTATATACCTTAAAGTCAACCTCTTCAATTTCAACATCTTTTCCTGCATGTGCCTCAACAACAAAGCACTTCTTTACATAAGTAATTTCTTTCTTATTATAATGAAGTGGAGAACCAGAATATCTTGCCTTCTTTTCTGTTCCTGGTACAACCTGTGGTTTATGAACGTGTCCTAAAGCAACATATTGAGCCTCCTTTGGAAAACAGGTTCCAGACACAATATAGCTTCCTCCAAGTTGAATACTTCTTTCAGAACCACCCTCTTCACTTCCCATTGCAAAAAGATGTGAAACTACTAAGTTAATTGTATCCTCTCTATAATTCTCCTTTAAAGAATTAAATAAGCTATGGATTCTTTCACTATATGATTTAACCTTCATTTCCTCATCATCCATAACACCATATAAAACCTCATTTAATCTACTCTCACTTGGATATGGAACAGTTAAAACAACAGTCTTCTCTCCATTTATCTCTAGCTCAATAAATCCCTCACCTGAATTAATTACCTTATGTTTTCCATACTCTCCTGGTGGAACTATGGTTTTAGGAGTACCAACCATAATAATTCCATGCTCCATTGCAAGTGGTCCTGCTGCCACTAATCTCTCTGGATTATCATGATTTCCAGCTACCACAAGAGTTATTCTCTCTCCATTGTTTGATAGCCTTTTTAATGTATCATAAAACATTTTTTCAGCACGAGCTGGTGGATTACTTGTATCATAAACATCCCCAGCAATAACAACCAAATCTATATTCTTTTCATTAACTATCTCTATAAAATCTTCTAAAAACTTCTCTTGTTCATCCATTCTACTGTAGCCTTCTAGATTTTTTCCTAAATGCCAATCACCAGTATGCAAAATTCTCATTCCTAAACCTCCCATCAAACTTATATATAATATTTTATCATACAAAAAAACATATTGTCACAACATGAACATCTGTCTTTTAAGTATTTCCAATTTTTCAAATTTTATTTACCTATTATACGATTACAAACTTTTTTTATCATCATCATTCTTCAATTCCTTGCATATGATATATCATATATCTTTTGGTGGCTTAGCGAAACTATAGAAATAATAACGAAATTTCTACTCCCCCTTTCCATCTAAGCCCCGTTATTACTTCTATTGGTAATAACGAAGCCAATAGTATATAGCCCTAAAAATTTAAAGGACCTAGTGATAATGCACTAAGTCCTTTAATATTATTTTCCGCAACATTTCTTATATTTCTTTCCACTTCCACATGGACATGGGTCATTTCTTCCCACAAGCTTTTTGCTTGCTAGTCTTTCCATAGCCATACTCTGTAATTCATTTGGAGTATATCCTCTATTTGCCCACTTTCTTGTGTTGTTGCTAACATGTAGCATAAGCTTCATAAGCTCTTTAATTTGGTTTTTATTCTTTATTTCAACTTTTCTAGCTATTAATTCTTCTGCAACACTTTCTGGGTCTGCTCCATCATTTCTTAAATCAAAGCATATGTTAAAGAAAACCTCTGCTCCCATGTTTTCATCCTTGCAAAGCTTAACTAAGAATTCTTCAAGATTTATATGAGCCTCTGTATTATAAAGATTATCTAGGTTTGAAAAGGTATCAATTGTTTCCTTATCCATTTTGTAATACTCTTTACCTTTTCTTGCTTCTTCTAATGCTTCTACACCATCTTCATATTCAAAGATACACTCATTAAATACTCTATTTTCCTCAAACTCTATTGTTCCATTTAACTTACGATAATTATCTAAAGTAGTGTTTAACTCTTCTAGACTTAACTTTGCTTCATTTTGTTCATTGAAGCACTCAATTAAAAAGTCCTTTTCAAAAATTCCATATACATTTGAGAAGACAGTTATGTATTTTTCAATAAGCTCAAATCTTCCCTTTTCACTCTTTAAAGATTTTAAATCTAAGCTCTTAAATAACTTTTTAACTTCCTCTGGAGCAACCATAACCACTTCATTACCTTTTGCATAAGTGAATGCTAGCCCTAATCTATATAAATTGAAGTACTCTCTAAATACCATTGTTGTAATATCAATGTTATCCTTCTTGTTTAACTCTTCTAATAATGATAATTCTTCCTCTGTAAGAGCCTCAATATTTTGATTAAATACTTCCTTATCAGTAATTAACTTTACTAATTCATTAATTAACTCTTCTTTACCCATTTTTGAACGCCCAGCAATTTCATAAAGACCTGCTAAGTCACCAAGTCTTATTTTTGTTATATCATCAAGGCATTTTTCTAAAGTGTTGCTTATTTCCTTTTTTGAAGCAAATTTCTTGTTTATATCAAGTACTTCTTTTTCAAAATTATTATCCATTATTTCTTATTCTCTCCTCAGTCCACGCTTTTTATCTTATCCTATTATAATACTCTATAATATTTATTATGGAATTTCAAGATTTTATCATTAATTATCCACGACTTTCTAAAGTAAACTCAATTATTTCCCCATTTATTACATAACTTAAAACAAAAGTAGGCACCAAAATTGGTGCCTACAATTCTATATAATAAAACTTAAATAATATTCATCATTACTTTCACAATTATAATACTCATTACAAAATAAAGTACACTCTCCAATATGCAACCTCTTTTCAAGCATATTCATATATTCACCAAATCTACTTAATGAATTGCCTTTATACATTGAAATAAATACCCCATCACGTTTATCCTCATACCCAAAATTCATATACTTAATGATTTCATCAGGTGTTTTAGAAACAATGATATTCTCAATAACCTTGCCCCTCATATTTTCAAAAATCAACTCAAAATCCTCTGGAAAATAGTGAACGCTATTAAAGCAAGTATAAAAATATTTTACACACTCAATACAATCCTCAATCCTTGGCATATTTAAAATTAGTCTATTTGATTTTTCAAGCCTTTTAAGTTGAGTTTTATTAAGAGCTATTCCTGTAACAATATTAACATCTCCATTAAACCACTCTAAATCTTTTCCATTAAACTTTTCATTAGAATAGTCAAAAATTTTAAAACTTATGCTTTCTTCAGAATCATATTTAAATTCCTTAACATACTCACTGTCCATTATAGCAAGTTCCTCAGCATAATGTAGTTTTGAAATTTCTTTCCTGTTTCCATAAGGAATTATACTTTTCATCCTCTCATTATAAGAAGATAAGTTTTTACTTAAATTTATTTCCCCAGCATTCATCACTTCTAAATTCAAATAAGAGCCTTCCCTAAATAATTTCTCAATACCTTCATTATTAGTATACATCTTGATACGCTGGATTTTTGCTTCTCCTAACATACAATCGCCCCTTTCACATTCCCTCATAGAATATAATAATTCAATTGTAATTTTTTGTCTTAAGAAACCATTTACACATTAAAACCAATAAACTTTTATAGTTAAAGATTTATTAAAAAACCTTTTTAAATTTTTAGAAAATTTAACTTATTTATAGTGAAAAAAATTATCTTCATAAATTTAAAAGGTCACCCAAAGTAATTTGGGCAACCCTCTAATTAAATTAATTTTAATAATATTTCATTATTTCTCTTTAAGAAATTATCTAAAGCTTCCTCATCAAGCTCATTGTTTGCAATTAACGCTAAATCTAAAATGTGGTTACAAATTAACTTAACATCATCTTTTTTGCTTTCATCTGCTGAAATCTCAACAAGCTTTTTAACTATTGAGTTGTTGTTATTTAAAACTAATGTCTTTTCCTCTTTAAATAACCCACTCATATCCATTCCACCAAACATTGATTGCATTTCAGCCATTCTTCTTGATTGCTCTGAAACTAAAATCATAGCTGATGTACTTGTATTTTTTAAACTTTCCACCTTATATGAAGAAACTTTTTCACCAAGAACATCCTTAAATATATTTTGTATTTTTTCATTTAATTCTGTACTATCTTCTTCATTATTTTTAAGAGCGTCAGAAATGTCTGAATCAATTCTTGTGAAGTTAACCCCAGTTTCCTTGCTTTCTAAGAATGAAATAAAGTGATTATCAATTGTTGTATTTAAAACAACAGCATCTAATCCATATTCCTTAAACATTTTAATGTATTGTGATTGCTTTCCTTCATCACTTACATAGAATACTTTATTTTCATGCTTTTCTTTTGCCTTCTCTAAGTAATCTGATAATGTTATGAACTCATTATTTATTGTTTTAAATACAATGCTTCCCTTTATATTTTCATAGAACTTTTCATCTCTTAAGCATCCATATTTAATGAAAATATTTATATCCTTCCAGAAGTTATTGTAATTTTCTCTTTCATTTAAGAATATTGAATTTAATTTATCTCCAACCTTTTTAACAATATGTTTTGAAATCTTACTAACTTCCTTATCCTTTTGAAGGAAACTTCTTGAAACATTTAAAGGTAGATCTGGGCAATCAATTACACCCTTTAATAATAACAAGAACTCTGGAATAACCTCTTTAATATTGTCAGCCACAAAAACTTGGTTATTATAAAGCTTTACTTCCCCTTCAACAAGCTCAAATTCATTTTTAAGCTTAGGGAAATATAAAATCCCCTTTAAGTTAAATGGATAATCTACATTTAAATGTATCCAGAATAGAGGATCATTAAAGTCATTAAATACCTTCTTGTAGAAATCCTTATATTCCTGTTCTGTACACTCTCTTGGAGCTTTTGTCCATAGAGGCTTTGTTTCATTTATTGGAGTTTCCTCCTTGTTTAAATATATTTCTGTAGGTAGGAATGAACAATATTTTTTCATTACCTCTTTAACCTTATATTCTTCTAAAAACTCCTTACTATCCTCTGCTAAATAAAGAGTAATAGTTGTTCCTCTTTCAGTTCTATTTTGTGATGGTGCAATTTCATATTCTGTACCACCCTCACAAATCCAAGTTACAGTTTCTGCCCCTTCCTTATATGAAAGAGTATCAATTTGTACCTTTTCAGCCACCATAAATGCAGAATAGAATCCTAGTCCAAAATGTCCTATAATATCATTCCCATCATTTATTTTGTCCTTATACTTTTCTATGAAGTCTTCTGCCCCTGAAAAAGCTACTTGATTGATATACTTATTTACCTCTTCTTCAGTCATTCCAATTCCATTGTCAATGAACTTTAAAGTATTATTTTCCTTATCAATCTCTACAGTAACTCTATAGTTATCATCTCCAGCTTTTTTAGCTTCACCAAGCTGTATTAACCTCTTATATTTGCTGATGGCATCACACCCATTACTAATTAACTCTCTAATGAAGATATCCTTATCTGAGTATAGCCACTTTTTGATAATTGGAAAAATATTTTCTGTATGAATTGATATATTACCTTTTTGTGTCATAAACAGACCTCCTTATTTTTTCTACAAATAAAATTTTAGTACTATTACTAAAACATGTCAAATATAAACAACAAGGAGTTAGAAAATTCTAACTCCTAAAATACTATTTAAACCATGTAACCTTCTTTCCATCAAAAGGTACTACATTTATAAATAAAGCCTTCCCATATTTAGACTTTGCTATTATTCCACTTACAACATCGCAGGCTTGCCATTCATCCTCTAATGTTGTATCAAAATATAGTTTTATATGATCTCTCTTTACAAACTTAAAAATTTGTTCACCTTTATCCCTATACTTCTCAACTTCTGCAATTACTTCTTGTTGTTTCACACCACAATAAACAAGAACCATCCCCACTATCCCCTTCCACATATATCCTATATTATTAATATATACATATTTTCGACATCAGTCAACATTTCTTTTGTTTATCCCCCTATTAACCAACATTATAATTACTTATAATAAGTTAATCTCCTTCCAGTACCTCTTCCTAAATAATAAAAAATCAGAGAAGATTTGATGCTTCTCTGATTTCTCCTTTTACTTAAATATATCTATAATTTCTTTCGTATTTACATTTATTAATCCCATATCAGATATTTTACCTTCTGGTATAACTGGAAGTGCCAATGTAACAATTCTAAGTAAAGGATTCTTAATTTCTGTTAATCCCATATCTCTTAATGTTACTTTCATTTTTTCAGCAACCACTGCAATTTCCATTGCATCTTTTTTAGTCATAAGTCCTGCTATCTCTAATTGAAGATTTCCATTTAACTCTCCATTTAATGCACAACTTATTCCTCCTCCAATTGCTTCTAAATCCTTCATAACCTTATAGGCTTCTTCAACATTATCATAAACAATTGTTAAGTTGTGACTGTCATGAGAAACTGTACTTCCAATGCATCCCTTATTTATTCCAAAGTTTCTAACAAGTCCAATAGACTTTGTTTTAACTTTTCCATGTCTATTTATTACAATAACAAACTTTAAGTTTTCATCATTTATCTCAACAAATCCATCCTTAACCTCTACTTCCTCTTCCACAATTTCAGTAGAAGATGATGTTTGCATAAGATACTTTATAACATTAACCTTAGTTTTTCCATTTTCAATAGGTGCTTTTAATTTAAAGTCCTCTTCAGTTAAATCCCATAGCTTAACTGAATTTCTACTTTCAATTTCAAAATCTCTATTTTCTATTTCTTTAATTAACTCTCCATTTTCTGCAACTAGCTCTCCATTGAAAAATACCCCTGTAACTTTCATTTCTTCTAGAGAATCTACTAAAACTAAATCTCCCACAAACCCTGGTGCAATTCCACCAAGATTTTTCACTCCTATTTCTCTTGCAGTATTTAAAGTTGCTGCTCTAATTGCATCTATAGGATGTAATCCTCCCACAATTGCACTTCTCACAACTGCATTCATATGACCATCCTTTAGAATTTCATCAGCCTCTCTATCATCTGTGCAAAGAGTTAAATAATCTAAATATCTAAAATCTTTAATTCCCCCAACAATATCCCTAACATTTTTAGAAATTGAGCTTTCTCTAGCATCAACAAACATTCCATTTCTAAGCTTATCTTTCCCCTCTTGTGGTGTTCTACTTTCATGATCAGTATTTGCTCCTCCACATAAATAAGCTGAAAGCTTTCTTCCATTTAAAAATGGTGCATGTCCTTGAATAAACATATCTTTCTTTTCTAAAACATCAAGTATTTCTACCATTCTATCACTATTTTCAATTACTCCAAGGAAATCCATAACCTCACCTAGTCCAATAACCCTCTCTAGGTTTAGCATTTCTTCTACATCTTTAGAATTAATTTCAGCGCCTGCATTCTCTAACCCAAGTACTGCTGGAACACATGATGGTGCTAAAACATATTGTCTCATTGGAAGCCCTTCCCCTGAGTCATGCATATATTTTACACCCTCAATTCCAAACACATTTCCAATTTCATGTGGGTCTGTTATAACTGTTGTTGTTCCATGTGGAATAACAGCCTTTGCAAAATTTCTAGGTGTCATTAAAGTACTTTCAATATGAATATGACTATCTATAAGTCCTGGAATCAAATATCTTCCTTCTGCATCATAGTATTTTTCCCCACTAAGCTCTGCTCCATTAATTTCAACATGAGCTATGAAACCATCATAAATCCCAACACTTCCCTCATGAATTTCTCCAGTAAATACATTTACAATGTTTGCATTTTTAATAACTAAGCTAAATTCTCTTTTTCCTATTGCTGCTTCAATTAATCCTTTTTTATCCTTTGGTAATATCTTCATTATTTTTCTCCTAAATTATAAAATACAATACTAATGGAATTGATAAAATATATATTCCCCAGTTTAACTCCTTGTACTTTCCTGCTAATACTTTTGTAAGCATGTATGATATAATTCCAATACTTATACCATTTGAAATACTTGATGTAAATGCTGTAAAAGTAATTGTTGCAAATGCAGGGAAAGCTTCTGTAAACTCATCAAATTCAATATTTTTTATTCCTGATATCATTAATAATCCTATTAATATTAATGCTGGTGCAGTTGCCTCATTTGGAATCATTCCAGCAATTGGAGTTAAGAATATTGTAAGTGCAAAACAAACTCCTGCTGCTACTGAAGTAAGACCTGTTCTTCCACCTTCTTCAACGCCTGCTGCTGACTCTATATATGTTGTAACTACTGTTGACCCAAATAAAGCTCCAACCACTGTTGCTATTGAATCAACTAAAAACGGCTTGTTTATATTTGGTAAATTCCCTTCTTCATCTAAAAGTCCTGCCTTTGCAGATACTCCAAGTAATGTTCCTAGTGTTGAGAAGAAATCTCCAACAAAGAATGTAAACATTAATGGGAAGAAGCTCCACTTAAGTGCTGCTAAAATATCTAATTTAAATGCTATTGGCTCAATTGATGGTGGCATTGTTACTAAAGTTTCTGGTACTGCTGTAATTCCTAAAGGAATACCAATGATAGTTGTTAATACTATACCAATTAAAACTCCACCTTTAACCTTTCTTGCTGATAAAAATACCATTATTACAAGACCAATTAGAGTTAAAATAACACCTGCTGACTTAACATCACCTAAAGCCATTTTACCTTCAGTAATGCTCATTAATCCACCATTTTTAAATCCAAGTAATACTATGTAAAAACCTACTGCAACTCCAATTGCATATTTAATATTCTTTGGAATTAAATTTACAATAACCTCTCTTAATCCAAGTAAAGTTAATAACATAAATGCTATTCCTGAAATAAATACCATACCTAATCCTGTTTGCCAGTTAACAATTCCTCCAGCAACTAATGTATAAGCAAAGAATGCATTACTTCCCATAGCTGGTGCTAATGCAAATGGAAGGTTTGTATAAATCCCCATGAAAATACTAAATCCAGCTGCTAATAATGCTGTAACAACTGTTACTGCACCAACATCCATTCCCGCTGCTCCCATAAACATAGGTTGTACAACTAAAATATATGCCATAGTCATAAATGTTGTCATACCTGCTGTAATTTCTGTTTTAACATTTGTGTTGTTTTCTTTTAACTTAAATAATCTCTCTAACATTTTTTATCCCCCTAGTTATTTATTAATTTATATATTGTATTTAATAATAATTGACATCCGTTTTTAATATCTTCTTCTTTAGTAAATTCTTCTGCACAGTGACTTTTTCCATCTACACTTGGAACAAAAATCATTGCAACATCTGTTACCTCAGCCATAATGCTTGTATCGTGATTTGATCCACTATACATCTTTTTATATTTAAACTCTTCATTAATAGCTTCCTGCTCAATAATATTCAAAATTTTATCAGAGCTTTTTGTCTCTTTTGCATGAGCTATAAGTTCAATACTTGTCTCAAATCCTCTACTCTTAATTTCTTCTAATCTTTTCTCAATAAGATTTAATAATTTATCATTGTTCTCTTTATTAATTCCTCTTAAATCAATTGAAAATTTCACCTCTAGAGGTATTACATTTGTTAAATTTGGACTTAATTCAAATTTCCCTACAGTAGCAACTAATGAGTCATCTCCAAATTCCCTAACCAAAGAAGGAATTTCTGAAACTAATTTGCAGCCTTCAACTATTGGATCTTTTCTAAGCTCCATAGGAGTTGCACCTGCATGATTTGATTCCCCTCTAATTATTA
>JBOFQV010000019.1:0-10472 GCA_051650705.1 Clostridium sp.
GGTTGTGGAAGTGGTGAAGGTAAGAAGTCAGATTTAAAAGTAGGTATGGTTACTGATGCAGGTACTATTGATGACAAGTCATTCAACCAAGGGACTTATGAAGGAATAGGAAATGCAGAAAAGAACTTAGGAATTACAAGAAACTACTTAAAGCCAGCAGGAACAACTGAAGCTGACTACATGAAGGAAATCCAAAATCTTTATGATACTGGATATAAGTTCATTGTAACTCCAGGATTTAAGTTTGAAACAGCTATATTTAAATCACAAGAAAAATATCAAGATGCTAAATTTGTACTTATAGATGGTGTTCCACACAATGGTGGGGATAGAGAAAAGGGTACTTACGAAGAAAAGGTTGGAGATAACACAATTTCAATATTCTTCGCTGAGCACCAAGCTGGATTTGCAGCAGGAATTGCAACAGCTTTAGAAGTTAAAGAAGGAGATGTTGGATTTATTGGAGGAATGAAGATTCCACCAGTACAAAAGTTCAACTGGGGATTCCAACAAGGAATTAAGTATGCTAATGATAATTTAGGAACTAAGATTTCAATGAAGGAAGAAAATTTCGTTTACCAAGGAACATTTGATCAAGTTGAAGCTGGACAAGTTTTAGCATCACAAATGTACAACAGAGGAGTTAAAGCTATCTTCTGTGCAGCAGGTGGAGTTGGAGTTGGAGCTATCAACGAAGCTAAGGCAAGAACTGAAAAAGGTGAAAATGTTTGGATTGTTGGTGTTGACGTTGACCAATATGAACACGGAATCTATGGTGATGGAAGCAAGTCAGTAGTGTTAACTTCAGCTATGAAGAACCTTCAAAAGGTTGCTGAAGATATGATTAAAGATGAAACAGAAGGAAACTTCAAGGGTGGACAAACTTTAATCTACGATGCTAAGAATGATGGAGTAGGAATTCCAGCAGAAAACAAAAACTTAAGTGAAGAAACTCAAAATAAAACTAAAGAAGTATTTGCTAAGGTTAAATCAGGAGAAATTGTTGTTGCAGACAAGGCAGATGGTTTAATTGAACCAAAGTAATTAAATAAAACCTTATTAAAGGAAGATGTTTAAAAGAGCGGGACTTCCGCTCTTTTTTATAATATAAGGAGTTAAATACAAAATTTCTAAGAGGAGGAAAGTCATGGAATATGTAGTAGAGATGCTGAATATTCGAAAAGAGTTCCCAGGAATAGTAGCAAATGATAACATAACTGTACAATTAGCTAAGGGAGAGGTTCATGCTCTTTTAGGGGAAAATGGTGCAGGGAAATCTACATTAATGGGTGTTCTATTTGGAATGTACACACCAGAAGCAGGAAAAATAAAAGTAAGAGGAAATGAAGTAAAAATATCAAATCCAAATGTTGCAAATGAGCTTGGTATTGGTATGGTACATCAACATTTTAAGTTAGTACACAATTTTACAGTTACTCAAAACATAATTTTAGGATGTGAGCCTAAAAAGGGAATTGTAGTTGATGAAGAAACTGCAGCTAAGAAGATTGCAGATTTATCAAAACGTTATGGTTTAAATGTTGATCCATATGCAAAGATTGAAGATATTTCAGTTGGTATGCAACAAAGAGTTGAGATATTAAAGATGTTATATAGAGACGCAGAAATATTAATACTAGATGAACCTACTGCAGTTCTTACACCTCAAGAAATTAGAGACTTAATGGGAATTATTAAGAATCTTATTAAAGAAGGTAAATCAATTATTATTATTACCCACAAGCTTAAGGAAATTAAGGAAGTTGCAGATAGATGCACTGTAATAAGAAGAGGGAAGTATATAGGAACAGTTGATGTTAAGGAAACTTCAGAAGCAGATATGGCTAAGATGATGGTTGGTCGTGAGGTTTCATTTAGGGTTGATAAAAGAGAAGCAAATCCTGGAGAAGTTATCTTAAAGGTAGAGAACCTAAATGTTAAAAATAATAAGAAGGTACTTGGGCTTAAGGATTTTTCAATTGAACTAAGAAAAGGTGAAATACTTGGTATTGCAGGTGTAGAAGGAAATGGACAATCAGAACTTGTAGAAGCAATTACAGGGCTTAGAAAAGCAGAGTCAGGTAAGGTTATATATAATGGAAAAGATATATCAAACCAAAGTATTAGAAGAAGAATAAAAAATGGACTTGCTCATATTCCAGAGGATAGACAAAAGCATGGACTTATTTTAGATTACACTTTAGAAGAAAACATGGCTATTAAGGTTTATGATGAAAAGCCGTTTTCAAACAAGGGATTATTAAACAAAAAGGCAATTAGAGAATATGCTGATAAAATATTAAAAACATTTGATGTTAGGTCAGGAGAGGGTGCAGTTTCAGAAGCTAGAACACTTTCAGGAGGAAATCAACAAAAGGCTATTATAGGTAGAGAGATTGAGATTAGTCCAGAGGTTCTAATTGCAGTACAACCAACAAGAGGACTAGATGTTGGGTCAATTGAATATATTCATAAGAGATTAGTAGAGCAAAGAGATAATGGTAAGGCTGTACTTTTAGTATCTCTTGAACTTGATGAGATTCTTAATGTTTCTGATAGAATAGCAGTAGTTAACAATGGTGAATTAATAGGAGTTGTTGATGCTGATAAAACAAATGAAAATGAGGTTGGATTAATGATGGCAGGAATTAAGGAGGGGGACAAGTAATGAAGAAAAAAGGATATTTATCTATATTAGCTGTTCTTCTTGGACTTATTTTTGGTGCAATAATGATATTAGTAATAGGAAAGAATCCTATTGAAGCATACACTTATTTATTTAAGGGTGCATTCATGAATATCGAAAGAATTGGTAATACAATTGCTACAGCAACACCATTAATTTTAACTGGGTTATCAGTTGCGTTTGCATTTAGAACTGGATTATTTAATATTGGTGCTCCAGGGCAAATGTTATTTGGTGCATTTTGTGCAACAGCAGCTGGTTTAACTTTTAATCTTCCAGGACCACTTTTACTTTTAGCAGTAGTTGTGTGTGGTATTATAGGAGGAGCTTTATGGGCTTTAGTTCCAGGGATTTTAAAGGCAAAGTTTAATGTTAATGAAGTTGTTTCAACAATAATGATGAACTGGATAGCATATTGGTCAATATACTATTTAATTCCTCAATATTTTAAGGGAGATTTTCTTGAAACAGAATCAAAGAAGCTTCCAGAAAATGCAACACTTCATGTACAAGGATTAAGTGATGCTTTTAATGGGTCATTTATTAATTTAGGAATCATACTTGCAATAGTTGCAGTTATAATTATAGCTTTCATATTAAATAAAACTGTTCTTGGATATGAGCTTAAGGCAGTTGGATTTAATAGAGATGGTGCTGAATATGCTGGTATATCAGTTAATAGAAGTATTGTAATTTCAATGATGATTTCTGGAGCACTTGCAGGTCTTGCAGGGGTTGTTCAATATGCTGGTAATGCTACTATAATGCAGATTGGTGTTATGCCTTCTCAAGGATTTGATGGTATAGCAGTTGCATTACTTGGAGCAAATAATCCACTTGGAGTATTAGTAGCAGCTTTATTCTTTGGTGTTCTTTATACAGGAAAAGGATTTATGAATGCTGCAACTCAAATTCCACCAGAAATTGCAGATACAATAATGGCTACAATTATTTACTTTGCAGCTACTAGCGTATTAATTGGTAATGTAATTGCAAAATACAAAAAGAAAAAAGATATGAAGAAACTTATGATGCCAGTTACAGGGGCTTCAGATGTAGAAGGGAAGGTGAAATAATATGTGGGATACTATAGTTAATTTATTTCCATATGCAATTGCATTTACAATTCCACTATTAATAACAGCCTTAGGAGCTCTTTATTCAGAAAGAAGTGGAGTTGTTAATATTGGTCTAGATGGTTTAATGATTGTTGGATCATTTGTGGGAGCATTTACTGTTTCATCTCTTGAAAAGTCAATGGGAGGAAGCTATGCTGTTTGGATTGGTCTTTTAGCAGCTGTTATAGTTGGAGCTTTATTCTCGCTACTTCATGCATTTGCAAGTATTACCTTAAAGGCTGATCAAGTTATTTCAGGTACTGCGATAAATATGATAGCTGGTGCTTTAACAGTTTTCTTAGCTAGAACTATTACAGGTAGTGGTAATATTAGAATTATAAGACCATTTCCTAAAATGGATATTCCAGTCTTATCAGAAATACCTGTAATTGGACCATTATTCTTTAAGGATGTTTATGCATCAACTATTTTAGTTTTGGTAATATTATTTGTAAGTTTATTTGTTTTATATAAGACTAGATTTGGGTTGAGACTTAGAGCTTGTGGTGAAAATCCTCATGCAGCAGATGCAGCTGGAATTAATGTTAACAGAATGAGATATATTGGAGTTATGATTTCAGGTGCTTTTGCATCACTTGGAGGAGCTATAATTCTTTCAACTTATGCTGGAGAATTTAATGGTACTGTTTCAGGGCTTGGGTTCCTTGCCTTAGCAGCTCTTATATTTGGTCAATGGAAGCCACTTGGAATTTTAGGAGCAACATTCTTCTTTGGATTTGCTTCTACAATAGCTAATGTTTCACAGGTTGTACCAGAGCTTCAAGGAATTCCACCAATGTATTTAAAAATATTCCCATATGTAGCTACACTTATTGCGTTAGTTGTATTTTCTAAATCAACTCAAGCACCAAAAGCTGCTGGGGAGCCTTTTGATAAAGGTAAGAGATAGAAAAAAGATGCCATTTGGCATCTTTTTTTTACTTATGGTAATAATTCAAATTCGTAGCCTTTTGCTCTTGCTTCTTTTATTACTTCTTCTAGTATTTCTGTATTTGTTTTTGAAACTGCATGTAGTAGCAGTACTGCTCCTGGATGAAGTCCATCTAATATTTTTTGTTTTGCATATCCCTTATCTGGTTGCTTGTCCACATCCCAATCGTTATATGCAAAGCTCCAGAAGACTGTTTTATATCCAAGGTTTTTTGTCATTGCCATACTTTTTTCAGAGTATTCTCCCATTGGTGGTCTGAAGTATTTAGGCATGTTCTTACCAGTTAAATCTTTATAAAGCTTTTCAACATCATTAAGTTCGTTATTAAACTTTGTTTGGTCTGAAGTAACTGAAGGCATAGACGGATGGTTTTTACTGTGATTACCTACAATATGGCCTTCGCTTACCATTCTTTTAATTAGCTCTGGATTTGATTTTATATATGGGGATGTAACAAAAAATGTTGCTTTTACATTATTTCTTTTTAATATATCAAGAATTTCAGAGGTATATCCATTTTCATATCCCTCATCCATAGTTAGATATAACACCTTTCTTGAGGTATCTCCAACATACACTCCGTCATAGGATTTTATATCAAAGCCAATTTTAGTATTTATTCCAGGTGTTTTACCTTCTTTGTTTGGTACAAACCACCAGCTTATTTTGTTATTATTTAAATTTGTATCCACTATTTGAGGTGGTGGTGTTTGTGGTTTTATTTCCTCTTTAGGAGGGGAAGTTTCAGTTGGAGGAGTTACTTCTTTTGGTGGCTCCACTTCAGTTTTTGGAGGTTCCTCTTTCTTTGGTGGTTCTACTTTATCATCATCCTTATTACCTAAAACTGTATTTGATTCTTGGGATGAACTATTTGAAGAACAACCAACTATACCAAATGCAAATGTTGCTACAAGTAGTAATGATATTATTTTTAGTAATTGTTTTTGTTTCATTTATTTCTCCTTTGAAAATAGTTAAAGCTATATATTTTATTATAAGATTGAATGCTTTAAAATTGGTATCAAAATAATGAATTTTACAAGTATTTCTATCAAAAATTTGTTTATTAAAGAAATATTTATAAAATTAAATTGGCTATAATATGGAAAAATGTTTAATATAGTAATATAATTAGTTTAAGCGAGTTTCGCTATTGGGGAATACATTATTAAGTTAAGGGGGCTAAAAGCATGAAAAAGGTTAAGATAGCACTACTAGGACTTGGAAACGTTGGTCGTGGTGTTTGGAAGATACTTCAAGCAAATAAGGACGAAATCATGAAGCGTTCTGGATATGAAGTTGAAGTTGGAAAGGTTTTAGTAAGAAGTTTAGGGAAGGATAGAGGGGTTGATATTCCTGAAGAATTACTTACTACTGACTTTAATGATATTTTAAATGACGATTCTATAAAGATTGTTATTGAGGTAATGGGAGGAATTGAACCTGCAAGAGATTATATGCTTTCTGCAATGGGAAAGAAGAAACATATTGTTACTGCAAATAAAATGCTTCTTGCAACTGGGGGAGATGAGCTATTTGAAAAGGCTGATGAAGAGGGCGTAATGTTCTATTATGAGGCTAGTGTAGCTGGAGGAATTCCAATTATTCAAGGGATTAATGAAAGTCTTACTGCAAATAAGGTTGAACAACTTTATGGAATAATAAATGGTACAACAAATTATATTTTAACAAAGATGGAGGTTGAGGGGCTAAGCTTTAAGGAAGCATTAAAGCAGGCTCAGGAGCTTGGATATGCAGAGGCAGACCCAACGTCAGATATAGAAGGGTATGATGCTCAATATAAGCTTGCAATTCTTTCATCATTGGCTTTTGGTACTAAGATAGAAGTGGACAATGTATATAGAGAAGGTATTACACATATTAGACCTATAGATATGGAATATGCAAAGCAATTTAAAATGGTTATCAAGCTTCTTGCAATAGTGAAGGATGTTGATGGAAAGCTTGAGCTTAGAGTGCATCCAACAATGATTCCTAAAAATCATCCATTAGCAAATGTTTATGATTCCTTTAATGCTGTGTTTATTAAGGGAAATGCTGTTGGAGATTTAATGTTCTATGGAAGAGGGGCTGGAGATTTACCAACAGGAAGTGCTGTTGTTTCAGATATGATTGCTATTTTAAGAAGTAATATTGATATTGAAAATGCAGTTCCAACAGTTAAAAATAATTTATGGGAAAAAGATATTAGAGATATTATTGATGTTAAGAGTAAGTATTATATTAGAACTACAGTAGTAGACAGACCAGGGGTTTTAGGAGAAATTACAGCTATCTTTGGGGAAAATAATGTAAGCTTACGTTCAGTAATTCAAAAGGGTGAGGAGAAGGATTCTAAGCTTGTTACATTAGTATTGGTTACTCACTATACAACTGAGGAGCAAATTGTTAATGCTATTGATGATATCTATGAATTAAGTTCTGTTAAAAAGATTGATAACATAATTAGAATTGAAGATTTTAAATAAATTTTAAAGGTTACAGAGGTGTTCTGTAACCTTTTTAAAAAAATATTAATTTTTTTCGAAAATATGTGGTATTTAATATTGTATTATGGTATAGTAATAACAACATATAGAAAAGGAGAATAAAATATGTTTCATCAGAATGAATTTAATGATTTAAATGATTTATTTTCGAAATTTAAAAACAGAACGCCAAAAGGTGGAGGAGGAAGCACAAAAGGCTTCTTAAAATGGTTAATACTTGCATATATTGCTTTTATATTATTACAAGTATTTCAAAGTAGTTTAATACTTGATTTAACTTTAAGTGCTTATGTTTTATTTGTTCCATTTATAGCAGTTTCGCTTGTTTATGGAGTATTGCATTTTAGTAAAAAGTACATAAGACTTGGAGTGTTTGTTGGTATTGTATATGTGGGATTAAATATTGCATTTAGTCCAATTGTTAATTATAAGGCACATAGAGATTTAATTGGTGAGGTTAATGAAGTAGAATTTTCAAGCCAAATTAAACATATGGATTTAAATCAATTACCTATAATTGATAAGGAGCTTGCTGATAAATTAGCTGACAAAAAGCTAGGAGAAATACCAAGCCTTGGAAGTCAAGTAACTGTTGGGGATTTAACTCTTCAAAGTGTAAATGGACAACTTTACTATGTTGCTCCACTTGAGCATACTTCATTATTTAAGTGGTTCTCAAATAGAGAGGGTTCTGCTGGATATATTAAGGTTAGTGCAACAAACACAAATGATGTTCAACTTGTAACTGAATTAGATGGTAAGGAATTAAAGATTAAGTATTTAGAGTCAGCTTATCTTTTCTCAGATTTAGATAGAGCTGCATATTTAAGAGATTTTAAGGCTGGTCACACAGATTATACATTTGAATTAGATGATACTGGTAGACCATACTGGGTTATTACAAGATATGATACTGCAATTGGACTTACTGAAAGAAAAGCGATTGGTGCTTTAATTTTAGATGCTCAAACTGGAGAATCAGAAGTTTATGATGTTGATAATATGCCAGAGTGGGTTGATAGAATTCAACCAGTTAACTATATTTCAAACTACTTAACTAAGTGGGGAGAATTAGTTCATGGGATTTTTAACTTCTCTGATAAGGATAAGTTAATGCCAACTCAAGGAGTAAATATTATTTATAATGACAACAATTGTTACTATTATACAGGCATTACTTCTGTTGGTAGTGATGAAAGTTTAGTTGGATTTACTTTAACTAATACAAGAACTGGGGAAACTACAATGTATAAGACTGCAGGGGCTACTGAGGTTGCTGCTATGAAGTCTGCTGAAGGTAAGGTTCAACAATTTGGATACAAGGCGACTTTCCCTTATTTAATTAATATTCAAAATGAGCCAACTTACTTTATGACATTAAAGGATTCTAGCGGTCTTGTTAAGCAATATGCTATGGTTAATGTTAAAAACTTTAATACTGTTGGTGTTGGGGACTCTCTTCAAGGTACTTTAAATAAGTATTTAGAGGGGTTAACTAATACAAATATTTCTCTTGAGGGAAGCAATAGTGAGGCTAATTTAGAGGGTGAGGTTGAAAGAATTGGCTTAGTTGTTAAGGATGGTTCAAGCATTTATGACATTAAGCTTAAGGGTGATGAGCATATCTTCACTGTTTCTACTGAAACTTCTAGAGAGGTTGCTTTAACTTCTGTTGGTGATAAGGTTAAGGTTAAGTATATAAAGGTTGGAGATTCTAAGTATATTATTGTTAATAGTTTTGAGAATTTAACAATACAACCAGTACAAGAGTAATAAATATTTATATCAGTAATATAAAATGATAGAATTGATTTAAGGCAATTCTATCGTTTTTTTATTGTTTGAGGTATTGTAATATACTCCAAGTAATTACATAAAAACCTTAAACTTAAATTGACAAGGAATAGGGTATAATTTAAACTATTTAAGGAAAGAATTTTTGAAATAATTTATTTTTATATATACGGTTTTATTTAGGAGGAGAAAATGAGCGTTTTAACAGTTAAAGACATGAACCATGGTTTTGGTGATAGAGCCATATTTGAAGATGTTTCTTTTAGATTATTAAAAGGGGAGCACGTAGGACTTATAGGAGCAAATGGAGAAGGTAAATCAACCTTTATGAATATAGTTACTGATAAGCTTATGCCAGATGAAGGTAAGGTTATTTGGTCTAACAACGTAAGGGTTGGTTATATGGATCAGCATGCTGCACTTCAAAAGGGACAAAGTATAAGAGATGCCCTAAGAGATGCATTTAAGTATCTTTTTGATTTAGAAGCAGAAATGAATTCTCTTTATGAAAAAATGGGAGATGTTACTCCAGAAGAACTTGAAAAAATGCTTGAAAGAACAGCTACAATTCAAGATCTTTTAGATCATAATGGTTTTTATGTTATAGACCCTAAGGTTGAAGAAGTTGCTAAGGGGCTTGGACTTTTAGATTTAGGTTTAGAGAGAGATGTGGATGATTTATCAGGGGGACAAAGAACTAAGATTCTTTTAGGTAAGTTACTTTTAGAAAATCCAGATATATTACTTCTAGATGAGCCTACAAACTATTTAGATGAGGAACATATTGAGTGGCTTAAGAGATATCTTCAAAACTATGAAAATGCATTTATATTAATATCTCATGATATTCCTTTCTTAAATTCAGTTGTTAACTTAATTTATCATGTTGAGGAAAGAAAGCTTACAAGATATGTTGGGGACTACAACGAGTTTAGAAGATTATATGAGGAAAATAAGAAGAGGCTTGAGGCTGCTTATGAAAAGCAACAAAAGGAAATTGCAAGACTTGAGGATTTCGTTGCTAGAAATAAGGCAAATGTTGCTACTGCAAATATGGCTAAATCAAGACAAAAGAAGCTTGATAAAATGGAAGTTATTGAACTTTCTAAGGAAAAGCCAAAGCCGGAGTTTAACTTTAAGGTTGCAAGAGCAGCAGGTAAGGTTATTTTTGAAACTAAGGATTTAGTTATTGGATATGATTCACCATTAACAAAGCCACTTAATATATACATGGAAAGAGGACAAAAGATTGCTTTAGTTGGGGCAAATGGTCTTGGTAAGTCAACTCTTTTAAAGAGCTTACTTGGAATTCTTAATCCACTTTCAGGTGAGGTTCATAAGGGTGATTACCAACATATTGGATACTTTGAGCAAGAGGATAGAAGTGGTAATGGAAACACTTGTATCGAAGA
>JBOFQV010000020.1:0-3307 GCA_051650705.1 Clostridium sp.
TCCTTCCAGTTTCCCAATTAAAATAAAAGGCTAAAACAATTATAAATACTAGTATTAACGCTGCTCTTATTAATACTCTTTTATACTTCTTTATCAATTCCATAGCTAAATGCATTATGAGGAATTGTTTTAAATGATATACCCTCATTTCCAAAATATAAAATATAATCCTCACCTAAAATACATTCATTAAGCAGCAGAATATCCTTCCCTCTAATTATTCTTTCTATAATTCCAGCACTCATTATAAGCCCTTTAATTGAAAAATCTTCCTTGCTAATTAAAATATCCTCAACAACACCCTTCATGTTATTCTTCAAATCTATAACATCCATTCCTTTTATTTCACAAAGCTTTACCCCTTCATATGAAGTTACCTCTTTTACAATAACCTCATCATCAAATACTATTATATCTTCAATAGATACAAAATTTTTCTTAGAAAAGAAACTATAGTTTGAAATATTAAAGCCCTTAACCTTTCCACTATGAAAATCTATATACAAATCATCAACTATTCCTAGTTTTTTTCCTCTTTCGTTATAAACTCCTTTTAAATAGAAATCCTTACTCTTTAGCAAAATATACCCTCCCTTCCATTAATAGGGTTAGTTTTCCCTAAAAATTATTTTTCATACATTAAAAGAGAGTCATATATTATAAAATAAAAAAACTTAAGGTGGCAAATTGCCACCTTTAAATTAATACAATCTATTTATAGCACTAAATATAGCCTTAACTGATGCTAACGTAATATTGCTATCAACTCCAACCCCAAATGTCTTATCATTTGTGTCATTCCTCTTAATACAAACGTATGCTGCTGCCTTAGCCTCAGACCCTTCACCTAAGGAGTGTTCAGAATAATCTACTATTGATGCATTTATTAAATTACTTTTTATTAGTGCATTTTTTAATGAGTTAATTGGACCATTTCCACTTTCCTCAATATCATACTCCTCACCATTATATAAGAATTTAATTTTAGTTTTAACTTCTTCACTTTCTTCCGAAACCTCACTCACCTTACATTTAATAAGTTTAAATGGATTATCAACATCTAAATACTCTTCTCTAAACTTGTCCATAATTGTTTGTGGTGATAATTCCCCAACCTTTTCTGAAAGCTTCTGAACAACATCTGAAAATTCCTTATGCATTGCCTTTGGCATTTTATATCCAAAGTATTGTTCTAAAACAAAGGCAATTCCACCCTTTCCTGATTGACTATTTATTCTAACTAAAGCTTCATATTCTCTCCCTAAATCTCTTGGATCAACTGGTAAATAAGGAACTTCCCAATAATTATTTTCTCTTTCTTTATATTTAGTCATTCCCTTATTTATTGCATCCTGATGAGAACCAGAGAAAGCAGTAAATACTAATTCACCTGCATATGGATGTCTTATATGCACTGGAATCTTGCAACACTTCTCATAAACAGTAATTATTCTATTTATATCTTCTAAATTTAAATTTGGATCTACACCTTGAACAAACATATTATAAGCTATATTTAAAACATCAACATTACCTGTTCTTTCGCCATTTCCAAATAAAGTTCCCTCAACTCTATCAGCTCCTGCAAGCATAGCAAGCTCTGCAGCTGCAACTCCAGTCCCTCTATCATTATGAGGGTGAATACTTAAAATAACAGCATCTCTATTTTTGAAATTTCTTGAAACCCATTCAATTTGATCTGCATATATATTTGGAGTATCCATTTCTACTGTTGCAGGAAGATTAATTATTACCTTGTTTTTTTCATTTGCTTCCCAAGCTTCTAATACAGCTTCGCAAATTTCTAGAGCATAATCCATTTCTGTTCCTGTAAAACTTTCTGGTGAATATTCAAGCAATATTTCTCCTTGAAAATCCTCTGCATATTTTTTAACTAATTTCGTTCCCTCTATTGCTATATTTTTAATTTCTTCTTTTGTCATACCAAAAACAACATCTCTTTGTAAAATTGAAGTTGAATTATATATATGAACTATTGCCTTTTTCACTCCTGCAAGTGATTCAAAGGTTCTTTCAATTAAATGTGGTCTTGCTTGTGTAAGAACTTGTATGACTACATCATCAGGAATTAAATTTTCATCAACAAGAGTTCTTAAAAAGTCAAATTCTATTTGTGATGCCGAAGGAAATCCTATTTCTATTTCTTTAAAACCTAGCTCAACCAACAACTTAAACATTTCAAGTTTTTCCCCAACAGTCATTGGATTTACAAGAGCTTGATTACCATCTCTTAAATCTACAGAACACCATACTGGTGCTTTTTCTATTCTATTATTTGGCCATGTTCTATCCTTTAATTCGATAGTTTGAAACCTTTTATACTTAGTGAAATTTATCATTTTTTAGCCCCCTTAAATATACTATTATGTTGAAGTTATCTACAAATTTAATCTAAAAAAATTATAAATATAAAAAAAACCGCATAAACCCTCCAAATTGGAGCGTTTTACGCGGTACCATCCAACAATTTCACTTGATTAAAATAACGAGTTTCCCCGATAAAACTAAACACTGTTAGTTTTACAACTCATGAGCAAGTTCAATAGCTTCCCTTTACTGACTTGCACCATCCGTCAGCTCTCTTAAAAGTTTCCCTATTTACTACTCTCAATCAACGCTTTAAATATGTGATTAAAACCTATATTACTATAATATTCCATCATTGTCAATAACAACATTTTAATCAAATATATAGGACTTTATAAAAGCAATACTCTCTCTAATATAATAAACCGGTATTAACGACGGATTAGTTTTACTAGTATAAAAAGTTAAATTTTCATACCCCTGTCTTTCTCCAAGCATATTACTTCTTAAACTATGAAAATCATTAGTAACAACCTTAATATTAAGCTCATTAATTTTCTTCCCTGTATAGTTTTCTAAAATATCTTTAGAAAACTTAAAATTCTCTCCTGTACTTGTAGACTTATCTTCCATAATTATTTTTTCTTCATCTACTCCATTTGCCATTAAATAATCCTTCATACACATAGCTTCTGAAATATCTTCACCTGGACCTTGGCCACCAGATACAACTATCTTCACATTTTCATCATACTTATTTAAATACTCTAAAGTAGTATCTAATCTTCCTTTCAAAGTTAAACTAGGTGTTTTACCATTTACACCAGCACCTAAAATTAATAAGTAATCACTTTTTTCTGTATTATTCTTTGGATAAAGTATAATCATTCCCTCTAAAATTATGAAGAAAATAATAAACACACAAAACATAACCTTTATGAACTTATATATTTTTAAATTTTCTAGCTTCTCTTTTATA
>JBOFQV010000021.1:0-31931 GCA_051650705.1 Clostridium sp.
CAAACTCTCAATAAAAAGTTTAATCTTAATCTCAAAAAACTTACTCATAAAAAGAATTGCTGGTTTTGTTTATCTATATTCTGTTCAATTTTCAAAGACCAATTTGTTTGCCGCTCTTGGCGACTTGTTTATCTTATCACTTCTTTCAACTCTTGTCAACAACTTTTTAAAAATTTCTTTTCAGAAGTTTTTGTTGTTTTTCTGTGTTGCTCTCAGCGACGAGATTTATCTTAACATATATTTAACCTTAATAAACTTGATTTAATCCTATTTATAAAAACTATTTAGATATTACTATCATTTCCTTTAATTTTCTCTATTTATCTTATATTGATACACCTGGTAGTGGGTATGTATTATATTGCTTATTTAAGTGTTAAAATAGTAAAGGCTACCCCTAAGGGCAGCCTTTATTTACTATTCTTCAGTTGTTTCAATCTCATTTACATCTACAACTTCTTCAGCTATTGGTAATTCTTCTTGAATATCATCTTCTTCACTTCCTGATATTTTAGCAATTGCAACTACCGTTTGCTCTTCATTGGTTCTCATTAGAGTTACACCCATTGCTGATCTGTTAGTTACAGATATATCTCTAACATTTATTCTTATAGCTACTCCACTTGAATTAATCATCATCAACTCATCGTCTTCTTTACATACAGTAGCTCCAACTAATTTACCTGTCTTATCTGATATCTTATAAGTAATTAGACCTTTACCACCTCTATTTTGTCTCTTGTACTCACTTACAGGTGTTCTCTTACCAAATCCATTCTCACTTATAACTAATAACTCTTCACCTTCAACAGCTATATCCATACATACAGATATATCATCTTCTCTTAATGTAATAGCTCTTACCCCTGATGCAGTTCTTCCCATTGGTCTAACATTAGTTTCGTTAAACTTAACTGCTAAACCATTTTGAGTAACAATAATAATATCCGCATCACCTTTAGTGATTTTAACCTTAAGAAGTTCATCACCATCTCTTAAATTAATAGCTATTAATCCATTTTTTCTTAAATTTTTAAATTCTTCAAGATGAGTTTTCTTAACTACACCTTTCTTAGTTGCCATAAATAAGAATCCTTCCTTATTGTCATCTCTAACAGTAAGTACAGTTTCTATTTTTTCATCAGGTTCTATGGCAATTAAGTTGATTACATTAGTTCCCTTAGCAGTTCTTCCTGCATCTGGTATCTCATATCCTCTTAACTTATAAACTCTTCCTCTATTTGTGAAGAATAAAATGTCTGAATGAGTTGATGTTACCATTACATGTTCAACAAAGTCATCTTCCTTTGTTGTCATAGCTTGAATACCCTTACCACCTCTTCTTTGAGCTGAATAAGTATCTGCTGCTATTCTCTTAATGTATCCACCATTAGTTAATGTTACTACAACTTCTTCTTCTTGAATTAAGTCCTCAATATCAATTTCGTTAACTACTTTTTCTATTTGAGATCTTCTTTCATCATTATATTTAGCTTTAATTTCTGCTAACTCATCTTTTATAACTCCAAGTAGCAATTCTTCACTTGCTAATATTGATTTTAAGTATTCTATCTGTTTCATAAGCTCTGCATACTCTTCTTCAATCTTATCTCTTTCAAGACCTGTAAGTCTTCTTAATCTCATTTCTAGTATAGCTTGAGATTGCTTTTCTGAAAGACCAAATCTCTCCATAAGTGTATTTTTAGCTATTTCACTTGTTTTAGATCCTCTAATAATGCTTATAACCTCATCAATATTATCTAAAGCAATCTTTAACCCCTCTAATATGTGAGCTCTAGCTTCTGCCTTATTTAATTCAAATACAGTTCTTCTAGTTACAACTTCTTTTTGGAATGTTATGTAGTGACTAAGTACTTGCTTTATATTTAGAACCTGTGGCTCATTTTCAACTAAAGCTAACATATTTACTCCAAAAGTATCTTGCATCTTAGTATGCTTGTATAATAGATTTAAAATAACATTAGGATTTGCATCCCTTTTTAATTCTATTACTATTCTCATACCATCTCTATCAGATTCATCTCTTAAATCAGAAATACCAACTATCTTTTTATCTTTAACTAAATCAGCAATATTTTCTATTAACTTTGCCTTATTAACCATGTATGGAATTTCTGTAACAATAATTTTATGTCTTCCATTCTCTTCTTCAATTTCAGCTTTAGCTCTTACAATAACTTTTCCTCTACCAGTTTCATAAGCAGCTCTAATTCCTGCTTTCCCCATGATTATTCCACCAGTTGGGAAATCCGGTCCCTTAATAACAGTCATTAAATCCAAAATTGAAACCTCTGGATTGTCTATAAGCATTATTGTTCCATCAATTATTTCCCCTAGATTATGAGGTGGTATGTTTGTTGCCATACCAACTGCAATCCCTGAAGAACCATTTACTAATAAGTTTGGCATTCTTGAAGGTAATACTTCAGGTTCTTTTTCCTCTCCATCAAAGTTTGGAACAAAGTTTACTGTATTCTTACCAATATCTCTTATCATTTCAGCAGCAATCTTTTGCATTTTTGCTTCTGTATATCTCATCGCTGCCGCACCATCACCATCAACTGACCCAAAGTTTCCATGTCCATCAACAAGCATATATCTCATTGAGAAATCTTGAGCCATTCTTACTAATGCATCATATACTGATGTGTCACCGTGTGGATGGTACTTACCTAATACTTCCCCAACTATTCTGGCGCACTTTCTATATCCCTTTTCAGGACTTAATCCTAGCTCATGCATAGAGAATAATATTCTTCTATGAACTGGCTTAAGACCATCTCTAACATCAGGAAGGGCACGACCTACGATAACGCTCATAGCATAATCTATATAGCATTTTTTCATTTCGTTTTTTATATCGACTGATATAACTTTTCCCTCATTAAAATCCATGTACTTCACCTCGCATTAGTACTAAACGTCTAAGTTACTTACTTTCTTAGCATTTTGTTGAATGAAATCTCTTCTTGGTTCTACTTTTTCTCCCATTAGAATTGTGAAGATTTCATCAGCAACCATAGCATCTTCTATGCTTACTTTTAATAAAACTCTTCTTGCAGGGTCCATTGTAGTTTCCCATAATTGACTTGCATTCATTTCTCCAAGACCTTTGTATCTTTGTATATTTGTTGAATTATCTTTTCCACCAACATCTTGTAAAATTTGTTCTAATTCTTTATCTGAATAAGCATAGAATTCCTTCTTGCTCTTACTTAATTTGTAAAGTGGTGGTTGTGCAATATATACATGCCCATCATCTATTAATTCTTTCATGTATCTATAGAAGAATGTTAATAAAAGAGTTCTAATATGAGCTCCATCAACATCGGCATCTGTCATGATAATGATTCTGTTATATCTTAACTTTTCTAAGTCAAAATCTTTACCTATTCCTCCACCAAATGCTGTAACCATTGATCTTATAGTATCTGAATTTAATATTTTATCTAATCTTTGCTTTTCAACATTCATTATTTTACCTCTTAAAGGTAAAATAGCTTGGAATTTTCTATCTCTTCCTTGTTTTGCAGAACCTCCTGCTGAATCCCCTTCGACTATGTAAATTTCACACTCTCTAGGATCCTTTGAAGAACAATCTGCAAGCTTACCTGGTAATGATGAACGTTCTAATACTGATTTTCTAGTTAATTCTCTTGCCTTTCTAGCAGCTTCTCTAGCTCTTGCAGCCATTAAAGCTTTATCTATAATAGCCTTAGCTATAGCAGGATTTTCTTCTAAGTATATTCCGATTCCTTCTCCAGCTATAGAATCAACAGCTCCTCTTGCTTCTGCATTTCCAAGTTTAGTTTTTGTTTGCCCTTCAAATTGAGGCTCACCAATCTTAACTGAAATTACAGCTGTTAATCCTTCTCTTATATCATCCCCTGAAAGATTTTTATCGTTATCTTTTAAATGTCCAAACTTCTTTGCATAATCATTAAATACTCTTGTTAAAGCTGTTTTAAATCCAACTAAGTGAGTTCCCCCCTCAATTGTATCTATATTATTTGCAAAAGAAAATAAATTTTCATTATATCCATCATGATATTGAAGTGCTACTTCAACAGCCATTCCATCCTTTTCACCTTCAACATATATAGGTTCTGGATGTAAAGATTCTTTGTTTCTATTTAAATAACTTACAAAGGACTTAATTCCACCCTCATATAAGTAATTTTCTTCCTTGTCATCTCTTAAATCTATAAGAGTTATGCTAATTCCCTTATTTAAGAATGCTAGTTCTCTTAATCTTTGAGATAATATATCAAAGTCATAAATTACTTCATCAAAAATTTCCGCATCTGGCTTAAAGTATGTAGTTGTTCCACTTTCAGTACTTTCACCTATTTCTGTAAGTTCAGTAATTACATTTCCTCTTTCGTAGATTTGTTTCCAAACCTTGCCTTCTCTAGAAACTGTAACTTCACATCTCTCGGAAAGAGCATTTACAACAGAAGCACCAACACCATGTAATCCTCCTGAAACCTTATATCCTCCTCCGCCGAACTTACCTCCTGCATGAAGAACTGTCATTATAACTTCTACAGTAGATTTTCCCATTTTAGGATGTATTCCTACAGGCATTCCTCTACCATCATCCTCAACCTTAATTGAGTTATCCTCATTAATTGTAACAGTTATGTTGTTACAAAAACCAGCTAATGCCTCATCTATACTATTATCAACTATTTCATAAACTAGATGATGTAGCCCTCTTGAACTAGTGCTACCTATGTACATCCCTGGTCTTTTTCTTACAGCTTCTAAGCCTTCTAAAACCTGTATTTGACTTTCATCATAATTCTGTCTATTTTCTTCCAACACAGTCTCCTCCTAAACTAATATTTTAAAACTCGAAGGTTTTAACTGGACTTATGGATAATATTCTATATCTGTTCTTTTAGTTAATGTTGATGAGGATATTGGGGAAAGAAATATCTTGCTCTTTTTATTAACCTCTGCAATAACAAATGATTTTGGTTGCTCCTTTGTTATTCTCTCAACAAATCCATCTTCTTCTGCTAACCTTAAAAATTGTAATGTATCTGAACTATAATTAGTTGATTGTAAATCAAAGATACCTATTACATCTTTTAATGGAACTACTACACTTTCTCCTAAATGCAAAAACATCAATACTCCTCCTTACTTATAAGAGACTTCTCCATTTTCTACTTTAAAAATTTTAGATTTTTCATCTAAATATTGATCTAAATCTTCTATTCCTGTACACGTAATTACAGTTTGTATCTCACCAATTGTACTTAATATATATCTTTTTCTATTAAAATCTAACTCCGATAGGACATCATCTAGTAATAAAATTGGATATTCATTTGTTAGCTCTTTTATTATTCTAAGAGTTGCAAATTTCATTGTTAATACAGCTGTCCTTTGCTGCCCTTGTGAACCATAACTTTTTGTATCCACATTATTTATAAATACAGAGAAATCATCTCTATGAGGTCCTATCGATGTAATTCCTTTATCAATATCCTTTGATCTAGATTTCTTTAAAGCCTCATAAAAAGCTTTTTGTATATCTTCCTGATTTTTTATTGTTGATATATATTTAAATTCAATTATCTCTTTTCCTGAAGTAATATCGTTATGAATATCCTTGCTATAAGTATTAAGTTGCTTTAAATAATCAAGCCTTTTATTTATAATAAACTCCCCATATGAAGCAAGTTGTAAGTCATAAATATCTAACATATCCTCTGTTAGTTTTCTATTTCTTAGTACAACATTTCTTTCGTTCAAAACCTTATTATACTGAACAAGATTGTAATAATATTTTGAATTTAATTGACATAATTCCATATCAATAAATCTTCTTCTCACTCCTGGTGAATCTTTTATTATTTTTAAATCTTCTGGTGAAAACATAACAACATTAAAATTCCCAAATAACTCTCCAATTTTATTAATTTTAATTGAATTTATCTTAATCCCTTTTTTTCCGTCCTTGAGAATATTAATATCTATTTTTTTATCTAGCCTTGTTTTACCAACACTTAAACTTATATAGGCACTATCCCCTTGCCAATTTATAAGCTCTTTATCTCTAGATGTTCTATGAGATTTAGCAAATGCACAATAGTACATGGCTTCTAAAATATTTGTTTTCCCTTGTGCGTTATCTCCCATAAAAACATTGACATGTTTTCCAAGTTTAACATCTAATTCTTTGTAATTTCTATAATTAAGTAACATAAGTCTTTTAATATACATACATAAACACCCATTTAATTATATCATATTGAGAAGATAAACGCTTTAAAAATAATTGAAATAAAGTTTTAAACAATCTTATAGTCTTCACCTTCAAAGGTTACTTTATCTCCAGATCTTAATTTTTTTCCCCTTTGAGTACAAACTTCATCATTAACTAAAACTAATTCTTCTTGAATGTAAATTTTTGCCTCCGAACCTAAAGAAGCAATACCAGCCCACTTTAAAAAAGCATCTAATTTTATAAATTCAGTACTTATTTGTATTTCTGTCATAATAATATACAGGGTGAACGTATATTTATTCACCCTTACCCTCCTATCTTATCTTACTAGTCTAACTGGAAGAACTAAGTATTTATAACTATTTACATTTTTTCCCTTGATTATACATGGGCTAATGCTTGTAGTTAATTGTAATACAACTTCTTCATCATCCATATTTTTTAATACATCTAATAAATATCTTGAATTAAATGCAATTTGTATTCCGTCACCTTGCAAATTTGCAGAAACTTCTTCTCTAACTTTTCCCAATTGAGAATTGGAAGTGATAATAATATTATCATCTACAATATCAAGTTTTATTAAATTAGTGTTACCTTCTTTGGCCATTAAAGAAGCTCTTTCTATTCCATTTTGTAATTCTTGTTTATCCACAGTTACATTTAATTTATATTCTTGAGGTAATAATGAGTTATAATTAACAAATTTACCTTCTAGTAATCTTGATGTTACTTTAGTTTGATTTAAATTAAATAAAATATGGTTATTTGTGAATGTAATTTTCACAAGATCATTAACATCTTCTAGTATTTTAGATATTTCATTGAATGTTTTTCCTGGAATAACTTGTTCAATGTCCATATCTGTATCTAAGTATTCACTTTTAATTGCTAATCTATATCCATCTAATGCAACTAAATTTAAAGTTTTGTTTTTAACTTCAAAAAGAATACCTTGAAGTATTGGTCTAGTTTCATCTTGAGCTATAGCAAAAGATGTTCCTTTTATCATATTCTTTAAAATATTTTGAGGTACTTCAATTTGCATATCCTCATTGATTTGTGGAATAGCAGGAAAATCTTCAGCATTCATATAAACTACGTTAAATACTGATTTTTGGCATGTTATTTGTACAGCCTCATTATCTAATGTTTCAATTTTTATATCTGCATTAGGTAATTTTCTTATTATTTCACCGAATATTTTAGCATCAATAACTATTTTTCCTGTTTCTGTTACTGTTGCATCAACTTTAGTTTCTATACTTACATCCATATCAGATCCTACTAATGTTAATCCAGATGAAGTAGCGTTTATGTATACACCTTCTAATACAGGCATTGTTGACTTTCCTGTTATTGCTTTTTGTACTATAGAAATTCCTTCTTGAAGTTTTTGTTTTTCACATATAAAAATCATAGAATTATCCTCCTTATTTATTAACAGCTATTTATATAAAAATAGATATAATATTAGTAAATTTATTAGTAATAATAGTAGTAGGGACTGTGAATATGTTGATAAGTACTTCAAAGCCTCTATTTACCTCAAATTTTTATAAAAAAATAGTGTGGATAAGTCAGTAACTTTTGTATAACCTTATCCACAGTATTAAGAGTCTGTATTTGTTTTGAATTTTATCCACAGCTTATTAGATACAAATTATGTACAGATGTGAATTATTTTTGAGTTAGCTTTTTTGTTATATCATTTATAGTGTGTTGAAGACTCTCATCACTATTTAATTTTTCAGAGATTTTTTCATAGGCATGAATAACAGTAGTGTGATCTCTTCCACCAAATTCTTCACCTATCTTTGGTAGAGACATGTCTGTAAGTTTTCTACTTAGATACATTGCAATTTGTCTTGGATATGCAACATTTCTAGTTCTACGTTGAGACTTAAGATCTTCAATTCTTAGGTTGAAGTAACTTGATACTATATCTTGAATAGAATCTATTGTGATATGCTTACTTTGCTTCTTAGAAATTATATCTTTTAAAGCTTCAGAAGCTAAATCTACTGTAATATCTCTATTGGTTAAAGACGAATAAGCTACTATTCTTATTAATGCGCCTTCTAATTCTCTGATATTTGATTTTATTTTTGTTGCGATATAAACCATAACTTCATTTGCTACATTTAGCTTTTCTACATCTGCCTTTTTCTTTAAGATTGCCATTCTAGTTTCAAAATCTGGTACTTGAATATCAGCAATAAGTCCCCATTCAAACCTTGAACGTAATCTATCCTCTAAAGTTGGAATTTCCTTTGGAGGTCTATCAGATGATAGAATTATTTGTTTATCAGCATCATGTAATGCATTGAATGTATGGAAGAATTCTTCTTGAGTTCTTTCTTTTCCAGCTATAAATTGAATATCATCTATCAATAAAACATCTACGTTTCTATATTTATTTCTGAATTCTTCATTTTTGTCATCCTTGATGGCATTAATTAATTCATTTGTAAATTTCTCTGATGAGACATATACAACTTTTGCATTAGGATTATTTTGCAATATATAATGACCAATTGCGTGCATTAAGTGAGTTTTTCCAAGTCCAACTCCTCCATAAATGAAAAGCGGATTATAAGCTCTTGCTGGAGATTCTGCAACTGCAAGTGATGCTGCATGAGCAAATCTATTACTATTACCAATGACGAAGGAATCAAAAGTATATTTTGGATTTAATGTAGTAGACATTTCATCATTTACAATGATTGTATTTTTTTCTCTTTCTTTTGTTTTTTGTTCCTTTTTAGGAACTTCTTCTTCTATTATTAATTCTGACTCTATTACAAAATCAATGTTGTATAGTTTATTACAAACAGCTTTTATACAGTTTGCTACTAAATCTTTATATCTTTTCTCTAAAATATCTTGAGTAAAAGAGTTTGGAACACTGATTGTTATAGTGTCATAGGATATAGAAACAGGATTGCAGCTTTTAATCCAAGTATTAAAGCTAACTTCACTCATTTCACTTTTAATAATATCTAGTGTTTTTTCCCAAATCTGTTTTAAATCAGCATCCATTTTATATCCTCCGACAAAATTATTGATAAAAATAAAAAAAATTTTTTTGATTAAAATTTAACAACTAACAACTATGTAACAATATATCAACAGATAATTCACAGTAGCAAATTAAATGTGATTTACTATAATAAAGTTATTCACATGTTGATAATTATGTGAATTTATTTATGTACTTAAAGTTATCCACACATTGTGATAATAAGTTATAAACATTACTAAAATAGCCTAAAATCAAGGTTTATAGACTATATTATTGATGGATTTACATATATATCAAGAAAAGTTAAACAAGTTATACACATATTAATCCACAGCTGTGGATAAAAATTTGTTACAAACAAGTTATACACATTTTCCTATTAATAATATCATAAGTAAATATAAGAGTTCAAGGAGTTATCCACAAAAAAACTTTACTTCTTTAAAATTATCAACAGGTAACTATATTCTTGACAGTTTTTAATGATAAATATATAATGTATAGGTAATTTAAAATTTTGCGTAGTATAGTGATTTACTATATAAATAAAATTTGAAGGGGGTGCAATGATTATGTTCATGACATACCAACCTAAAAAAAGACAAAGAAAAAAAGAACACGGCTTCAGAAAGAGAATGAGCACTGCTTCAGGAAGAAACGTTCTTAGAAGAAGAAGACAAAAAGGAAGAAAAAAATTAACAGCATAAGGGCCGCATTAAGTGGCCTTTTTTCTGCAAATGCAGGAAAAAAAGGAGCATAGAAATACCTATGGTGTACAGATTAAAGAAAAACTCAGAATTTAGAACTGTATATAGAAGAGGAAAATCATTTGCTAATGATTTATTGGTTCTATATATTTTTAATAATAGAAAAAATAAAACTTTAAATAATGAACTATATAATAAAGTAGGAATTTCTGTAAGTAAAAAAGTTGGAAATAGTGTTGTTAGAAGTAGAAGCAAAAGACTTATATCAGAAAACTATAGATTAACTCAAGAAAACTTAAAAGCAGGATTTGATTTTGTTTTTGTTGCAAGAACAAAATTAAAGGATAAAGATTTTCATGATGTGACTAAAGCTATGAACAACTTATTTAAAAAGGCAGGCTTATATAATAATGAAGAAAATTCTAATAAGTCTTATTAAGTTTTATAGAAAAAGTATTTCTCCAAATAAACCTCCATGCTGCAAGTTTTATCCCACATGTTCTCAATATGCAATAGATGCTGTTGAAAAGTATGGGGCAATTAAAGGCGGAATCATGGCGGTATGGAGAATTTTAAGGTGTAATCCTTTTAATAAGGGAGGATATGATCCTGTTAAATAATTTTTAAGGAGGATAAAAAGTATATGGGTTCGATTTTCGCGCCAATTACAAACTTCTTTACTACAATATTCAATAAAATCCTTGAAATAATAGGTGGACTTGGTATTGCAGAGCAAGGGGTTGTAATTGTCTTATCAGTATTTATTTTAACATTACTTGTTAGATTAGCTGTATTACCATTTAGTATGAAAGCAGCAAAGTCTACTCAAAAAATGCAGGAGATTCAACCTGAAGTTAAGAAACTTCAAGATAAATATAAGAATGATCCTGAAAAAGCAAACATGGAAATTATGAAGCTTTATAGAGAGAGAAAGGTAAGTATGACAGGCGGATGTCTTCCTATGTTATTACCATTACCAATTCTTATGGCTTTATACTATGTATTTATGGGAATGCCAGGGATTGAAGGCGTTTCATTCTTATGGATTAAAGATTTAGCAGCACCAGATAAAATGTTTATTTTACCAATACTAGCTGCATTATCTACTTATTTACCATCATATTTAATGAGTAAAGCAAGTCCATCTCAAGATCAAGGTGGAATGAATATGGGAGCTATGAATATTGGTATGGCTGCCATGATGGGTGTTATGTCAATTAACTTCCAATCAATTCTTGTTTTATACTGGGTAATGGGTGGAGCTATTCAATTTGTCCAAACGTATTTTATTAACTACTTACCAGCAATGAAAAAGAGAAAAGAACAACAAGTAGTTATTGAAGAAAAAGAGCAATTAACTAAACATAAATTTGCACTTGAAGAAGATTCAAGTAAAAAGAAAAAGAAAAAAAAATAATTCAATCTTTTTAGAAGTGGGTGAATAGGGTATATGAAATCACTAGATATTATAGGAAAAACACTTGATGAAGCTTTAGAAAAAGCTTTAAAAGAACTTAATGTAACTAAAGATAAAATTGAATATGAGATTTTAGAAGAAGGTTCAAAAGGTTTCTTAAGTATAATCGGATCAAAACCATATAAGATTAGAGTAAAGGTTAAAAGAGATTATATTGAAGAAGCAAAAAAATTCTTAAGAGATGTTTTAAATTCTATGGATATTAAGGCAGAGATTAGAATTAAGGAAGAAAAAGATATTGTTAATATCAATTTAACTGGTCCTAAAATGGGTCTTATTATCGGATATAGGGGGGAGACTTTAGACTCTCTACAATATCTAGTTTCATTAGTAGTTAATAAGGGTCATGAAACAGCTTATAAAAGAGTTGTATTAGATACTGAAAACTATAGAATAAAGAGAGAGGAAACTCTTAAAAGAGTTGCTCTAAAAACAGCTTATAAGGTTAGAAAAAATGGAAGACAATTTAAGCTTGAACCTATGAATCCTTATGAAAGAAGAATTATACATGCTGCTCTCCAAGATGATACTTCAATAGTAACTTTTAGTGAAGGTGAAGAACCATTTAGAAGAGTTGTTGTAGATATAAAGAAATAAAAATAAGAAAGTCGTAGGACTTTCTTTTTTTATTCTTTGACTATTTATTTATTGTTATGTAAAATTTATATTAGTTTGATTCGGTTATAATAAAAGATATAATTGAAAATTTAGGAGGAATTAAGAATGAAAGAATTTGATACTATTTGTGGTATCGCTACTCCTATTGGTGAGGGTGGAATATCCATTATAAGAATTTCAGGTGCTAACTCCCTTGAAATTGCTAGTAAAATTTTTAGAGGCATAAACAACTTTGATATAAGAAATATGAAAAGTTATACTATGAAGTATGGACACATTATTTCTTTAGCTAATGAAGAAATAATTGATGAGGTTATTTTAAGCTATATGAAAGGACCTAAGAGTTTTACAGCAGAAGATGTAGTTGAGATAAATTGTCATGGTGGAGTTGTATCTACTAATAAGGTTCTTGAAGAAATTATTAAAGCTGGTGCAAGGTTATCAGAACCAGGAGAATTTACTAAAAGAGCATTTTTAAATGGAAGAATTGATTTAAGTCAAGCAGAAGCGGTTATAGATATTATAAGAGCAAAGACTGATTTGGCTATGAAAAGTGCTGTTATGCAAAGCTCAGGTGCCCTTTCCCAGGAAATAAACAAATTAAGAGAGTATATGCTAAATATTTTGGCTTTAGTTGAGTATGCAGTTGATTTTACTGAGGATGATGAAGAGATTGATGAGAGCATTCCAATTAGAATTAATGAATCTTTAATTGCTTCTATTGATAAAATGGAAAAGTTAATTAAAGGGGCCAATGAAGGAAAGATAATAAGAGACGGATTAAGTATTGTTATCGTTGGAAAGCCAAATGTTGGTAAATCATCTCTTTTAAATTCTTTATTAAAGGAAAGCAGAGCTATTGTTACTGATATTCCAGGAACTACAAGAGATATAATTGAAGAATACATAAACTTAGATGGTATTCCGGTTAGAATTACAGATACTGCTGGAATAAGAGAAACAGATGATGTTGTTGAAAGAATTGGTGTTGAAAGATCTAAGGAAAAAATTGATGAAGCTGATTTAATTATTTTAATGTTGGATTCAAGTAGAGATTTAGAATATGAAGATAAGGAAATAATTAATTATATAAAGGATAAAAAATATTTAGTATTATTAAATAAGGTAGATTTAGATTCAAAGATTAATTTAGAAAATTTATTTGATGAAGAAAATTTAATTAGAATTTCTGCTAAGACTGGATTTGGGTTAGAGGATTTAAAAAATAAGGTTAAAGAGTTATTCTTTAATGGAGAAGTTGATTCAGAGAGCTTAATTATATCTAATAATAGACACAAACAAGCTTTATTTAGAGCGTTAGAAAACTCAAAAGAGGCTAAGATTAGATTAGATAGAAATGAATTCTTAGACCTGATTTCTATCTATGTAACAGCTGCGTTAAAAGCCTTAGGTGAAATAACAGGTTCAGAGTTAGAAGAAGATTTAGTTAATAAGATATTTAGAGAATTTTGTTGTGGAAAGTAGGAGAGTATAGATTATGAAATATGTTGGAGGAGAATACGACATAGTTGTTGTTGGTGCAGGTCATGCAGGTAGTGAAGCTGCTTTAGCATGTGCTAGAATGGGTCTTAAAACCCTTGTATGTACTAACAATTTAGATTCTATTGCTATGATGCCTTGTAACCCTAATATTGGAGGAACTGCTAAAGGACATTTAGTAAGAGAAATTGATGCTTTAGGTGGGGAAATGGGATTAAATATTGATGATACTTTCATTCAATCAAGAATGTTAAATACATCAAAAGGTCCTGCGGTACATTCCTTAAGAGCTCAAGCTGATAAGGTTAAATATCAAAATAGAATGAAGAAGGTTTTAGAAAACCAAGAAAATCTTTTTGTAAGACAACTTGAAGTAACTGAAATAGAAGTAGAAGAAGGGAAGGTTACTGGTGTTGTTACTAAAAATGGTGCAGTTTTTAAATGTAAAGCAGTTGTTTTAGCAACTGGTACTTATCTTCAAGGTAGAATAATAATTGGTGAAATTAGTTATAATAGTGGTCCAAATGGATTGTGGCCTGCAAATGATTTATCTCAATCTTTATTAGATTTGGGAATTTCATTAAGAAGATTTAAAACTGGTACTCCAGCTAGAATTAATATGAGAAGTGTAAATTTCTCAAAAATGATTCCTCAATATGGAGATGAAAAAATAGTTCCATTTTCATTTATGAATGATAAAATTGAAAGAGAACAGGTTGCTTGTTATTTAACATATACAAATGAGGAAACTCACAATATTATTAGAGATAATATTCATAGATCGCCTATGTACAATGGAAGTATTAAAGGTGTTGGTCCAAGATATTGTCCATCTATAGAAGATAAAGTTATGAGATTCCCAGAAAAAAATAGACATCAAATATTTGTTGAGCCGGAAGGTATTGAGACATTAGAAATGTATGTTGGAGGAATGTCATCATCATTACCAGAAGAAGTTCAAATGAAAATGTATAGAACTTTAGATGGGCTTGAAAATGTTGAAATCATGAGAACTGCTTATGCAATTGAATATGATTCAATAGATCCAACACAATTACAGCCTACACTTGAATTTAAGAATATTGAAGGACTTTATGGTTCAGGACAATTAAATGGTAGCTCAGGTTATGAAGAAGCGGCTGCACAAGGGCTAATAGCTGGTATAAATGCTGCATTAAAGATTAAGGGTGAAGAACCATTAATATTAACAAGATCTGATGCTTATATTGGTGTTTTAATTGATGATTTAGTTACTAAGGGAACTAATGAGCCATATAGAATGATGACAAGTAGAGCAGAGTACAGACTTTTACTAAGACAAGATAATGCTGATTTTAGATTAACTGAAATTGGTCGTAATGTTGGATTAGTATCAGATGAAAGATATGATAAATTCCTTGAGAGAAAAAATAATGTAGAAAGTGAACTACAAAGAATTAAGGAATTACAAATAACAAATAAAAGGGAAGTAAATGAGTTCTTATCTACATTGAATTCAGCAGAACTTAGAAAGCCATGTTCATTCTATGAATTAATAAAGAGACCAGAGCTTGATTATTTCTCATTAGCTCCATTAGATACAGAAAGACCAGAACTTACTGATGATATTGGAGAACAATTAAATATTATTGCAAAGTATGAGGGATATATAACAAGTCAATTAGAACAAGTTTCTCAATTTAAAAAGTTTGAGAAAAAGTTATTACCTCAAGATATAGATTACAATGATGTTAAAGGGTTAAGAACAGAAGCAATTCAAAAGCTATCTAATATTAGACCTTTAAGCATTGGGCAGGCATCAAGAATTTCAGGAGTTTCTCCAGCTGATATTTCTGTATTATTAATTTATTTAGAACATCAGTATAGTAAAAAATAAAATTAAAGGAGTTTGTAATGAGTTATTTTGAAATAATGAAGGTAGCTGCAAATGATGTTGATATGGATTTAACACAAGAGCAGTATGATAGATTTATTAAATACATGAGACTTGTACAAGAGTGGAATAATAAAGTTAACCTAACTGCTATTACAGAGGATGATGAGTTTATTCAAAAACACTTTATTGATTGTATTAAGGCATTTAAGTGTGATGAGCTTAAAAAGGCATCAACATTAATTGATGTTGGAACTGGTGCAGGATTTCCAGGGCTTCCTATAGCTATAATGAGAGAGGATCTAAAGGTTACTTTATTAGATTCACTTAATAAAAGAATTAACTTCTTAAATCTTGTTGTTAGAGAATTAGGGCTTAAGAATGTTACTACAATTCATAGTAGAGCAGAAGATGGAGCAAAAGAAGGAAATTTAAGACAAAAATTTGACATATCAACTTCTAGAGCAGTTGCTAATATGACAGTGTTGTCGGAGTTTTGTATTCCATATGTAAAAGTTGGAGGTCACTTTTTAGCATTAAAGGGACCACTTGTTGATGAAGAGTTAATGGAAAGTAAGAATGCAATTAGAATTTTAGGTGGAAACTTAGTTGAGGTTAAAGAAGTTAGTGTCGAAAACACAGATTTAAGACATAATCTTGTATTGATAAAAAAAGTTAAAGACACACCTAGTGCGTATCCGAGAAAAGCCGGCATGGTTACTAAGAAACCTTTGAAGTAATTTGTAAAATAGATGATAATTAAAAATTTATTTGTCTAAAGAAAAATTATGTAAAATAAAGGGATATATTCAAGAATATAGAATAGTAATAATGGAGTGCTTTTTAGCGAAAAAAATAAGGGATGGGTTAAACAGTTATGAGTAATGAATTAATAAAAATAAAGGTTGATGAAATTATTCCAAACACGTATCAACCACGTAAATTTTTTAATGAGGAAGCTTTAGAAGAACTTTCTCAATCTATAAAGGAATTTGGAGTTATACAGCCTCTTACAGTTAGAAGAAGAGGAGATATTTTTGAGTTAGTTGCTGGAGAAAGAAGATGGAGAGCTTCCAAAATGGCAGGGTTAGAATATGTTCCTTGCATACTTACTGATATTACAGATGTAGAATCAGCTGAAATTGCCCTACTTGAAAATTTACAAAGGGAAGATTTAAACTTTATTGAAGAAGCAGAAGCTTATAATAATTTAATTCTTGACCACAATTTTACTCAAGAAGAGTTAGCAAATAGAATGGGAAAGAAGCAATCAACTATTGCTAATAAGCTTAGATTATTAAAATTAAGTATGGAAGTTAGAACTTTATGCTTAGAAAATAATCTTACAGAAAGACATGCTAGAGCATTATTAACTATTAAGGATAATGAAGAGTTACAATTAAAAGTAGTTAAAAAAGTAATTAAGGATTCTTTAAATGTTAAAAAGACTGAAGAATTAATTAATAAAGAAATGCTTAAGTTAGCAGGTAAAGCTTTAAATCAAAAAAGCAAGAGAAATATTAAAAGTGTATTTCCAGCAAAAATGTATGTTAATACTATAAAGCAAGTTTTTGATAAATTTAGTATCCCTGCTGAATATAAATTTAACGAAGCTGATGATTACATTCAAATTACTGTAAATATTCCAAAAAATCAAAAATAGAGTAGATTAAATATGGGTATATTATTAAATGAAAAAAATATTTAATAATATACCCATTTTTATTACATTTTTCTTTTATTATCTTATAAATAACTATATAATAATATTGTGGAAAGGGGGTGGAGGCTCTAGGAAATAGGGCTTTCTATGAAAACAATTTGTATTTTTAATCAAAAGGGTGGAGTAGGTAAAACTACTACTAATATAAATTTATGTGCTTACCTTGCTATGGAAGGATATAAAGTATTAACAATCGATATAGATCCTCAAGGTAACACAACAAGCGGACTTGGTTTAGATAAGAGAACTCTAGAGCTTTCAATGTATGATGTTTTAACTTCAGATACATCATTAAAGGATGTAATTATAAGAAGTGATTTATTACAAAACTTATACATTGCACCATCTACAATGGAGCTTGCAGGAGCAGAAGTTGAAATGATTGAGAGTGAAGGACGAGAAAGAGTTCTTCAAAGTAAAATTAAAGAAGTTGAAAGTGATTTTGATTTTGTATTTATTGACTGTCCACCATCACTAGGTGTTTTAACAATAAATGCACTTACATCAAGTAACTCGGTTTTAATTCCAATTCAATGTGAATTCTATGCACTTGAAGGAGTTGGTCAACTTATAAATACAGTTAATTTAGTAAAACGTTCATTAAATAAGGACTTAGATATTGAAGGTGTAATCATGACTATGTTTGATTATAGAACAAATCTAAGTAATGAAGTATTTGCTGAAGTTGAAAAGTATTTTCAAGAAAAAGTATTTAAGAATACAATACCAAGAAACATTAGATTGGCTGAAGCTCCAAGTTTTGGACTTCCAATTATGCTTTATGATGAAAAGTGTAAGGGCGCAGAATCTTATTGTAAATTAACAAAAGAGTTTTTAGAAAGGCAATAGCTGAGGTGAAATATAATGAGCAAGAAATTTGGATTGGGAAAAGGTCTTGGAGCTCTAATCCCAGAAGAAGAAAAAGTTGAAAAAGTAACTGAAAGTACTTTAACTATTCCTTTAAATAAAATTAAGAGCAATATAGATCAACCGAGAAAGCATTTTGATAATGAGAGAATTGCAGAGCTTGCTGAATCAATAAAACATCATGGAATTATCCAACCTTTAATTGTTACAGAAGAAGGTGGAAAATATACATTAGTTGCTGGAGAGAGAAGATGGAGAGCAGCTAAGATGATTGGTTTAAAGGAAGTTCCTGCAATTATTATGGATCTTACAGATAAGCAAATCTTAGAGATTTCATTAATTGAAAACATTCAAAGACAGGATTTAAATCCTATTGAAGAAGCAATAGCATATAGAAAACTATTAACTGATTTCAATTTAACTCAAGAAGAACTTAGTAAGAGAATAGGTAAATCTAGAGTTGCTATTGCAAATACAATGAGATTAATGAATCTAGATACAAGAGTGCAACAATACCTTATTGATTCTGTAATATCAGAAGGACATGGAAGAGCGCTTTTAGCTATTGAAGATAAAGATTTACAATGTACAGTTGCTCAAAAGGTTATAGATGAAAAATTCTCAGTAAGAGAATTAGAAAAATACATAAAGGATTTATCTAAGGAAAAGATAGTGCAAAAGTTAACTCAAGTTGATGTAAACCCATATTATAAAGATTTACAAAACAGACTTCAGGATTACTTTGGTACGAAAGTAAAGATAAATATGAATCATGATAATGAAAAAGGAAAAATTGAAATAGACTACTATTCAGCAGAAGACTTGGAAAGAATTTTAGAAATTATAAAGTTACAATAATAGATTGTTTCACGTGAAACATTTGAAGTTTATAGATTGTTTCACGTGAAACAATTTTAAAAAGATAATACAAAATGTTTCACGTGAAACATTATTGAAAGGAATGAAATTAAGTGGATAATATAATGAACAGCATAAATGAATATAGCGCATATATAATTATAGCTTTAGCAGTAATAACAGCATTATTATTAATAATAACTTTAGTATTGATGAGTTCATTAGGTAAATTAGAAAAGAAGTATAGAAAGATGATGAGGGGAGTTAATAGTAAAAATCTAGAGGATTTAATTACTAATAGCCTTGATAATATTGAAAAGTCAGCTGAAAAGTCAGAAATAGCAATTGAAGAATGCAAGAAGATAGAAGAAAGAATGAAAGATTGTGTTCAAAAGGTTGCTATAATGAGATACAAAGCCTTTGAAGATGTTGGTAGTGATTTAAGTTTTTCTGTTGCAATATTAGATGATCATAATGATGGAGTTATATTAACAGGTATATATGGAAGAAATGAAAGTACAGCATATGCTAAGCCTGTTGATAAAGGAATTTCAAGATATGATTTATCAGAAGAAGAAATTCATGTTTTAAATGAAGCTGTTAATAAATATAAAACAAAAAAGAAATAGTTGGTTGTAACCAACTATTTCTTTTTTTAATTTGATGAATTAGCACAAAGCAAATCTTTTAATTGATCTTCAAGTTTGCAGTTCTTGCCCCCGCAACATTTAAGTGTAAAATGATAAATACCTTTAGAAATACAATCTGATAAAGTCATAACAGTATGTAGTCTTGTATTTTGCAATACTATAAATTCGTAGCTTCCTGAAATATTAACTATTCCGGTTATACTCATATCTCCAACTTCAGGGAGAGTTTTATTTAATGCTATACCAGGCTTTAGAGGTTTTTTCTCAATAAAAATCTTTCCGATATTATTGATACCACCAAGGCATGCATCAATACCAATTATGTATGGGTTATCAAAGGTTTCATTAATTCTTAATAGAGTTGTTTCTAAATTTTTAGAATGAATTGGGTTTTCAAGTGTACCATAAACATATATATTAGATCTAGATAAAAATTTTAATTGATGTCCAACTAATGGTCCAAGACAATCACCAGTAGAACGATCTGTGCCAATACATAAAAAAATAATTTGACGGTTTTCTTTTATAATAGGTTTTAACTCTTTAAAAAGATAGTCTCTTATTGCACAATAGGCATTTTCTGATGTTGAATCAATAGAAAAAATATTATTCATAACTAAAGCCTCCTTTAATGTAATTATTTCCATTAAAGGAGGCTTTTATACCTAATTAAAATATAACACCTTTATCTATTTGTTTTAAGATGTTTATTGTATATTCAATTTCTTCTAAAGTATTAAAGAAACCTATGCTAAGTCGCACAGTACCACTTGGAAAACTTCCGATGGTTTCATGAGCTATTGGAGCACAATGAAGACCACAACGGTTTTTTATACCATGCTCCTCTAATAAAAATGAAAGTTCAGAGGAATCCATTGAAATATGATTAAAGGAAATTATAGAAGAAGAATTACTTCCACTTAAATCACCATATACCTTAAAGTTAGTAAATTTATTTAATCCATCTAATAGGTATTTGTGCAACGAATTTATTTTTAATTCTATATCATCTAAAGAAGTTGAATTAATAAAATCTATACTTTCATTTATTCCTATAATTCCAGGCATATTCATTGTTCCACATTCAAATTTATCAGGAAGGTAGGTTGGATGTTCTAAAGAGTGTGAAAGTGAACCAGTTCCACCAACAATAGTTGTATTACATATCTCATTAAATTCATCTGAAATAATAAAGCCTCCAATTCCTTGAGGTCCTAATAAACCTTTATGTCCAGTCCACGCTAAAGCAGAAATATTTGATTTCTTCATATCAATTTTAAAATGCCCAGCTCCTTGAGCACTATCTAAGATAAAGAAAATATTATTTTTTGAACAAATTTCTCCTATATGATCTATTGGTTGAATTGAACCGGTAACATTTGAACATACAGATAAAGCAACAAGTTTAGTATTATTCTTTATAGACTCTTCAATATCAATTGGATTAATAAAACCTTCTTTATTTGCACTCACTATTGTTAGTTCAATGATACCTTTATTTTTTAATAATGTTAAAGGTCTTAAAACTGAGTTGTGTTCCATAGAAGAAGTAATAACATGATCACCATTTTTTAAAGAGCCAAGAAGCAAGAAGTTTAATGAAGTTGTAATATTATTTGTAAAAACAACATTTTCTATTTTTGGATAATTAAAAAAATTAGCAAGCTTTTCTCTAGTTTGATATAATGTTCTATTACTTTGTAAAGAGTTTGAATGGTTTGATCTATTTGCATTACCACCCACATTTAACATATAATCATACATCTTATCTAAAACCTGCTTTGGTTTAGGATATGATGTACTACCATTATCTAAATAAATATTCATAAATAATCACCTAACATAAAATTTTGTAAAAACCATATATTATAAATAATACCCCAAGTAGAGATAAAAATAAACTAAGAGCTTTAGAAGTGCTTTTAGATATATCTCTTTTTAAAAATCTAACTCCTTTACAAGCTAAAAGATTTAAAATAGCAAACCAACTAAGACTTCCAACAAACATAAAAAAGATTGAAGAAATAAAGTAAAAGGTTCCTCTAGCAATCCAAATTGAAAAAACAGTACTACTTATGGCAATCCATAAAAATATAGTAGTTGGATTTAGTATTGTCATAATATAACCAGATATAAAACCATCATATTTATTACCAGCAAAATTAAAAGTTGATATCTTGATATTACTACACTTATTACTAAATAAGTTAAATAATGAGAGTAAAATGCCTGAAAAAATCCAAAATATTCCCTCGTTTGTATTGTTATTAATAAGGAATCTTAATAATCCTATATTAACTATTAATAGTATTGTAAAGTCAGCTAGTACAGCTCCAAGAGATACTTTAAATCCTTCAATAAAGCCTTTAGAGATTGAACGACTAACAGATTCTAGGGCAGATGGACCAAGTGGTATGGATATGGAAAACCCGGTTAAAAAAGCAAATATAATTGAACGAAAAATTTGTATTAAAAATCCCATTTATAAAACCCCTTAAACTAAGAATAACATTTTTTACTATTCTATGATTATAATTATAAAATAAAAACAAAATTAATTTCATGAAAATAGCAAATGTTAATATAAAAGTCATATTTATTAATTAGGAAAATCATATATAATAAAACTATATGAAATTTTTAAAGTAGGAGGAAAACATGGGATACGTAATTATAGTATTTAAAAATACTCATGATGCAATGGCTGCAGAAACAGTAATAACAGAAAAGGGAATAGCAATAAGAATAATGCCAACTCCAACAAGCATTACTCAAAGCTGTGGAATATGTGTGAGAGTAGAAAGTAGAGAACTATTAGATGAGGTTCTTAAAATAGATTTCAGTTATAAGAATATATACGAAAGAACAACTGGAGGATATGAATTAATTAAATAGGAAAGGAGGAACAATAATTGAATAATCAATTATTATATAAATTCTTTGAAATTAATGATGATAAAACAAACATTAATTTCTTGTGGCTTTTTAATATTGATATAGAAGATGTAGAAAAAATTATAGGTAAATTAATTTCATGCCTTATTCTAATTATATTAATGTACTTAGCTATAAGAATAGGAAATAAAATCATTGAAAAGTTTGTAGCACAACAAGCTGCATCAAAAGGAAAATTTTCTTTAAATTCTCAAAAAGCTTTAACTATTGGAACAGTACTTAAGAGTATATTAAAATATACAGTATATATAGTAGGTATTTCTATAATAATATTTAATTTCTTTGGTGGCGTTTCATTAGCGGCTGCTAGTATTGGAGGGGTTGCCTTCGGTTTTGGAGCACAAAGTTTAGTTAAAGATATAATTAATGGATTATTTGTACTATTTGAAGATCAGTATGGTGTTGGTGACCATGTAACAATAGGAAGGTTTACTGGAATTGTTGAAAGTATTGAAATAAGAACAACTGTTATTAGAGATTTTACTGGAGACATTCACATTATTCCAAATGGAAGCATTGTTGAGGTTACAAATCACTCAAGAGGAAACATTAGATTTATAGTTGATGTGGAAATTGCATATGAAGCTAATGTAGATTCTACTATAGACCTTATTAAAGGCGTTTGTAAGGCGTTTGAAGAGCATGAGGAGGAAATAGTAGAACCAATAGAGGTTGTGGGTGTAAACTCCTTAAATGCCTCAGGAGTGACTATAAGAGTCATTGGTAAAAGCAAACCACTTTCACAATGGAAGATGGAGAGAGAATTAAGAAAAGAGATAAAACTTGCTTTAGATGAAGCAGGTATTGAAATACCATATCCAAAAACACAATTAATAACAAAGTAGGGGGGCAAGGACTATGATAGAAACTTTTGATTTAGGTGATGTTGTTGAAATGAAGAAAGAGCATCCATGTGGGACAAATCTTTTTGAAGTAACAAGATTAGGGGCAGATATAAAAATTAAATGTGTTAACTGTAATAGAGTTGTTATGATTCCAAGAAGTAAGTTTGTAAAAGGTGCAAAAAAGATTGTTAAAAAGGCAAATGAGGAAAATTCTTAATTAAGTTTCAATAATTACACAAACATATATTTAAAAAAAACTTGAAATAATGTAAAGTGAATGGTAAAATATTAAATTGTAATCCCTGCTGTACAAAGTACAGCCGTTAGTCCGAGGGGAGGAGGTGAATTAGATGAGAAAGTACGAAACTATATTCATACTACACCCATCATTAGATGAAGAAGCTGTTAAGGCTAACATCGAAAAGTTTAAGGGTGTTATCGAAAATGGTGGTGGAACTGTTGATAATGTTGATTTCTGGGGTAAGAGAAAGCTTGCTTACGAAATAAACAAAACAAACGAAGGTTACTACACGTTAGTTAACTTCACTGCTAACACTGAATTACCAAGAGAGTTAGACAGAATTTTCAGAATCACTGATGGTGTTATGAGACATATCATCGTTAGAGAAGAAGCTTAAGAGGTGGTATTGCAATGAACAAGGTTATACTTATAGGTAGGCTTACTAAAGATCCAGAGCTAAGATTTGCTGCGGGTTCAGGTAATGCAGTTTGCAGATTAACAGTAGCTGTAAACAGACCTTTCAAAAAAGATGAAACAGACTTTATCAATTGCGTTGCTTTTGGAAAGACTGCAGAAACAATATCACAATACCTTTCAAAAGGTAGCCAATTAGCTGTTTCAGGAAGCATCAGAACTGGTAGTTATGATGCACAAGACGGAACAAAGAGATATACTACAGATGTAGCTATAGATAGCTTTGAGTTCGTTGGAACTGGAAATGGTGGAGGAAGAAGCAATGACTCCATGGGAGGAAATGGTTCTTCATTCAATAATTCTGATTATTCATCCAACCAAAATTCATTTGGTGGGAACTTTGACAATGACATAACTCCTGTAGATGACGGAGATATGCCATTCTAATAAATCTAGGTAAGGAGGAAGTAAAATGAGCAGAGACGTTAAGAGAACTGGCGGAAAAATGAGAAGATCTAGAAAGAAAGTTTGTGCTTTTTGCGTAGATAAGGCAGATTCAATAGATTACAAAGATATCGCTAAGTTAAGAAAGTTCGTTACAGAAAAAGGAAAGATACTTCCAAGAAGAATTTCTGGAACTTGTGCTAAGCACCAAAGACAATTAACTGACGCAATCAAGAGATCAAGAACAGTTGCTTTATTACCATTCACAACTGAGTAATATAAAGAATCCCCTGAGTTAATCAGGGGTTTTTTTATATTTAAATGAATATTGGTGAAAATATAGGTTAATAATGAATAGGTGTAGAAAAAATGAAACAAATTTTGGAAAAAGCTAATACATTTCTTGCAATAATTCTATAAAATAACTAAAATATATATATATGCTTGTAATTATTTGAATTTAACTAAAACTATTTTACAACATATAGAGTTGGTTAATGGGGTGGGATAATATGAAGAGGCAAGATTTAAATATCATGAGCAATGTTAAAATAATAGAAAATTTAAAAGCAGATTTATTATGTGTTGTTGGAGAATTTTTTAGACTTTTAACAAAAGGAAGTAATGTTGCTCAAGGTGCAATAATTGAATGTATATCTGGAGCAATTATAATATTATATATTTTAGCTGAAAGGCTTGGATATTCATTAGCAGAAGTGGATCATGTTATGAAAAATAAACTTGATAGAGGAATAAGAGCTGATGATGAAGTTGAAAGAGAGGGAAAGAGCTTAAGTAAACTAAAAAGATATATTGCTGGCAGAAAAGATCAATAGCCGTTAGGAGTGCGTTTAATGAAAAACAAAATTTTGATGAAGCTATTTGTTAAGCCTGCTTTACTTGTTTGTACTGCCATGATACTTATTTATTATGAATATGTATGGTTTGCAATTATAATCATGGTTATATTTTTAGGGGATACCTATTACAATACCATTAAAAATATTAATGAAGAAAAAAGTATAGATAAGTTTACAAGTGAAATAAATAATACCTTTAATGAAAATTTATTCAATTTTTCAATGCCAATCACTATAATCGATAGTGAAGGAAAAATTATATGGCATAATAATGTGTTTAATAAATTAAAAAAGGGAGAAAGTTTAACTGGGGAAAACATAGTTAAAGTAGTTAGAAGCATAAATATAGAAAGAATATTTTCAGATAAAAATTCAGTTACACAAAGAATAAAAATAAATAATTGTTTATATGGAGTAACAAATGTAAATGTGAAAAAAGATGATGAAGATATTTCTATATTATATTTTAATGAAATAGGAAACCTTCTAAGTGTTACAGCTACCAAAGAAAGTGTAATGCTAATAGAGGTTGATAATATCAATGAAGCTTTAGAAACAACAGATGAAAATAACAAACCATTAGTAATAGCAGAAATTGATAGAACTATAAATGCTTATGCAAATAAATTAAAAGCAATGATAGTAAAATTTGATAAGAATAAGTATGTTTTATCAGTTGAAGATGTTTATGTAGAAGAAGAAATAGAGGATAAGTTTAAAATAATAGATGAAATTTCTACAATAAATAAAGGAAATAAGATAGAAATTACATTAAGTATTGGAGTGGGAAGAGGAGGCATTTCTCCAGCTGAAAACTTCAATTTTGCAACAGTTGCAAAAGAATTGGCCCTTGGAAGAGGTGGCGACCAAGCTGTTGTTAAAAATAACGAGGATATAAAATTCTTTGGAGGAAACACTAAGGAAATAGAAAAAAGAACAAGAGTAAGAGCTAGAGTAATAGCTCATGCATTAAAAGAGTTGATATATGAAAGTAGCAAGATATATATTGTTGGTCATACAAATCCAGATATGGATTGCTTTGGAGCCGCAGTTGGACTTTCAAGTGCAATAAGACAATTAGGAAAGAGATGCAATATCATATTAAACAATGACATTAATGGAATAGAATATTTCTTAAATAAGTTAAGAAAAGATTCAAAATATGATAATCTATTTATAAATATAGATGAAGCTAAAAAAGAAATGGATGAAAATGCATTAGTTATTATAGTTGACGTTCACAATAGAAGCTATATAAGTGATTTATCCATTATAGAAAAGGCAAAGAAGAAGGTTATTATAGATCATCATAGAAGAAGTCCAGACATGGTAGAGGGTGCATTATTAAATTATATAGAGGTATATGCTTCCTCAACTTCAGAAATGATTACAGAGATAATACAGTACCTTCTAGATAAGCCAAAATTGTCTGTATTAGAGGCTGAAGGGCTATTAGCAGGTATATTTATGGATACCAAAGGATTCTCCTTTAAAACAGGTGTAAGAACCTTTGAAGCAGCATCGTTCTTAAGAAATCTAGGTGCTGACACAATAGAAGTTAAAAAAATGTTTACTGATAATCTAAATGATTATTTGATGATAGCTGAAACAATTAAATCAGCACAGGTTGAAAATAACATAGCTATTGCAATTTCACCAAAAGATGTGAAAAGCACTGTAATAGTTGCAAAGGCTGCTGATGAGCTATTAAATATATCTGGAATTTTAGCTGGCTTTGTACTGGCAGAAATTAATGGTGAAATATACATTAGTGGAAGGTCAGTTGGAGATATTAATGTTCAAGTAATGCTTGAAGCTTTAGGTGGTGGAGGGCATATGAACATTGCAGGAGCTAAGGTTTCAAATGAATCAATGGATGAAGTAATAGAAAAACTTAAAAAATCAATAACTAAAAATTTAAGGGTGGGTGACTAGAATGAAAGTAATTCTATTAAAAGACGTAAAAGGACTAGGAAAAAAAGGTGATGTAGTTAATTCATCAGATGGATATGCTAACAACTTCTTATTTCCAAGAAAGTTAGCACAAGAAGCTACAGATAATAGCCTACACATATTAAATACAAAAAAAGAAAATGAAAGAAAGCAAAAGTTAGCTGAATTAGAAGCTGCTCAAAAATTAGCTGGAGAGTTAAAGGGTAAGGAAGTTACACTAACTGTTAAGGCTGGAGATAATGGAAAATTATTTGGTGCTATAACATCAAAGGATATAGCAGCAGAAATCAATAAAAAGTACAATGTAGAAATAGATAAGAAAAAAGTAGTTATGGATACAATAAAAGTTGCAGGAACTTATGATGTAGAGGTTAAATTATACCCAGAAGTAAGTACAAAAATGAAGGTAATTATTGTTCCTATACAATAAGGAGGATGAGCATTGGATAATAAAGAGCAACAGGATATCTTGCATGCTATATTAGGTGAGGATTTAACAATAGAATCTCAAGTAACTGCATTATTTGAGATTCTAGAAAATGTTTTAGATGATGGGGCTGTAAGATCAAGAACAATAAGATTTAAGTTACAAAAATATGTAAACTCAGAAAACATATGTGAAAGAGTTTATTCATTAGCAAAGATAACTTTTAATGGAGATAGAGTTAATAAAATTCCAAAGGAATCTGAAATAGAAGGTTTAATTCAAGATGTTTCTCTATGGATTTCAGAAGAAATAGCTAGAAAGTTTGTACAAACTAAGATAGAAGAAAAAGTTGAAAGATCTATTATGGAAAAGCAAGAAAAGTATATTGATGAAGTTAGGCTTTCTGTAATAAAGAAACAAAAAGGTAGCGAAAATAATAAGACTAAAAAGAAATATGAGCAGTTAGTAAATCTTGATAAGAAAGTAACTGCAAAAAATATAATGAGTGTTTTAAGACCAGAAGAACTAGATGAAATAGTTGGTCAAGAAAGAGCTATTAAATCTTTAATATCAAAGCTGTCTTCACCATATCCACAACACATAATTCTTTATGGACCACCAGGAGTTGGTAAGACAACAGCGGCAAGAATAGCATTAAAGGCTTCAAAGAAATTAAGCTTTACTCCTTTTGATGAAGAATCTAAGTTTGTTGAAGTTGATGGAACTACATTAAGATGGGATCCAAGAGAAATAACAAACCCATTATTAGGTTCAGTTCATGATCCAATATATCAAGGAAGTAAAAGAGATTTAGCTGAAATTGGAGTACCAGAGCCAAAGCCAGGTTTAGTTACAGAGGCACATGGTGGGGTTTTATTCATTGATGAAATTGGTGAATTAGATAATATACTTCAAAATAAGCTATTAAAGGTTTTAGAAGATAAGAGAGTTGAATTTTCATCATCTTACTATGATCCAGATGATGAAAACACTCCAAAGTATATAAAATATCTTTTTGATAAGGGAGCACCAGCAGACTTTGTCCTTATAGGGGCAACTACTAGAGAGCCGGGTGAAATAAATCCAGCTTTAAGATCAAGATGTACAGAGGTTTATTTTGAACCATTATCATCATCAGATATAGAGCAAATTGTTAAAAATGCTGCTAAAAAGCTTAAGGTTAGACTTGGAAAAGGTGTTGCAGAGTTTATTAGCAGATATACAATTGAAGGTAGAAAAGCAGTTAATATATTAACTGATGCTTATGGATTTGCACTTTATTCATCTGAGAATGGACAATGTAAGAGTATTACACTTAATGATGTTGAACAAGTTATAGCTGTTGGAAGATACGTTCCGTATGAAAGACCAATAACAAAAACTAAGGGTGAAATTGGACATATATATGGACTAGGTGTCAGTGGATTTATTGGGTCAACTCTAGAAATAGAAGCATGTGCATTCCCAGCTAAAAAGAAGGGAACTGGAACTGTAAGATTCAATGAAACAGCAGGTTCAATGGCAAAAGACTCAGTATTTAATGCAGCTTCAGTTATTAGAAAGATTACTGAAAAAGACATTAAGGATTATGATATCCATGTTAATGTAATTGGTGGTGGAAAAATAGATGGACCTTCAGCAGGTGCGGCTATAACAGTATGTATTATTAGTGCATTAATGAAGAAACCATTAAGACAAGACGTTGCAATTACCGGGGAAATATCTTTAAGAGGTAAGGTTAAACCTGTTGGAGGAATATTTGAAAAAATATATGGTGCAAGAAGAAAAGGAATCAAGCTTGCATTAGTTCCAAAGGATAACGAGGCAGAAATTCCTGCTGGATTAACTGATATTGAAGTTAATCCAATGGAAACAATTGAAGAAATTATGGAAATAGTTTTTAAATAAGATAAACTACCTAATAAGAGGATATAATCTTCTTATTAGGTGTTTTTTTATTTAAAATTTGATATAATTATTACAGTATTTTTAAAAGTGAGAAAGGATGGTGAGAATATGGAAGGAGATGTTATGAGAAGTTTACCCCATAGCATTGAGGCAGAACAATCTGTTATAGGATCAATGATTATTGATAAAACTTGTATTGCTCAAGTTGCTGAAAAGTTAGAAGAAAATGACTTCTATAGAGATGGGCATAAAGTTATATTTAAAGCTATAGTAGAAATGTACAAAAAAGATATGGCTGTAGACTTGGTAACATTATTAGAATATTTAAAATCTAATGACTCACTAGAAAGAGCAGGCGGAATTACATACATAACTGAGGTTAGCTCTTCAGTTCCAACAACAGCTAACTTAGAATCTTATGCAAAAATAGTTGAGGATAAATCAACATTAAGAAAGTTAATTAAATCCGCTACAAAGATTATAGAAGAGAGTTATAATAATCAAGGTGAGGTTGATGATGTAGTAGATCAGGCTCAAAAAAAGGTTTTTGATATATCTGAAAAGAAAAGCAGTAGTGACTTTGAAGTGTTGGCAGATGTATTAGAAAGAGGATTTGTTGAAATAGAAAGACTTTGTAATAACAAAGGTGGTATAACAGGGGTTGGTTCTGGATTTAGAGATTTAGATGAAAAAACTTCTGGATTCCAAAAAGGAGATATGGTGCTTATTGCAGCCAGACCTTCTATGGGAAAAACAACATTTGCACTTAATATTACTGAAAATGCTGCATTAAGACAGGGGAAAAGAGTAGTTGTATTCTCTCTGGAAATGCCAAGAGAACAGCTTGCATATAAGTTATTATGTTCAGAGGCTAATGTTGATATGTTAAGACTTAGAACAGGTAATCTTGATGATAAGGACTGGGAAAACATTGCAAGAGCAACAGGTCCATTATCGAAAGCTAAAATATTTATTGATGATACTGCTGGTGTTACAGTAATGGAAATGAGAAATAAATGTAGAAGGCTTAGAATGGAACAAGGAAAAATAGATATGATAATGATTGACTACCTTCAACTTATGTCTGGTTCATCTGGTTCAGATAACAGACAACAAGAGGTATCTGAAATATCAAGATCTATAAAAGCTTTAGCAAAGGAAATGGAATGCCCTGTAATAGCCCTATCACAGCTTTCACGTGCTCCTGAACAAAGAGCAGACCATAGACCAATGCTTTCTGACCTTAGAGAATCAGGGTCAATTGAGCAGGATGCTGACGTTGTTATGTTCTTATATAGAGATGAGTACTATAACAAGGAAACAGAAGAAAAGAATGTTGGTGAATGTATTATAGCTAAGCAAAGAAATGGTCCGGTTGGAACAGTAAAGCTTGCATGGCTTGGACAATACAGTAAATTTGGTGATTTAGACCTTATGGAAAAATAGAAGCTACGAGTTTTCGTAGCTTTTTTATTATATTTATTTATTGTATAATAAAGGAAATAATTATTAGAGGTGAATGAAATGAGCAAGAGTATTGGATTTATTGGTTGCGGTAATATGGGAAAAGCAATATTATCAGGAATAGTAAATAAAAAATTTGAAGAGCCTTCAAACATAATAGTATCAAGAACAAATAAAAATGAATTAGATAAACTTAAAGAAGAATTTAATATAAACATAACTTTAAATAATAAAGAAGTAGCAGAAAAATCAGATATAGTAATTTTAGCTGTTAAACCAAATATGTATAAAAAAATAATAGAAGAAGTTAAAGAAAGCTTTAAAAAAGATGCCATAATAGTTTCAATAGCAGCAGGGTTAGAAGTTAATACTTTAACATCTTGGATTGGAGAAAATAGCAAGGTAGTAAGAACAATGCCAAATACACCAGCAATGGTTGGAGAAGGTATGACAGCAATATGTGGAAATAAAAATTTAACTTCTGGTGAATTAGAATATATTAAGAATTTATTTTTAAGTCTTGGTGAAGTGGAAGAATTAGAAGAAAAGAATTTTGATGCCTTTACAGCGCTTTGTGGTTCTTCTCCAGCATATGTATTCATGTTTATTGAAGCAATGGCAGATGGAGCAGTTAAGCTTGGTATACCAAGAAATAAGGCATATAAAATGGCAGCTCAAACATTACTTGGTTCAAGTAAATTACTTTTGGAAACAGGAAAGCATCCTGGTGAATTAAAGGATATGGTTTGCTCACCTGGTGGAACTACTATTGATGCTGTTGCTGAGCTTGAGAGAAATAGCTTTAGATGGAATGTTATTAGTGCTATGGAAGTATGTGCGAATAAATCAAAGTCTATGAA
>JBOFQV010000022.1:0-3841 GCA_051650705.1 Clostridium sp.
CAGCTAATATAATATAAATCAAATTTATCAATTTTCATCTTCTCCTTTAATGTAACTCTCATCTGAAACAACCTTAACTCCATTTTCCTTTAATAAATATGCAGTTATACCCATTCCTTTGATTTTTTTCCCTGAAAAACTTCCATCATAAATAAAATTACACCCACAAGATGGACTACTTTCCTTCAGTATTGCTTTTTTTACCCCTAGCCTTTTAGCTAAATTTAAAACTTCTTCTGCACCTTTAATAAATTCCTTTGTTTTATTCTCCCCCATAGAATTAATAATTTGCCCTTTTCCCTTTAAAAGCTCCTTATAATCCCCAACTATTTCACATGGAACCCTTGGCGTTGCCATTCCACCTAATTGCTCAGGACACACAAGAATCCCTTGCCCACTTCTAACAAGTTCAATAAGCTCCTCTTTTTCAGAGCTATACCCATTATATCTACAATTTATACCGCAAAGACAAGCACTAATTAAATACATTTACTGCCCCCTCTCTATATATAAAAATGATGTATCTTATACTTATAGGTAAAGATACATCATCTTAAAAGAAATTATTATGAACTTAAATTTCTTCCCACTCTATTTTTTCTATGTACATTTTTACAAGTTCTTCACTCATTTTTGGATTTATGGTATCCTCATGGGCAATTGTAATTATAGACATTGCAATTGCAAACTTTACTGTATCTTTTATAGATAACTTTTTAGTATAACCATATCCTACTCCAGCTACAAATGAATCTCCAGCCCCTGTTGTATTTTTAATTATCTTTGCTTTTCCCTTGATTTTACCACATTCTTCTTGATTTGCATAGTAAATTCCATCAGAATCTAGAGAAATAAATACATTTTCTATTCCAAGACCTAAGAAATAATTTGCTACATCTTTTAAATCATCATCATTTTTTATTTCCATTCCGCTTAAAATTTCTGCCTCATATCTATTTGGCTTAATTGTATGGAAATACTTAATTAAATGCTTTATCTTCTCTGCTTTAGCTGCTGATACTGGGTCTAAAACAAACTTAGTTTTCCCTTCATATGTAGTAAGTATATATTCTAAAAGCTCTGCATTATCTGCATCTAAGATTGTATATTCAGCATTACAAATAATATCTTTCTTTGAATCTACAAATTCACTATCCATTTCATCTAAGCTTTCCATATCAACAACAGCTGAAACCATTTCTCCACTCTCGTCTAAAATCGCCATGTAGGTTGGAGTACATCCTTCCTCAAGCATTAAAGAGTTCTCCATGCTAAATCCAATCATTCTAGAATGATCTAGCATATTTCTTCCCTGTTCATCATTACCAAGAATTGAAATAAATTCAGTTTCAACTCCTACTCTTGCCATGTTTTCAGAAATATTTCTACATACTCCTCCAAGAGAAATTTTAATATTCCCTGGAATAGAATCTTTTTCCTTATATTTACTTCTGCTAAATCCAATTATATCAACAATAGACGCTCCAATTACTAGTACATATGAATCCTTAGTTTTCATTTAATATCTCTCCCACTATATATCCTTTTTTATGATAAAACCATTATAGTAGACATAAGAAAAAAAATAAAGAGATTTATTAATAATTTCGACATTTTTCTTAACAAAACATACTAAAATTAACATATTAGCAAATGAAAACCTTTTAAATATTTTAAAATTTTATGAATAAATTAAATTAAAGTGGCACTAGTTAAAACAAGCACCACTTTCCACTATCTATTTTAGTTCAACAATAGTAACTCCGTCTCCTCCTTCACCATAAACACCAAGTCTATAGTTCTTAACATGAGGGTGACGCTTAAGCATATCATTGATAGCCTTTCTTAAAACCCCAGTTCCTTTACCATGAACAAGAGTGCACTCACCCAAATTACCTAAATAAGCTTCATCAAGATACTTATCAGCTCTATAGCAAGCCTCTTCTCCATCAAGTCCTCTTAAATCACATCTAGAATCTACAGTTCTAAGATTAAGCTTAACTTCTCTCTTCTTCTTTTCTTTTTTAACAGCTTGCCCTTGAACTCTTCTAAGATCCTTAAGCTTAACTGAAATCTTCATAATTCCAGCTTCAACTTGAACCTCTCCTCTATTATCAGGAAGAGAAATAACTACAACCTTTTGATTTAAAGATGGTAAGAAGGCATCCATTCCTAGCTCCACCTCATCAATTAACTCTCCATCCTCTGATTTTGAAGCCATTAATGCCTTTTGCTTATCCTCTAGACTGTCCTTAAGCTTCTTTCTCTCCTCCTCAAGCCTAGCTCTTCCACCATTAGCTATTCCAAGCTTTTCTAGCTCTCTCATAGCCCTTAAAATTTCATCAGCTTCATCCTTAGCTCTTGAAACAATATCCTTAGCTTCCTTTCTAGCCTCTTCATAGGCCTTATCTCTTGTAACATGCATTTTACTAATTTTCTCTTCATACTCTTCCTTTAGTTTTAATGCATCTAACTTAATTTTTTCTGCCTCTCTAGCATCTCTCTTAGCTATAATGCTCTTTTCTTGTAAATCTCTAATTAAATCCTCAAATTGAAGATTTTCCTTTGATAAATACTCCTTAGCATTAGAGATTATAGAGTTATTTAATCCAAGTCTTCTTGAAATTTCAAAGGCATTAGATTTACCCGGCACTCCAATTAAAAGTCTATAAGTTGGTCTTAAAGTTTCCACATCAAACTCAACAGATGCATTTTCAACCTCTGGAGTTTTTAGCGCATATCCTTTAAGTTCACTATAGTGAGTTGTTGCAATTATTTTAGCTCCACTTCTCTTAAGCTCCTCTAAAATTGAAATTGCAAGAGCAGCTCCTTCAATTGGATCTGTACCAGCTCCTAATTCATCTAAAAGAACTAGAGACTTTTTGTTTGTATAATTTAAAATATTAACAATATTAGTCATGTGAGAGGAGAAGGTTGAAAGACTTTGCTCTATACTTTGCTCATCTCCAATGTCTGCAAATATTTCTTCATATATTCCAATTGAAGAACCATCCTTTGCAGGAATTAAAAGACCACTCATTCCCATCATGTGAATAAGCCCAACTGTTTTTAAGGTTACAGTTTTCCCCCCTGTGTTTGGTCCTGTTATCATTAAGGTTGTAAATTCATCCCCAAGATAAACATCTGATGGAACAACAACTTTTGGATCAATTAGTGGATGTCTTCCTTGAATTATATCAAAGCTTCCATCCTCATTAACCTCTGGCATATTCCCTCTAATTTTTGAACCATACTTTCCTTTTGCAAATATGAAATCTAGCTTAGTTAGTATTTTGTAATTTGAATAAAGTATGCTTCCATTAGTTTGAATTCTTGCTGAAAACTCAGTTAAAATTCTGTGGATTTCTGCCTTTTCCTTTAGCATAAGCTCCTTTATTTCATTATTTAAATTAACTAGTCCCATTGGCTCAATGAACAGAGTTGCTCCTGTACTACTTTGGTCATGTACTAGCCCTGGTACAGCTCCCTTATACTCAGCTCTAACAGGAAGAACATATCTGTCTCCTCTTATTGTATAAAGATTATCCTGTAAGTATTGAGAGTTTGACTTCATCAATGAATTTATTCTCTCTCTAACATTTGAATTCTTTTCTCTCAAGCTTCTTCTAATATCATAAAGAGTGCTACTAGCCTTATCACTAATTTCCTCCTCTGATACTATAGCTCTTAAAATATCATCCTCTAGAGGCTTAATCCCCTCTAATATATTAACTAAGTCCTCTATTTTAGGAAAGGCTGTTTCACCCTCTTCCCTTTTCATAAATTCCTTAAATCTTCTAGCACAACTTAAGCTATTTCCAATTCTTAAAATATCTCCAGG
>JBOFQV010000023.1:0-4815 GCA_051650705.1 Clostridium sp.
AGAAGATATAGCAAAATTAGTTTATGAAAATAACTTAATACTAGAAGATTTATTTCCTAATAAATAAAAGAGATTCACATTATCCACTATTATAAATATATTATAATAGTGGATAATTATTATGGGAGAGAAATATGCGTTCAGATGTAGAAAATATGGCATTAGAAGGAATAGGATTCAATAGTTCTTTAGGATTTAGAGAGCTGCCACAAGATGAAATAGCTGATAACAAAGGAATTGAATGTGAATGTAAAAGTAAAGGGAAAAAGAAAAATTCTTATGAAAGTACAAAACCATATCCAGAGGTTAAAATTAAATGTAAAAATAAAAAGTATGCAGAGATCATATCAAATGATTTTGCAGGAGCTGTATCAGAGATGACAGCAACAACACAATATGTAAATCATCATATAAGATGTGAGGAGATAAATGAAGAAATAGGAGAAGCTTTACTCGGAATTTCAATGGTTGAAATGAAGCATCTTGAAATACTAGGAGAATTAATTTTAAAGCTTGGTGGAGAACCTTATTATGGAAGAGTTAAGAAAGATAAGTTTCAATGCTGGACTCCTAAATTTATAAACTATGGAAAAGACATTAAGAATATGATAAAGAGTGATATACAAGGAGAGGTAGAGGCTATCGCACAATATAAAAAGCATATTGAAGAAATTGAGGATAAAAATATACAGAGAATATTAGAGAGAATAATTGAAGATGAGGAAGTTCACATTGAAGTTCTAGATGGATTACTTAAAAAGCTTGAAAAGTAGAGTAGTAAACTTAAGTGGTAAAGTTAATTTAAAAGTAATTAATTAGGGCTGTTTTAAAACAGCCCCAAAATATTAATCATTAATACATTCCTTTTTAGAATATTTTTCTTTTATAAAAGCAATTACCATAGGAACTACAGAAATTAATACTATTGCTATAATTATTATTGAAAAATTATCTTTAACAAAAGAGAGATTACCAAAGAAATATCCAGCAAAAATACCTATAGTTACCCATAAAAAGCCACCTACGGCATTATAGCTAATAAATTTTTTATATTCCATCTTACCTACACCTGCAACAAATGGAGCAAATGTCCTTATTATTGGAACAAATCTAGCTAATATAATAGTTTTGCCACCATGCTTTTCATAAAAAGCTTGGGTTTTATCTATATGCTCTTTTTTTATTAATTTAGAGTTTTCCTTGCCAATTAGTTTACTTCCAAGAGTTAATCCAATGTGATAGTTTATTGTATCTCCAATTACTGCAGCTACAAGACAAACTAAATATAACTCGAAAACATTTAAATATCCAAGAGCAGCAAAGGCACCAGAGGCAAAAAGCAATGAATCACCAGGTAAAAAAGGTAAAATTACTAATCCTGTTTCACAAAATAGTATTATGAATAATAGTATTAGTGTTAGTGGGCCATATTCATTAATTATTGAACCAAGATATTTATCTAAATGTAGAAAAATATCTATAAAAGTTGTTATTATATCCATTAATATATTCTCCAATCAACTTTACTTTAAAATATAAAATCATTTTAGAATTTTAATTTATTAAAGTCAATAAATATGATATGATTAAAGAAAAAATTAACAAATGATATATTTTCTTCAAAAATATTACACAATTTAGTGCGGAAGCATATGACTTATTAGCATTACTGAAACACCAAGAAAAATTGAATATAGATATATTTTTGTATGATTATATTTTCTAGCAGTTGGGAGTAATTCAATTAAAGATAAATAAAGCATTATTCCAGCAACAAGGGCAAAAATAATTCCCAAAAATAAATCATTTATAAATGGTTTTAAAAACAAAAATGTTAATAAAGCACCAAGTGGTTCTGCTATTCCTGAAATAAAAGCATATTTTATTGCTTTATATTTACTTCCAGTTGAGTAGTAAATAGGTACTGCAATAGATATTCCTTCAGGTATATTGTGTAGGGCAATTGCTATTGTAATATAAATGCCAAGAGAAATGCTATGATATGATGACATAAAAGTAGCTATACCCTCAGGGAAATTATGTAGCATAATAGCAATCATTGATACTATTCCTAAATTATAAAGTTCTTTTGAGTTGCTCTTTTTATTTGATGAGGCATTATCTTCGTCAGATGGGATGAATTTATCGATTAAATAGGCCATAGCAACTCCAATTAAAAGGAAAATTATTGAAAGAGTAACTCCTAAATATTCTCCTTTAAATTTAGACAATGTTTGCTCTGCGCTTGGCAATAAATCTGTAAATGATACTGTTAACATTACTCCAGCAGAAAAGCCAAGAGAAAAAGTAATTAATCTGTTATCCTTTGGTTTAAATAAAAAAACTATAATAGCTCCTAGTAAAGTACTTAGTCCTGCAAGGGATGAAAGTAGTAACGGGAGAAGGGGTGATTGGTCTGCCATTTGATCCTCCTTAAAATATTAATACATAAATATTTTATTGTTGTTGATGTAAACATATTACAAAAATCATTTGACAGTAAAATATTGGGAAAATATAATTGTTAGTATGGATCATAAATTTTATACAAGCTTAAAAAATTAGGAACAAATATATAATAGGAGTGAGTAGGGTGAGCATATTATCAAAGTATTCTAAATTAATTAGCAGGAGCCTAGATACCTCTCAAATTAAAGAAAGTGAAGAATTAAAAAAGCTTTTAGAAGAAAGAAATATAGAGCTTAATGAAATTTTAATAGAAGAGAAGGAAGCTTTAGAACAAGAAGATGAAATGATAAAGGCAATAGAACAACACAATGCAGAAATTGAAAAGTATTCTAAATATGCACAAAGAGCAATTTCAGCAGGTGATGAAGACGGGGGAAGACGATTTATAGACAAAAAATATGAGGCTGAAGAAAGTAAGGCAGATGGAGAAAGAAAGTTAAGGTGTTTAAGAGATAATAAACAAAAATTAACGACATTAAAAAATAAAATTAAAAATGATATAAGTAATATAGTGGATAAATTATAAAAGGGAGGAGTAAATCCTCTTTTTTTAATTTGCAATTTAATACAGTTAAAGTAATAATTGTAAATAAAATTCTGGTAAGGTATAATGTAAGTGTTAGGGTAAAGGAGGGCTGGTAAATGAGGAAAAAGGGGAACTTAGAGGGAGATGTTATTAAGGGTTTACTATTAAAACTTAAGGAGGAATTTTCTAAAATTACTTTTTTAAGTGCTACATTAGAAAAAAATGTGTCAAAACTGAATGATTCAACGGATATGCTTCATAAATTAGCATATTTAGATTCATTAACAAATTTACCAAATAGGACTAGCTTTAACGCTTGCTTAAAGGAAATACTAGAGAATAATAAAGAAAATAAAATTGGAGTTATATTTATAGATATTGATAAATTTAAACAAATAAACGATATGCTAGGGCATGAGCAGGGAGATATTCTATTATCATTAGTTGGAGATAGGTTTAAGAATTTAGTTGATGCAAATACCAAGGTCTTTAGATTAGGTGGAGATGAGTTTGTAGTTGTAAAATGGGGAAGCGGAGAATTGGACATGGGTGAAACCATAGATAAGGCTCTTAAATTATTAAGTGAAGACTTTTCTTTATTAGGAGGAATATATAAAATTACTGGAAGCTTGGGAGTTTCAATTTATCCAAATGATGGAGAGGATATTTCAGAAATAATTAAAAATGCTGATATGGCTATGTATAAGTCAAAAGAAAAAGGAGGAGGCCTTGCACAATATTTTAGTATTGATATAAGAGAAGAATTTTTCTATAGAATAAAAATGGAGCAAGGTATAAGAAAAGCTTTTAACAATAAGGAGCTTGAACTATATTATCAACCTCAAATTAGTGCTAAGACAAATAAAATAGTTAGCTTTGAAGTTTTATTAAGATGGAATAGTACGGAGTATGGGAAAATAAAAGCGGATGAGTTTATTAAAATAGCAGAAGAGTCAACTTTGATATTAGATATAGATAGATATGTTTTAAAAAGATCATGTATTCAAAATAAAAAGTGGCAAAATGAAGGCTATGAGAAGATTCCAGTATCAGTAAATATATCTCCAAAAACCTTTATAGAAGGAGAAATTGTTAATGCTGTAAAAGGTGCTTTAGAGGAAAGTGGACTAGAAGGTAAATACTTAACAATTGAAATAACAGAGGGAAGTTTAATTAAGGATTACAATAAAGTAATAAAAATGTTACATGAACTGATGGCAATAGGAGTAAATGTATCAATAGATGATTTTGGAAGAGGATATTCATCACTATCACAATTAATAAATCTCCCTATTTCAGAGGTGAAAATAGATGGTGAATTTATCTATGGTATAAGAGATGATATAAAGAAACAAATGGTTGTAAGATTAATAATATCTTTAGCTCATCAACTAAATTTGAATGTTGTAGCTGAAGGGGTAGAAAAACAAGAAGAGATGGATTTTCTAAAAAGTTTGAATTGTGATATTATGCAAGGGTATTATTTTTCAAAAGCATTGTCTGGTGAAGAGGGAGTTAAGCTTTTAAAGGAAAATAATATCATTAATGTGTAGAAAAGTATTTATATATGTTGTAAAAGATGGTATATTATAATAAATTATACCATCTTTTACTTTTAGAAATTGGGGGCAAAAAATGAAAGATATTAGAGAAGAATTAAAGAAAAAAATATTAATCCTTGATGGGGCAATGGGAACCTCTATACAAAAATTTAATTTAGCTGAAGAAGATTTTAGAGGGGAAAGATTTAAGGAATGTAAGAATGAATTAAAAGGTAATAATGATTTACTTTGTATAACAAAGAGTGAAGTTATTAGAAC
>JBOFQV010000024.1:0-18807 GCA_051650705.1 Clostridium sp.
ATGATCCAGATCATTTAGCACAATTATTTAATCTAGAAGCTGAGGGGCATTTATACAGTAGAATTTCAAATCTTACTATTGGGGCGTTTGAAGAGAAGTATTCAAAGATACAAGGGGGAGTAGGAGCTGTTGCTACTTCATCAGGGCAGGCAGCTGTATTATTAGCGATTTTAAATATATGTGAAGTTGGTGATCATATTATTGCAGTTTCATCATTATACGGAGGTACAATAAATTTATTCTCTGTAAATTTAAAGAAGCTAGGAATAGATGTAACTTTTATTGATCCAGAAGCAAGTGAAGAAGAATTTTTAAGTTGCGCAAGAGAAAATACTAAAGCAATTTATGGTGAAACAATAGGAAATCCAGGATTAAATATTTTAGATTTTGATAAGCTATCAAGTGTAGCAAAAAAATTAGAGGTTCCTTTTATAGTTGATAATACTGTTGCTACACCATATCATTGTAATCCATTTGAGCATGGAGTAAATATAGTAATACATTCAACTACTAAGTATTCAGATGGTCATGCTCAAACAATTGGAGGAATTATTGTAGATGGTGGAAACTTTAATTGGGATAATGGAAAGTTCTTAAGCTTAGTTGAACCAGATGCAAGCTATCATGGAATGAAGTATGTTGAAACCTTTGGTAATGCAGCTTATATTGTTAAGCTTAGAGTAACACTTTTAAGAGATTTAGGAGCATGTCAAAGTCCATTTAATGCATACTTAACTAATTTAGGGCTTGAAACACTTCATTTAAGAATGGAAAGGCATTCAAGTAATGCTTTAGAGCTTGCAAGATGGTTAAGTAATAATGAAAAAATAAGTTGGGTTAACTATCCTTACTTAGAAACAAATAAGGAGTATCAAAGAGCAACAAAATACTTAAAGAAGGGTGCTAGTGGATTATTAACCTTTGGAATTAAGGGTGGAATTGAGGAAGCCAAGAAATTTACTAAGGCATTAAATTTAGTTGCATTAGTGGTTACATTAGGTGATTCAAGAAGCTGTATATTACATCCAGCAACAACTACTCATAGCCAATTAAGTGAAGAGGAACAATTAGCTAGTGGGGTTACTCCTGATATGTTAAGACTTTCTGTTGGTATTGAAGACTTTGAAGATATTAAAAATGATATAGCGCAGGCTTTAGAAACAATATAATAAATAAAAAAGTTGTTATAACGATGATTATAGCAACTTTTTTATTTTTTTCAAATTTAATTACATGAAAATAGTAGATAGAAATAAATTTATTTAAATAATTATCTAAATAGATTGACTAAAAGAACTAAGTGGGAATATAATACAAATATAGAAATTAATTTTATGGGAGAGTGTGATATGGGATTAATTAAATTTGCTTGTTTAATGGTCAAAAATAATAAAACAAAATACACAGCTTATTTATTATCAGTAGCAATTTCAGTAGCGTTTGTATTTATAAACTTTAATTTATTATTTAATGAAAGTTTATATAGTGTGTCAGGTTCTAGTGTAATGATGGGCTTAGTAGTAATGATAAGTATAATTGTATTTGTAAATTTCGCTAATTCATATTTTCTTAAATCAAGAACTAAAGAAATGGCTATTGTTGCAATTGGGGGAAGGTCAGTATATGAAATAGCAAGTATAATATTTGTTGAAAATTTAATAATACTTTTAATTGGGTCAATTGCTGGATTAGTTTTAGCTTTTGGAATTATTATTATAACGTTTCCGTGGCTGTTTGACTTAATGGGAATATCTAATGGCAATTTTATAGATCCAGCAGCTATTGTTGTTGTAATTATGGTTATTATAGTCATATTTATTCAGGTAATGATATTGAGCTTAGGATATTTTATAAGAAAAGAAGTTAGAGAAATCATACTTGAAGATAAAGACGGAAATAAAATGTATAAAAAATATTTTGAGTATAAAATGTTAGTTTATTTAATTTTGTATCTTACACCTTTTATGTGTTTTTTACTTCCTGTTGAAATAAAGGATATTGGACAATATATATCACTTATATCCATACTTAGTATTTATGGGGGATATGGTATGGTGAAATACACATTACCTTGGATTCTTTGTAGACTTAAAGAGAGATTTTTTAAAGATGATAAAGTTAAGTTTATTTCAATAAGTAATATAGAAAATTCATTATTTAGAATGGGAAATCAAGTAATATTTTTAATATCTATAACCATAAGTACATTATTTTTATATACATTCAACATTGAGAGTAAAGCTTATGAATTATCAACAATTATTGCATTTGGAATAATTCAAGTGATTATAGGGATTTCATTTATTTATAATATTATTTCTGATTCATTTAAGAAGATAAAAAGTTTTAAACAATTACTTTTAGTTGGTTACTTAAAGAAAGAAATAATGAAAACTATAAAATTTGAAGTAATAATATTGTTTTTAATAATCTTAATTATATGTGGAATGCCTAGTATACTTATAACTGCAGTTAATATGATGTCAGGATTATATACTAGCTATTTTGGAAATGCAATAATATTTGAGGTGGTTATTACACCTATTGTATTAATGATAATTAATTATCTTGGATATAAGAAAATAATAATGAATGGTATAGGGAGGGTTTAAAATGAAAGAGATTATTACAGCTATAGATGTTGAGAAATCATATGGTATTAAGGAATCAAGCTTTAAGGCATTAAAAGATGTAGATTTGAGTATTTGTGAAGGAGATTTTATTGGAATAATGGGTCCATCAGGCTCTGGAAAATCTACATTAATAAATATTATGTCAACAATAGATATCCCTACAGGTGGGAAGGTTATTATAAATGGTAAAAATGTTAAAGCAATGAATGAAGTAGATATTGCTAAGTTTAGATATGAGAATATAGGATTCATATTTCAGGAGTTTAATTTGATAGACGAATTGACTTTAAGAGAAAATATTGGAATACCATTATTAACAGCAGGAAAATCTAAGGAACAAATTAAACTTAAGGTAGAAGAGGTATCAGTTAAATTAGGAATAAGTGAAATTTTAGATAAGTATCCTGCTCAATGTTCAGGCGGTCAAAAGCAGAGAGCAGCATCAGCAAGAGCATTGGTTAACAATCCTAAACTAATAATAGCAGATGAACCTACAGGAAATTTAGATACAAAAAATTCTCATGAAATGCTGAGCTTATTAAAGCAAATGAATGATAATGAAGGTAAAACCATATTAATGGTAACACATGACTCAATGATAGCAAGTTATTCAAAAAAATTATTATTTATTAGAGATGGAAAAATTGATGATATTATTGAAAGAGGAGAAATGAGTCAAAAGGAATTTTTCTATGAAATAGTAGATATAACATCAAAAGAGACTCAGCAATTATTTGATATGATTGGGAATTAGAAGGTTGAAGGAGAGGATCAAATGAAAAATAATGTAGCAATTTTTAAAGCATTAGGAGATAAAACTAGATTAACTATTTTAAGTAGCTTATTAGAAAGTTCAATGTATGTTGAAATATTAGCATTAAGATTAGGGGTTACTGCAGCAACAGTAAGTTTTCACTTAAAAAAATTAGAGGAAGTTGGGTTGGTTACATCAAAAAAAGAACAGTATTACGTTATGTATTCTATAAATGAGGAAATTCTAAAAAATACATTGATTTCTATGATTAATGTAAATGAGGAAATTTCAAAGGAACATGATGAAAGAGAAAATGAATACAATAAATCTATTTTACAAAGTTATATTGTAAATGGGAAATTAACCTCAATTCCAGTTCAATATATGAAGAGAAAGATAGTTTTAGAGGAAATAGTTAAAGTATTTAAGGATGAAGATAGATATAGCGAAAGAGAAGTAAATATTATGCTAGCTGATTATTTTGATGACTTTGTTTCTCTAAGAAAAGTATTAGTTAAGGATGAATTTATAAAATGTTATGATGGTTTATATTACAAAATGGATGGAAAGAATTTTTATGGAGAGGGTAGTGACGCTATGATTAATAATATAATTAATAATTTACCTACTTTACTAATAGATATTTTGAAAGAAGGAGAAAAAATTATATATGAATTGAATTCTGAGGATGGTAAGTTCAAAATGGCAGGAATTTCAGATAAGAAAGGTGATGTTGATAGAATAGTATTTTCTAATAAAGGAAAAGTTTTTGCTTTTAAATATAGAAAAGACAAAACTTTAGCTACCTTAGGTGCATATTCATATTCTTTATGGAAAAAGGGACTTGCTTGTAGAAAAGAAGGAGATAAATATATTTGTTTAGGAAAAAATATAAAATGCCAATTACCAAGTGCATTAGCCCCATTTGGAGTAATGGATATAGAATTCACTTTAGACAAAGATGATTTTAAGGCATTGGTAAATTCGTTTGAAGAAAAACTTTTTATAATTGAATAGGAAATAAAAAATACTACTGGATTTTTCCAGTAGTATTTTTGTTATTACTTTTCTTTATTTTTAATTTCAGCTACAATTCTTTCAGTGAATTGGTTAAGGTCTATAGCACCTTCTTCACCATTCTTTCTGCTTCTAACAGCAACAGTATTGTCTTGAGCTTCCTTTTCACCAACAATGATGATGTAAGGACTTCTTTCTAATCTAGCCTCTCTAATCTTATATCCAATCTTTTCAGCTCTGTAGTCAGCTTCAACTCTAACACCATTGTTTCTTAAAGTTTTAACAACCTTTTCTGCATAGTCATTGTACTTATCAGAGATTGGTAGAATTTTAGCTTGAACAGGTGATAACCAAGTTGGAAGAGCACCAGCATATTTTTCAATTAACATTGCTAAAGTTCTTTCATAACATCCAATTGATGATCTATGAATGATATAAGGAAGTTTCTTATTACCATCCTTATCGATATAAGTCATACCAAACTTCTCAGCTAAAGCAAAGTCTATTTGAACAGTTATAATAGTGTCTTCTTTACCATGAACATTCTTGAATTGAATATCAAGTTTTGGTCCATAGAATGCAGCTTCACCTTCAGCTTCAACATAATTTAATCCAATATGATCTAAGATGTTTCTCATCATATCTTGAGTGTTTTCCCAAGCTTCTTGACTACCTATATACTTTTCAGTGTTTTTAGGATCCCATTTTGAGAATCTATATGAGATATCTCCATCAATACCTAGAGTAGTCATGATATAGTTAATTAAATCAACACATCCCTTAAATTCATCTTCAACTTGTTCAGGTGTACATACAATGTGACCGTCTGCTAGAGTAAATTGTCTCACTCTAATAAGTCCATGCATTTCACCAGAAGCTTCATTTCTGAATAGAGTAGAAGTTTCTGCGTATCTTACAGGTAAATCTCTATAGCTGTGTTGAGTAGTATTGTATATAGCATATTGGAATGGACAAGTCATTGGTCTTAAAGCCATAACTTCCTCATCCTTTTCTTCATCACCTAAAACAAACATACCATCTTTGTAGTGTGACCAGTGTCCTGAAATTTTATAAAGATCACTCTTTGCCATAAATGGAGTTTTAGTTAAAACATATCCTCTTGATTCTTCTTCGTCTTCTACCCATCTTTGAAGAGTTTGAATTATCTTTGCTCCCTTTGGCATTAATAGTGGAAGACCTTGACCAACACTTTCATTAGTTGTGAATATTCCAAGTTCTCTTCCTAATTTATTGTGATCTCTCTTTTTAGCTTCCTCTAAAGCTTCTAAGTAAGCATCTAAGTCTGCCTTCTTTAAGAATGCAGTACCATATACTCTTGAAAGCATCTTGTTCTTTTCATCGCCTCTCCAGTAAGCACCAGCACTTCTTGTTAATTTTATTGCCTTAATATTTTTTAATGACATAACGTGAGGACCAGCACATAAGTCTGTAAAGTCACCCATCTTATAGAATGATATAATTTCATCTTCAGGAAGGTCATTTATTAATTCAACCTTATATGGTTCTCCAGCTTCCTCCATTAATTTTATTGCTTCAGCCCTTGGAAGCTCAAATCTTTCGATTGAAGGATTTTCTTTTATTATTTTTCTCATTTCATCTTCTATTTTTTCAAGTTCAGTAGTAGAGAAGTTACCATCCTTATCGAAATCATAATAGAATCCAGTGTCAATAGAAGGTCCTATAGCTAATTTTGCTTCAGGGAATAATCTCTTTACAGCATAAGCTAATACGTGAGAAATAGAATGTCTAACTGCATCCTTTCCTTCTTGTGAATCAAAGGTACATATTTCAAGCTCCACATCTTCATTTATAATATGACGAAGGTCAACAACTTCATTGTTTACTATACCGCAGTAGGCGTTTCTAGCTAAACCTTCACTTATTCCTTTTGTTACATCTAAAACTGATACTCCAGCTTCAAATTCTTTGATTGTTCCATCTTTTAAAGTTACTTTAATCATAATTATATCCCCTTTCTTAATTGTTAATAAAATAAAAAAACTCCGTCTCTAAAAATAGAGACGAAGTAAAATTCGTGGTTCCACTCTAATTACCTATAGCTGAATTTACAGATATAGATCACTTTGGTTATCGTAACGTGATAAAAACGGACTGTATTAGAGTCACTCCGAGGTGGTCTTCGGTTAAAATTAATTTAAGAATAATTTCAGCGGTATATTCTCTCTCTGGAAATTGTTTTTAACTTACTCTTCTCGTCAAAGTTTTACTTGTTTAATTAAAATATATTATAAAGAATAAATACACTTAATGTCAATAATAATTAATACAATAAATTCAACAAAATCAAACAAATGAAATTTGCTTCCTCTCTTATGGAGAATTTTGAAGAATTAATTACTCTGCTATGAAAGAAATTCGACAATGTAAAAATTAGAACTTTATAAACAATATATGATATTTTTTGAGAGAAGTACAAGAGTTTTTAGTTGATAGAGAAAAATAATAAAGATTATAGGTTAATGTAGCTGTATAGATAATAATATAGTTATAAATTGAAAAAGTTATATAATAATAGAGTAAGATAAGATAAATAGAGTAGTAAAAGTAATAAAATGTTAGGGTAAAATACTATTTAAAATAGTTATAGGAGGGTATAGAAGTAAGGTGTTTAAAATAGATGAAGAAATTTAAGAAAACTGTCTTTATATAGTAACAAAATTAAAAGTTATTTATACAATAAATATATAGAAAATAGTAGAAATTTTTACTAATAAATGTATTGATTTTTTGGTGGGTAGTTGTATAATTATTTATATGAAGATGCAGATGTGGCGGAATTGGCAGACGCACTAGACTTAGGATCTAGCGCCTACGGCGTGGGGGTTCGACTCCCTTCATCTGCACCATATGTTATGCGGAAATGACTCAACGGTAGAGTGTCACCTTGCCAAGGTGAAAGTTGCGGGTTCGAATCCCGTTTTCCGCTCCATAAAAAACAGGTTTCAAAATGAAACCTGTTTTTTAGTATTATATCATTTCTAATAATTCTTCTATTGCAAGCTCTTGAAGGCAATCTTCTGAATATAATTTACATCCCATTAGAGTATAGATTATATCTCTAGTTTTATAGCCTTCTTTGTACAATTTAATATTTTTAGTTATTCTTTTAAGAGTATTTATTGGCGCATTTAATGCTGTTTGTAACTCTTTAAAAGTATAATACTCTTTAGTTAATATATTAAAAAGTTTTTTTTGCATTTCTAATTTATATTCAATATCTGTTTTTAAACATTGATGAGGGCCATCCTTACCCCTATGATGCTTATGACAAAGATATTTATAATTTACACTTAATTCAAATCCACCTTCGCTTCTGTGGACAATATGATGAATATCTGCAGGCTTATTACATATTTCACAAAAATACAATGTACATCCCCCTTAAATTAATCTAAATATAATTATAAATAAATTATATAAAAATATCAATTTTTACATATAATACTATGAGTGAATATAACGGTTATCACTATATAAAAAGATATGAAAATAAATAATATAATATAACCTATAATAAACATAGAGAATTATTGAAAAAGGTTATGCTATACTATATAATATATTATATATAGAGAGAAAGGGTGATAAAATGAAAGAGAATTTTAATTCACTTAGTTTCTGGGAAGAGAAGGTCAATGAGAATAAAACAATTAGAGGGCATATGTTTATGGATACTGTTCCAACGAAAAAAACGGTATATATTCATACATTAATTTATTCTCAAAAAAATGGTATAGAAAATGTGTATGGGTATTTTCCAGATGCAAAGGCGTTACTAGGGTATATACAATATTCATTTTTACAAGAGGCTTTTTATAAATGGATATATGGAACTGAAGAGAGAATAACAGTAATTCCACAAATACCAGTTACTAAGTTAGCTAAAACAGCATTTGAAAAAGGTAAGTTAAGTAGGCCTGATATGGATACGATGATTAGGGAATATAATGCATTATCAAAACTATGGAGTTGTGGTGATGATAAAATAATGAGAGAGTTAGATAAATTTGCACGTATGTTTAATAAGCTGTGGATCGGGGATAATAGGGAGTTTTTATATATAAAAATATTTAGAACTCCAAGAGCTTTAGGTGAGTTTGTAGTAAACTCTAATTCATTAACAAATTCTCATGAAAATTTAGAACAAACACTTAGTTTAGATGTTGATTCTTGGTTATCATTATGCTCAAAGGTTGTTGATGATGAATTATTAGGGGATGAGTTTAGGCAAATATTACTTAAGAACTTAACAGAAATCATTTAAATAGTATTGACAAAAACGTGGAAAAGAGCTATAATAACTAATGAAAAGCGCGGGTATCGTATATCGGTAATACTCCAGCCTTCCAAGCTGAAAAGGTGGGTTCGATTCCCACTACCCGCTCCATTATTTGCGCTATTAGCTCAGTTGGTAGAGCACCTGACTCTTAATCAGGGTGTCCCGGGTTCGAATCCCTGATGGCGCACCATAAGAACCAAATAGTAAATTTGGTTCTTTTTTTAGAATTAAATAATGCCTTATCAAGAGTGGTGGAGGGACTGGCCCTGTGAAGCCCGGCAAACGGATATAAAATATGCTTATTAGATTAAATATAACTAATAAGTCTATTACTTATATTACGGTGCTAAATCCTGATAGATAAGAACCTATGAACATCAAGCTTCTGAATCTATTTTCAGAGGCTTTTATTTTTAAAATAAACAAAGGAGGAGAGAATAATGAACAAAAAGGGGAATCCAATAGCTTTATTACCATTAGGTGTATTTATATTAGTTTATGTTGGAATTTCATTAATAGCTGGTGATTTTTATGCTGTTTCTGTAATAATCCCATTTATGGCAGCAGCTATTACGGCATTAACAATGAATAGAAAAGAGGATTTTCAAAATAAATTAATGACTTTTTGTAAGGGGGCAGGGAATGAGAATGTTATATTAATGATTTTAATATTTGTGTTGGCAGGAGCTTTTGCAAATGTTGCTAAATCTATGGGAGCTGTAGATTCAACAGTGAATTTAGGGTTAACATTATTGCCTTCTAATTTACTTGTTACTGGGATATTTTTAATTGCATGTTTTATTGCATTATCTGTAGGAACATCTATGGGGACAATAGTAGCACTAGTTCCAATTGCATTAGGAATATCTGAGAAGACAAGTATTCCAGTAGCATTAATTGTTGGAGCTGTTGTTTCAGGGGCAATGTTTGGGGATAATTTATCGATAATATCAGACACTACAATTGCAGCTACAAGAACTCAAGGGTGTGAAATGAGAGATAAGTTTAGAATGAATTTTAAAATTGTTCTTCCAGCTGCAATAATTACAGCGATAATTTTTGCGATTCTTACAAGTGGTGCATCAACAAGTGTTGAAGGTGTTTATGAATATAGCTTTATAAAAATAATTCCTTATATAGTTGTTTTAATTACAGCTTTATGTGGCGTTAATGTAATATTTGTATTAATTTCAGGAATAGTTATGGCAGGTGCAATTGGAGTTTATACAGGTAGCTTTGATATAATAGGATTATTTACTAGTATGGCAGATGGTATTTCTGGGATGAGTGAATTAATAATAATTTCACTGTTAATTGCAGGAACGATAGAAATTATAAAATATAATGGTGGAATAGATTTTATTTTACATAGAGGGCTTAGAAGATTTAAGAGTAAAATGGGAGCAGAGCTTGGTATTGGGGCTTTAGTAAGTTTAGTTGATTTATGTACAGCAAACAATACAATTGCAATTGTGACTGTTGGACCAATAGCAAAGGATATATCTAATGAATTTGAATTAGAGCCTAGAAGAGTAGCAGGAATTATGGACATGTTTTCATGTGCATTTCAAGGAGTAATACCTTATGGAGCTCAATTAATATCAGCAGCAGGATTGGCTATGATATCACCATTTGAGATTATGAAATATCTATTTTATCCATATTTAATGGGAATTAGTGCAATAATATCAATAATTATATATTGGAAGTTTAAAAACAAAAAATAAAATGAAGAGGTGCAAGTTTTTGCACCTATAATTTTATAATAATAAAGCTATACTTTGAGCTGAAATTCCCTGTTCTGAACCAGTGAATCCTAGACCTTCCTCTGTAGTTGCTTTTATGTTAATTTGATCCTTAGAAATATTAAGAGTTTCGCTTATGTTATCTCTCATCTTATCAATATGAGGAGCCATTTTAGGTTTTTGTGCAATTATTGTTGCATCAATGTTGCCTATTTTATATCCAGCAGATGTTATTAAATTAGAAACCTCTTTTAATAAAACAATACTAGATGCTCCTTTAAATTTTAGATCAGTATCTGGAAAATGTTTACCTATATCTCCAAGTGCAGCAGCACCTAATAGGGAGTCCATAATAGCATGTAATAAAACGTCTGCATCTGAGTGACCTAATAAACCAAGTGAGTGAGAGATTTTAACACCACCCATTATTAAATCTCTTTCTTGTACAAGTTTGTGTACATCGTATCCTAAACCAATTCTCATTTTGTTCACCTCATCTATTTATTTGATAAGATTCTATCATAAAAATTGATTATTAAGAAGAGTGTATAATTTACTCTTTTTTTTCTGTATTTAAAATCAACATAAATAATATTTTTTTTCATATTAGACACTCTTTATTAATTACTATTTATACAATATATTTATGTGATGTTAAAGATATACATCGTAAAAACTGCATCTGACTAATATTAACAAAATATGATATAATTATTTGTAAGGAATTTTATTTGGGATGTAAGGGAGTGAGTAAAATAAATAAATATTATTTTTCAGAAAGACCAGGTATAATTGATTTAAGTGAAAAAGCAATTATTGCAAGAAATGATGAGATAAATAAATTTTCAAATATATTATATGATTATGGAATTTTAATTAAAGATTTGCCAATAGAGAAACTTAAAAAAAGAGATAGAGATAGGATATTAAACGCAGCATATTTTATTGTAAGGGATATAAAGGCATTTGATATATTGCAGCAAAAAAAACAAGTACCAATGAAGCTTGTATGTAGAGCTATTAGGGTTAATCCAGATTATTTTAAGCAATTTAGAGATTATATAATAGCATATACAATAATTTTAAGTAATCCAGAATTTAAATATATTCAAGATTTGCTTATGATTAGAGAAAAAGAAAATGAAAGAGCGAAAGAAGTAGTTGAATTAATTGGAGAAGAAGGAATTACTACTTTAACTGGAGTTGTATTGCAAAAAGGAAAGCGTTCATCAATAATTCTGACAACACAGGGTGAGTTTGTTAAAATAAATAATGGTGATGGGGATGTTGGAAGTGTAGCAACTGGGGAAAGAGTTCGTGGAATAGGACATTATAAAGTACATATTTTAATAGGAATTTTAGCAGTAGCTTTAATTGGAGGTTTAATTTTCTTCAAATATACTAGTGTACATGCGACAGTTACAGTTAACACCACATCTCAAATAGTATATGGAGTAAATAACAACAATAAAATTGTTGAAGCTAAGAGTAAGACTTCAAAGGGAAAAGAGTTAATAGAAAATATTTTACCATTAGATAATAAGTTTGATGGAGTAATAAGAGATACTATTAAGTATGCAAATGAAAATTCTATGATACCAAAGGATGGAATAATTATTAATATTTCTGGTAAATATTTAGAGTATGGAATATTACAGGATACAAAAGCTTATATTGAAGAAAATAATATTAATGTAATGATTAATAATAATGGTAATGAGCAAAAGTTATAGATAAGGAAGAATACTATGAAGAAAATAGGTAATAAAAAAAATAGTAGAAATTATACTGAAAGACATAGAAGTAAAAGTAGCAATCTTGGTGTTCATGCTAATGTTGTTAGTAAGAAAATCGAAGAAAAAGATAGTAATGATAATAGAAATATTATAGTTCATAGTGATAAAAAAGAAGAAACTAGATTAAATAAATATATAGGTGAAAGTGGATATGCTTCAAGAAGAGAAGCTGATAAATTAATTGAAGCAGGAAGAGTTACTGTTGATGGAAAAGTTGCATCAATGGGGACTAAAGTTTCAAAAGGACAAATTGTTAAGATTGATGGTAAAAAAATATCAACAGAAGAAGAGGTTGTCTATATTTTATTAAATAAGCCTGTAGGTATAACGTGCACTACTGAAAGGAATGTTAAAGGGAATATTGTTGATTTTATTAATCATGATAAAAGAATATTTCCAATTGGAAGGTTAGATAAGGATTCAGAAGGATTAATTTTATTAACTAATGATGGTGATATAGTTAATAAAATACTTAGATCTGGAAATAACCATGAAAAAGAGTATATGGTTAAAGTTAATAAAGCAATAACGGATGGATTTATCTCAAAAATGAGTAATGGAGTAAGAATTTTAGGAACGAAAACAAAAAAATGCAATGTAACTAAAATTGATGAAGATACATTTAAATTAATTTTGACAGAAGGCTTGAATAGACAAATTAGAAGAATGTGTGAAGCTTTAGATTATGATGTTGTTTCTTTAAAAAGAATTAGAATTATGAATATTGAGCTTGGAAATCTTAAAGTTGGTCAATGGAGAGAGTTAAGAAGAGAAGAACTGGTAGAATTAAATGAATTAATAAAAAAATCTAATAAATAGAAAAAATCCCAAAGAATTTTTAGCTTTGGGATTTTTAATTTTATAAAAAATTATTTTTTGGTGGATTTAAGTCTTTCTTTAAATGTTTCAAAAGAATATTTTGAACTAACATAAATTCTATCAAGCTCTAGTAAAGAATCATTTCTATCAGCAAGTCCTCTGTTTGTTGTAAATGCCATTTTATATCCACTTTCTTTTATAGCCTTAATGCTATCAGCATTATAATCTCCATAAGGATATGCAAAAGAAGTAACCTCCTTACCTAGTATTGATTCTAATTTTTCTTTAGATCTTTTAATTTCATCTAATTGTTGGTCATAGTTTAAGTTAAGTAAATTAGGATGACTACCAGTGTGACTAGCTATATCAATACCGTAATAATCCATTTCTTTAATTTGTTCCGTTGATAAATTATATCCATTATCTATAACATCTGAAATAACAAAAATTGTAGCCTTTATATCTAATTCTTTAAGTATAGGAAAAGCGTTTGTATAGTTATCCATATATCCATCATCAAATGTAATTAAAATACTTTTTTCAGGGATGGCTTTATTGTTAGTTAAATGGTCATAAAGTTGAGTTAATGTAATTGGGTAGTAACCAGAATCAACAATATATTGAAGTTGTTGTTTTAATTTTTCAGGAGAAATAATAACTTCATTTGACTCTGATGGATCAACAGAGTGATAATAAAGCACTGGTACTCCAATGTTTTCAATTGTTAATAGTAGATTCTCAGGAAATTGAGGTTTTGGTGAGTCTGAAGGTAATTCAACTATCTGTCCTTGGGTTAAAGTATAGTCTGTATCTAATTTATTATTGTTGTTATAAAATGAAATTCCGAATATGGTTGATATTATAATTAAAATTGATAAAAACCCTATTAGTATATTTTTTAATATTTTCATTAAGTTAACACTCCTTACAAATATTTACATAAAGGTTTTAGCATGGGTTATATATGATGACAATAGCAAATAAATGGAAAAAAATTCAAGTTACCCACATTATCCACATTGGCCTGTGGATAATGTGTGGTAAAGCTGTTAGTTAAAATGTTGATAAAACTCGAATTAATGAGAATACTAATGATATAAATTGTAGAAATAAAAAGAAATTAAGGAGAATTTACAATGAAACGTGTTATATCAGTATTTTTACCAATTATAATGAATTTTACGCTTATTAAAAGTTATCCACAAATGTTAGAGTTAGAATGTTTTATCCACAGTGTAAATAGGGTTGGTGTTGTGGATAAAGTAATAAATGAAAGAGATAAATACTTAGTGGTAGATGTTAAATATCCACATTTAATTGGTAGTAAAGATAAAAGTGGGGAAGAAATTCTAAATAAAAAAATTGAAATGTGGACAATTGAATGGATAGATGACATTAAACTTATTGTAAAAGAGTATTACGGAGATAAATTACCAGCACCCAAATTTCCTTTTGAAGCTAAAAGTATTTATGAGGTTAAGAATAATAAAAATAATTTGGTAAGTTTATATGTTGAATACTATCAATATACTGGAGGAGCACATGGATTAACAACGAGAATACCATATACTTTTAATTGTAGAACAGGAGAAATGTTATCAATACAACAGCTATTTAAAGAAAATTATGATTTTAAAACAGCTATAAATAATGAAATAACAAAGCAGATAGCAGATGAAAAAGATAAATATTTTGAAGATGAAAATGGTTTTAAAGGAATAAAAGACAATCAAAGCTTTTATTTAGAGGATGAAAATCTTGTAATATTATTTGGATTATATGAAATTGCACCTTATGCAGCTGGAATAATTGAATTTAGAATACCTTTTAAAGCTTTTGATAATGGGTTAAATTATGATAAAATAACATAAGAAAGAATTTTCTTAATATTTTTTAAAAGAGGATAAATATGGAGAGTATATCTAAAGTAGTTTGTGAGCAAAAGAAATATTTTTATAATGGAAATACAAGGAATATTGAAAAAAGAAAGCAAGTATTAAAGAATTTAAAAATAGAAATTAAAAAAAGAGAAGATGATATACTAAATGCATTATTTAAAGATTTAGGTAAAAGTAATTTTGAAGCATATGCAACTGAAATTGGTATTGTATATGATGAAATTAATATTATGATTAAGAATTTAAATAAATGGAGTAAAAGAGAGAGGGTAAAATCGTCGATTGTTCATTTTCCAAGTAAAAATTATATTTATAAGGAGCCTTATGGAATAGCTTTAATCATAGGACCGTTCAACTATCCATTTCAGTTAACAATTTCACCGTTAATAGGTGCTATTGGAGCAGGTAATTGTGCTGTTATTAAGCCATCAGAATATTCTATGAATACTTCGATTATAATTGAAGAAATAATTTCAAAGGTTTTTGAAGAGGAATATGTAAAGGTTGTTGAGCCAAGTAGAGGAAAAGAATTAGTTGAAGAATTGTTAGATCAAGCTTTTGATTATATTTTCTTTACTGGTAGTGTTAGAGTTGGGAAAATAGTAATGGAAAAGGCAGCAAAAAAATTAATTCCATTAACATTAGAGCTAGGTGGAAAGAGTCCTTGCATTGTAGATAAGGATGCAAATTTAAAATTATCAGCCAAAAGAATTGTTTGGGGAAAATTAATTAATGCTGGTCAGACTTGTGTAGCTCCAGATTACTTATTTGTTCATGAAGAGATAAAGGGAGAGTTATTAAAGTTTATTGTTGAAGAAATAAAGGAACAATATGGGGAATGTATAAATAAAAATGAAGATTATCCTAAAATAATAAGTGAAAGAGAAGTTGAAAGATTAGTAAGATATTTTGATGGAGGAAATATTTATTTTGGTGGAGAGTATTCAATAAAAGATAAATATATTCAACCTACAATTTTAACTGATATAAGGGAAGATGCATTAGTTATGGAGGAAGAAATTTTTGGTCCAATTATTCCTGTAATAACATTTAAAAATATAAAAGAGGCGATAGATGAAGTTAATAAAAGAGAAAAGCCTTTAGCATTATATTATTTTTCAGAAAACAAAGAAAGCATAGAATTTATATTGAAAAATACAACATCTGGTGGGGTTACTATAAATGATACAATTATTCATGTAGCTTCTTCACATTTACCTTTTGGTGGAGTTGGTACAAGTGGAATGGGAGCTTATCATGGGAAGGCAAGCTTTGATACATTCACTCACAGGAAATCAGTTTTAAAAAGAGGAACTTTTATGGAATTACCTATTAGGTATGCACCATTTAAAAATAAAATATCTTTATTAAAGAAAGTAATGAAGTAAGGGAGAGTTGAGATGAGAAGGTATATAGGGTTTGATATTGGTGGAACAAATGTAAAGCATGGAATTGTCACAGCTCAAGGGGAAATAGAAGTTAAGGGTAGCTTTAAAACAGATGTATCATCTGAAGAGGTTTTTGTAAATAGCTTAGTTGAACAAATTGAGCTATATAAAAAAGAGTATAATGTAGAAGGTATTGCAATTAGTATGCCTGGGTTTATTGATACCTTTAATGGAATTCCTACTGTTTGTTATGCAATAAATTGTTTAGAGGGAAAAAGTATTACTAAAATTTTAGAAAATAGGACAGGGCTGAAGGCAGTTGTTGAAAATGATGGTAATTGTGTAGCATTAGCAGAAAAGTTTAATGGACATGCAGTTGATTGTAGTGATTTTATATGCATAACAGTTGGAACAGGAATTGGTGGAGGAATATATGTAAATAATGATATCCTTAGGGGAAAAGCCTTTAAGGGTGGAGAATTTGGATATATGATTTGTAGAGATTATAATGAAAATAATCTTGATAGATGCACATTAAGTACAAATGCGGCAACACTTCCATTAATTAATTTTTATAAAGAGTATATGGGGATTCAAGATGAAGTTGAAGGACAAGAAGTTTTTGTAAGAGCTAAAGAGGATGAAAAAGTTCAACATATTATAGATGAGTGGTTTAAAAGCTTAGCTTTAGGAATATTTAATTTATGTGCAACATTAAATCCAGAAAAAGTTCTTATTGGGGGAGCGATAAGTTCAAGAGAAGACTTTGTAGAAAATTTAGTGAAAGCTTTAAATGCAATTAATGTATGGAAAGATGTTGAGGTTCCAATTGAAGTTTGTAAACATAGAAATGATGCTGGATTAATTGGTGCAGTATATAATTTTGCTAATATGATATAAGAAATGGGCTGTTTAAAACAGCCCATTTTATTATGCTACAAGATTTTTTTCGTCTTCTAAAGTTTCTTTCTTTTCTTTTGAGAATGAATCTTGTAAAGTCTTATATAATTGAATTATTAATGTAGGCATAAATGCTAATAAATATATATATCCTACTTGAGAGCCTGTAAGTGTGCTAATTTCAAATAATCCTTGTAGTGGTGGTACAAATAAAACTGCATTTAAGAAAACTAATCCTGCAATGAATGCATACCAACTAAATTTATTTGAGAATACTCCAAGTTTGAAGATATTCTTCTTACCTCTACAGTTAAATCCATGGAACAATCTAGCTAAACATAATGTAGCAAATGCCATAGTACTAGCAACACCATTATTGTGGGTAGCAAGACCAATATGGAAAGCTATTATTGTAAATAATCCAATTATTAAACCTTCAACAACAATTTCAATAACAAAGTCTTTAGTTAAAATAGATTCCTTACTATCTCTTGGTTTATCTTTTAATAAATCTTTTCTTGATTTCTCCATACCAATTGCAATAGCAGGTAAACTATCAGTTAAAAGATTTATAAATAGTAAGTGAACTGGAGCAAAAGGTACTGGTAAAGCCATTAATGAAGCATATAAAACTGCTAATATACCAGAAGTATTACCTGATAATAAGAACTTTATAGAGTTCTTAATGTTAGCATAAACATTTCTTCCGTTAGTAACTGATTTAACAATAGTAGCGAAGTTATCATCAGTTAATATCATAGAAGCTGCGTCCTTTGAAACTTCAGTTCCTGTGATTCCCATTGCAATACCAATATCAGCTTGTTTTAATGCTGGAGCATCATTTACACCATCCCCAGTCATGGCAACAATTTTACCTTTGCTTTGCCATGCATTAACAATTCTTATTTTATGTTCAGGTGAAACTCTAGCATAAACAGAAATGTGTTCTAATCTATTTAATAATTGTTCATCTGAAAGCTTGTCTAACTCTAGACCTTCAAGAGCAGTATCACCATCTCTTAAAATACCAATTTCTCTTGCAATAGCAGAAGCAGTTATCTTGTGGTCACCAGTAATCATTATTGGTTTTATACCAGCCATAATACAGTCGCTAACAGCTTGTTTTGATTCCTCTCTTGGAGGATCAATCATAGAAATTAATCCTATGAATGTATAGTTAAATTCATCATCAAGAGTTAACTCTCTGTCAGAATCTAATTCCTTGTAAGCAAATGCTAAAACTCTAAGTCCATTTTCTGATAACTCTCTATTAGTAGAAATAATTAGATCTTTATCATCTTCAGTAATTTCTCTAACTCCTTCAGAAGTTTTAATGTGAGTCATTCTTCCAAGTAATACGTCAAATGCACCCTTTGTAAACATTAAGTGTTTTCCATCAATATTGTGAAGTGTACTCATTAACTTTCTATCAGAATCAAAAGGAATTTCCTTTAATCTTGAAGTTGAATTTCTAAGTTCAAGCTCACTAATTGAGAATTTATGAGCTAAATTAACTAAAGCAACTTCAGTTGGATC
>JBOFQV010000025.1:0-25224 GCA_051650705.1 Clostridium sp.
TCATAAGTGTAATACTATGAATTAGGTATGGTGTAATTTGGATATTGGATGTATAATTATTTAAAATAATAGTTTGGGGAGAATTTTTAAATGAAAAAAATAGCTGTGGTATATGAGTCTAAGTATGGAACTACTAAGAGGTATGCTGAATGGATTGCTGAAGAGCTTGGGGCTACTATTTTTGAGAAGAAGTCAATAAAGCCTAGTGATTTGGATGGTTTTTCTACTATTGTTTATGGTGGAGGACTTTATGCTGGGGGAGTTCTTGGTTCTTCTTTAATTACTAAGAATTTTGATAGCTTTAAGAATAAGAAGCTTGTTTTATTTACTTGTGGTCTTTCTGATCCTGAAAATGAGGAGAATATTAAGGGGAGAGAAGCAGGAATTAGTAGAACATTCAATGAGGAAATGAGGGAAAAGATTAAGTTCTTCCATTTAAGAGGAGGAATTAATTATAAGAAGCTTGGCTTTATGGATAAAGCTATGATGGCTATGGTTAAGAGAATGGTTAGTAAAAAGACTGAACAGGAGTTAAATAAGGAAAATCAAGAATTACTTGAAACCTATGGTAAGGTTGTTGATTTTACCAATAGAGATAGTATAAATGGAATTGTTAAATATGTAAAAGAGATTAGTTAATATGGATTTTAGAGAAGGGCTGTTTTGAAAACAGCCCTTTGTTTTAATATTTTATAGCTTCCTTACTCTTAACTACATCATTTTCCATTTGCTTTTTGTAAGCTATTATTTTTTCTAATAATTCAGGATATTTAATGCTTAAAATTTGAGCAGCTAAGATACCAGCATTTGCGGCACCATTAATTGCAACTGTTGCAACTGGAACTCCCTTTGGCATTTGAACTATGGATAGTAATGAATCCATACCCTTTAAGCTTTTAGATTGAACTGGTACTCCAATAACAGGTAATGGACTAATTGCAGCCATCATTCCAGGTAAATGTGCAGCACCACCAGCTCCTGCAATAATTACTCCAAAGCCTCTTTCTACAGAAGTTTCTCCATAAGTATATAGGTCCTTTGGTGTTCTATGTGCTGAAACAATATCTATTTCATAAGGTATGTTAAAATCCTTTAATATTTTTGCAGCTTCCTCCATTACAGGTAAGTCTGATGAACTTCCCATTATAATACCAACCTTAAAATTGTTTTTATCTAAAGCCATTATTATGCCTCCTTTTTATTAGTTATATTTATTTTATTCATTGCATTTATTGCTTTTTCATATGCCTTGTCTACTGTAGTATCTAAAGTAGTTAGATGACCAATTTTCTTTTTTATATCTATATAATTTTTTCCGTAGAAGTGGAAATAAACCTTGTCTTCTAATAAAATTTCATCTAGTCCTTCAATAGTGAAGTTCTCATCAAATTTATCTTTACCTAAAAGATTTAGCATTACAGAAGGGGATGTTAATTCTGTTGAGCCTAGAGGTAGTCCAGTAATTGCTCTTAACTGTTGTTCAAACTGTGAAGTAAGACATCCTTCTATAGTATAGTGAGCAGAATTATGAGGTCTTGGAGCAACTTCATTTATATAAACATTACCATCTGCTGTTAGGAATAATTCTACACAAAATAAACCAGTATCATTAAAAAGATTTAAAATTCCATTAGCAATTTCCTTAATTTTAATTTCAACATCAGCATTTACTAAAGCAGGTGCCTTAGTCCAAATTAAAATACTATCTTCATGATGGTTTTCTACAATAGGGTATAGCTTTATATTTCTATCAGAAGAAATAGCAGCAGCGATAGATAATTCCTTTACAAAAGGAATGAATTCTTCTACCATTAGTGGAGATTTTTCAAAGGATATTTCCTCTAAAGCTTCCTTTAATGAAGTTTCATTTTTAATAATAAAATTACCTTTTCCATCATAGCCACCAGTACAGTATTTAAGAACAAAGGGAAAGCCAAATTCCTCTGATGCTGAAATGATGTCCTCCTTTGATTCTACACTTTTGAATTTAGGAACAGGTAAATTAGCTTCTTTAAATAATGATTTTTGTACATACTTATTTTGAATGTTTTTTAAGGTTGCTCCAGAAGGATATATTTTATAACCCTTAGCTTGTAGATCACATAAAATATCTGCATCAATAAATTCAAATTCATAGGTCATTACATCTGTAGACATAGCTAATTCATTTATTTTATCATTATCATATAAAGACCCAACTATATGTTTGTCCACAACTTGACTTGCACAACAGTTAGGGTTAGGGTCTAAAATAGTTATATGATAGCCCATTCTTTTTGCAACTAATGCAAGCATTCTCCCTAATTGCCCACCACCTAGAATACCAATTTTAGCTGGTGGTAAAATTACTGAATTACTCATAAAAACCTCCTAAAATATCTGTTAAATTATGAAAATTATAATGTAAAAAAGAAATTAATTACTTAAAAAGCTTGTATTTTGATTAAATATATAGATATTTATTAAAAAAACACGTACAAAAAATAATAAATTTAATATAATTTTCGTATTAATTATATTATAAAACAAAATTTGAAGATTTGGAATTATTATTTTGAGAAATTTTAGAAATATAGGTTAATTATTTTAATTGTGGAGTGATTTTTACTTTTTAAGGGGTAAAAAAAGGGCTGTTCTTAAAACAGCCCTAAATATTTATTATATTTTGAAATCCTTGAATTCATCTACCATTACTTGTGTACTTTCTTTTAGGTTAATTGATGATTCTGCAATAGTGACTGAAGAAGCGCTCATTTCGTGTGATGCTGCTGATATTTCTTCACTATTTGCTGCTATAACCATTGATAAATCTGAGAATTCGTTTATCATATCTACTATTAAATCACCTGAAACAGATATTTCTTGTGATGATGTTGCTATTTCTTGGATTTTTGGTGATATTTCTAATATAGAAGAAGAAATATCCTTAAATGCATCCATTGTATTTAAAACAGTAACTCTTTCATTTTTAAGAGTGTCATTTACTTCACTTGTGCTACATGCCATTTCTTCACTCTTAACAATAACTGAAGAAATTAAAGAAGATATTTTCTTTGAAGCATCATTTGTTTGGTCTGAAAGACTCTTAATTTCTTGAGCAACAACTGCAAAGCCTTTTCCTGATTCTCCAGCTCTAGCTGCTTCAATTGCAGCATTTAGAGATAATAGGTTGATTTGAGATGCTATGTTGTTTATTAGCTCTGTTATTTCATTTACTGTAACAATGCTGTTTTTAACGTCAATGATGTTTCCTGTAAGACTATCAAAATCAGTTGCTAGATTATCAATAGAATTAAGGAAGTTTGTCATATCCTTATTACTATTTTCAGCCTTGTAATTCATTGAATTTATTGAGCCTGCTATAGAAAGAATTTCTGTTGTTGTACCGTTTAGTGTTTCTTTAAAGCTTTCAAGCTTTTCTATAATAGTTGAAATATCATTACTTTGCTTTGTTACACCAGTTGCAACTTCTTCTATTGCATCAGTAATTGATTTTGTTGTTTCTGTAAACTCGTCTGACATATTGCTTAGAGCAACAGTTTCCCCATCAATATTTACTGCAATATCTTGAAGAGTTTTTATCATTGAAGAGATTGCTCCTTGGCTTCCATTTATAGCTCTTGAAAGCTCTCCAATTTCATCCTCTTGTTGAAGGTATTCTTTATCAAATTGAGTAGTTAAGTCTTTATTTGACATGTTGTATAAAGCATCAACTACATAATTTAAAGGTGTAGTAATTGTTTTAGTTCTTCTAGTTACAAGATATGTACATGCTATTGCAATTAATATAGTACTAACAATAGAAACAATACTTATTATGTTTATTGCACCAAGAACATCGCTCTTTTTAGTATCCATAATTATTAACCAGTTTGATACAGGTAAAGTTTGAATTTCTACAAAGCTTTTTTTATCATTTACAGAGTACTTGTTTCCATTTGGTTTTTGAGTACTAAATGATAAATCTAGTTTTTGAGTGCTATCTTTTAAGTTTGAATATTCAACTTCCTTAAATAAATTATCAGTGTTTGAAGCTGCGATTATAGTGTTATATCCATTTACAATCATTGCTGTAGTGGAAAGTGAAGCCTCTAGGTCACTTATAACATTTTGGAAAACAGCTCCTTCCTTAACACAAATAAGAACCCCTATAACTTCTCCAGTATTTTTACCAAAAACAGGTACAGATAATCCAAACTCATAACTCCCAGTTGTTGTTGCTGGTTCACAAGGAACTGATAATCCTTTTAAAGAGTTTTTGAAGTAATCATCCTCTTTAATGTTTGTTGTCCATCCATCAGTAGAAATGAAGTTTCCTTCTAAATCTGCAATACCGATTCTTTTATATTGTTCTTTATTTTTATAAAAGTCTAGTGTTGCCTTTTTTTCCTCAAAAGTTAAGTTTTCTGAAGCGATTGTGTCAATTCTTGATATAGTTTCAAGAACTCTTAAATCTCCTAAAATGTTTTCATTTAAAGAATCACTAGCTGTTTGACTTAATGCATTTAAATAGCTTTCAGTATTTGTTGTTAGTGCTTCCTTTGAAATTGTTATTGATATAATTGTTGAAATTGCTAGAAATAGTATGATAAATGGCACTATACCAACAATTATTTTATTTTTTATACTTTTGTTTGCGTTAAACATGTTTTTCATTTGTTTTTCTCCCCTCGTATGAAATTGTAACACTATATTAGTCGGACAAAAAAACAAAAACTTAATGAAAAAACTTAACAAAATGTTAACATTTAAAATATGCAGAGTATTAGAGTGAGAAACATGTTATGAAATGTGTAACATGTTTTTAAAACAGTAGGTAATAATGAATATAAACAAGAGTAATAGTATAATACTAACAAATAAAAACTTAGTATTATACTATTTTTATTTTGAAAAGTAGCAATTAGTATATCATATATTTTTGGATAGCTATAATATTAAAAAATCAAAGGCTAGAAGTAATTCACCAAAAAAAGTATTAAGAGATGGATTAACATTTTTAAATTGATTTATGTTACCAATGGTAATTGATAGGGTGGATAGCTTTGGAAGGGAAGAATTCTTATTTGAAGTAAAGTTTATAACTTTAAATTCATTTTTCCTAGCTTCCTTAATTATTTCTACCATTCTTGTAGTTTCACCAGATTGGGAAATGGTTATGAGTAAAATGTCATCCTTATATTTTGGTGAAAGTAGCTCCATATGTAGGTTTGAGGCTGAGTTAAAGCCTTTTAAAAACAGGGATTCACTTATAAAATTTGAAATTATTGAGGAAAATCCCATGCCAATTACTATAATTCTTTTATTTTTATATTCATTTAATAGTGAATTAAAATCCTCTTTGTAGGAAATAACGGAATTATACAATTCTGTATAATTGCTTCTTTTTAGTGCTTCTGTATTTTCATTGTAGGAATAGGAAATGTAGTGAATCATATCTGCATATCCTGAGAAGCCAAGTTTGTTTGAGAGTTTGTATACCATTGAGGTGGATGTGAAGTTATCCTTTGCAACCTTCCTTATACCAATTTTCTTTATGGAATGGATATTGTCATATAAATATTGCAGGATTTTACGTTCTAAATCATCTAGTTTATGTTTATGAAATAATGCTTCAATGTTCATATATAATCACCTCTCACACATTATACAATATGTAAATTAAATTTCAAATAAAAAGGAGAAAATGCTATGAGTAACAATTTTGTACAAGACCCATGGGCTAGAGTGAAAACACGAAATGGATTAAATGGAGACGAAGTTATATCATCTCTTCAAAAGTGTATTAGAAGAGGGCTAGTTGAGGATGCATGTAAGTTTGCATATGAAATGTACATAACTTCCCCACAAATGGAGGATAAGCTTTGGAGAAGACTAATTACAATAACTGTTGAGGATATTGGAATGGGTGCACCTGATGCTCCAATTTTAATTAATAACTTAAATCAAATGAGATTACAGTTTGACTATGCAGATGGAGATAGACCAATTTTCTTCATTCATGCTATTAGATATTTAGCTTCTTGCCAAAAGGACAGAAGTAGTGATTTATTAAAGAACATTGTTATTAAGGGATTTGCTATGGGAGAGGTTCCTGAGGTTCCTGATTTTGCTTTAGATAAGCACACTGTTAGAGGGGCTGAAATGGGAAGAGATTCATTCCACTTCTTAAATGAGGCTAGTAAGGTTATTCCACAATTAGAGGTTGATAATGACTATAAGGAAAGATATGAAGATATTTTAAAGGTTTATAAGCCAGAGGAGGTAGTTAATTCAGCCTTCAAATATAATGGATGGCAGTACTAAAATTATCATAAGGTGGAGGAAGAGGGATAATGGAAGGAAATAAGTTTTTAGATAAGTTAGATACGGTTTTATCACCAATAGGGCTAAAGCTTGGAAATCAAAGACACTTAAAGGCTATATCAAACGGAATGATGATGCCTTTAGCTTTAATAGTTGTGGGGGCGCTATTTTTAATAGTTGCAAATCCACCAATTAATCCAGAGCTTATTGATCCAAACAACACAAACTTTTTTGTGGGGATGTTACTTTCTTGGAAGAGTTTTGCAGTTGAAAATTACGGGGTTTTAACTGCGCCATTTAATATGACAATGGGGATATTTGGTCTTTTAAGTGCCTTTTCTATTGCATATTCTTTAGCAGATAGCTATGAAATGAAAGCTTCAACATCTGGGATTATTGCTACATCTGTATTTTTAATGGTTTGTGCTCCTGCTGTTGAGGAAGGAATTAGCACTCAGTTTTTAGGGGCTGATGGATTATTTGTTGCTATTATTATTGCGATTTTATCAGTTGAGATTTCAAGATTTATTCAAGCTAGAGGGTGGGAGATAAAGTTTCCAGATACTGTTCCTCCTGCTGTTACAGCCTTTGTTAATTCAATTTTACCTGTACTTTTAAACATAGTCATTTTATATGGCTTAAATATTATTTTAGTTCTTAATGTTGGAAAGAGCTTTCCAGAAGCGTTTATGAGTTTTTTAACTCCTGCTTTATCAGCAGTTGATAATATTTGGGGATTCCTTGCGATTATTACTTTTGGTAATGTTTTATGGTTCTTTGGGATTAATGGTACTTCTATTATTTTCCCAATTATTTTCTCACTTGGAATTGCTAATACTGGGATTAATGCGGAGCTTATTGTTGCGGGACAAGAACCAACGAATTTAATGAACCTACAATTGTTTAGGGTTGCAATTTTAGGTGGTGCTGGTAATACTATTGGATTGATTTTATTGATGATAAAGAGTAGGTCTACTCATTTAAGAACTCTTGGAAGACTTTCAGTTGTTCCAGGTATTTGTGGGATTAATGAGCCTGTTGTTTTTGGAGCACCTATTGTATTTAATCCAATTTTGGCTATACCTTTTATTTTAACACCTATTGTTACTATTGGGTTAGCTTATATGGCTCAAAGTCTTGGGTTTATTACTCCAGGATATATTATTGATCCTTCTTTTACTCCATTTTTTGCTCAAGCTTATTTGAGTTCTTTGGATTTTAGAAATGTTATTTTTGTGTTGTTATTGGTGCCAATTTCAATGGGGATTTATTATCCTTTCTATAAGGTATTTGAAAAAAATCTACTTAGAGAAGAGGCATAGTAGTAACTGCGGGTGGATAGAGGTCACTTTGTGAAGAGCGGGTTCACAAAGTTCGGATAGTTATATAGGGTTTGTTTGGACTAGGATTTAGGGTATACTACGGTGATGGTTCGGATGATTGATTTTAAAAAGGAAGTTTGTGAAAACTTCCTTTTTATATGCGTTTTAAAGAGTTCGGGGTTTACATTAACAAAAAATAGTGAAATTTTAAATAGAATAAATTACTAAAGTTTTAATAATATGTTACGAAATAGAGAAAGTAAAAAATAAACTAAGGATGGTGAGGGAAATGAGTAGTTTTAAAAAATTAAAACGAAAAATACAAGGAAGTATACAAGGGAAATTAATGGGGATAATTGCGATACTTCTGGTGGTAAGTTCTTTAATTACAATTATATTTACTTATTCTCTAATAAAACAAGAACAACTAAAGAAAACCTATGAAATATTAAAGGCAGAATGTGATGGATTGTCTACAAGTATTCAATATATGATGAAGAGTGAAGCCGTAGAAGTTAATGGATTCCTATTTGATGAAGATTTTATTGAAGTGGTTTCAACAGGTGTTAATGAGTTGAAGTCAGGAAACCAAGAGATATCAAATCTGCATAACAAGGTTAATTCAATATTAAAATTTGACCTTGACAGAGGATATATTGAGAATCAATTTATAGTAAATAAAAACGGAATTATAGTAGCAGCATCAAGTGATAATTTACTATATACAGATATTTCTGATAGAAATTATTTTAAAGATGTAAAAACAGGTGAAGAAATTTATATATCACCATTAATAAAGTCAATTGATACTGGAAATTATATAAATGTTATTGCAAGAAGAATGTATGATGAAAATAGAAATTTTATTGGACTATTCTGTAAGAGCATAATTTCAAATGTTTATGAGCCTATATTAAATGAATATAATGATGAAATCTCTAATGTATTTTTAGTTGATAATAATGGAGATATAGTTTACCACCCAAATAAGGAGCTTATTGGGGGGAAAACTGGGGTTGAAGAATTAGATGGACCAAAATATAAGAATAAAGATGAGGTTACTCAAATAAATTATACATTTAATAAAACTGATAAGGTAGCAATGTGTGCCTATATTGAAGAATTAGATTGGTACATTTATTCATCAAGTGATATTAAAGGAATTATAAAGCCAATTAAAGCTATTACAAATAAGGTTATTTTTGTGTTAATAATAAGCTTAGTAATATCAATAGCTGTAATGTATTTCATATCAAAGAAGTTTGCAAATCCTATTAAGAAGCTAAAGGAATATATGAATATGATTGCAAGCGGAGATTTAAGTATAAAGATTAATGATATAAAAACAGGTGATGAGATAGAGGAGCTTGCTGATGAGATTAACTTAACAACAGAGGGATTATCAAGAATATTAAGTGATGTAAATGGTTCTGTTGTGTCAGTTAATGATTACTCTCAAAATCTATCAGCTATAAATGAGGAGCTTAGTGCAACTAATAGTGAAATAACACAAGCTATAAATGGAATTGCAGAAAGAATTGCAGATACAGCAGCTGAATCTCAAGATTGTGAAGAGCAAACAAGAAGCTTAGAAAAATCAATAAACAATTTAGAAAATAAAAATCAAATAATGACTAGTGAAAGTAATGATGTTGTTGAAGCAATTGGTGAAAGTAGTTCAAAGATTGATTCATTAATTCTTTCAAAGAGTGAAGCTACTGAAAGCTTTCAGGAACTAAAGGGAACTATGGAACAGTTATTTGGAGGAATAAATGAAATTACTGTATTCTTAGATACAATTACAAACATTGCAGCTCAAACTAATCTTCTGGCATTAAATGCTGCAATTGAAGCAGCTAGAGCTGGAGAAGCTGGTCGTGGTTTTGCGGTGGTTTCTGATGAAATAAGAAATTTATCAAATGAAACTAAAGAAGCTACTGAAAGTATTAATGAAATTATTCAAAAAATAGATGTTATGGTTAATAATACTAGAGATACTTTAGGTAATACTGAAAGAATTAGTGAAGAAGAAAGACACGCATTTGGTGATATGGAAAAGGCTTTTAGTAATATGAAAAATGCATTAGATAGAATGGTTGAAACAACTGGAGAAATATCAAAGGATATTGATGATGTAAATGGTCAAAAGCAAAAGGTTTTAAATGCAATTACAGAGGTGGCAAGCTCCGCAGAGCAAATTGCAGCTATAACAGAAGAGGTTAATGCATCTGTTAATGAACAAAAAAATACTTTTGATATTGTTAATAGTAGTGCTGAGGAACTATTAGTTATGGCAGATGAGCTTAAAAATAAGGCTAGTGTTTTTAAAATTCAATAGTTTTTAAATGGTACTAATTTCATGGAATTTTAATCTTTATATTGAGGAAAATAATAAGGTACATTAATATAAAGGAGGGAATTTCCATGAGTGAAAAAAATGATTTTTCTAGTTCAAGTCAACAACAAAAGGAAAAGAAATGTAATAACACTGGGGTAAAGCATAATAAGAAAACTAATAAAAAAGATTAAGCACTTTTTATTTGATACCTCATGATTATTAAGGTGAAAGGCTCTGCAGTAATATGTAGAGCCTTTAAATTTATTTTGTATTAATTCATATAAATATAGAAATTTACATGAAATTTTGACCAGTAAGGCTACGTAGTCTCTCTAATTTTTCTTTAATTTTTGGTTCTGCATCTAAAGCCGCTTTTCTTTTTTCTAAATCTTCAATTTTAAATATTTCTTTTAGCTTTGGGCTAATTTCATCACTATTAATTTCTTTCATTAATTGGCTTATCTCTGATAGAAAACTAGGAGATTTTAGCTTTTCACTAAAGCTTGTTTCTTTTTCATTATTAGAATTACTATTCATTCAATTAGTCCTCCAAAATTAATTTCTATGTTTATGAGAGGAATACTCTTAATAATAAGATATTCCTCTCTAGATTTATTGTTACAATAGTTAAATTAATATTGATTACAAATAGTGTTATTATAATTCATCAAATTTTTTAACTATAGATTTTACCTTTAGGTTATTATCTAGTGCTTTAATTTGAAGTGAGTTTTTAATTTTTTGTATATCGTCTAAGAAGGCTTTCTTTTGTGATTCATTAATACTATTTTTAATTTGAGATAATCTATTTTGAACCCTAGAATCATTATCTAATGAGTTTGAATAATTCTGAAGTTTTGCATTGCTATCTAATTGATTTATATAATATTCAAGCTTACTAATATTTTGATTTAATAAATCAGAATATGCATCTAATTTTGTAGTTGTAGATAATCTTGAATTATATTGATCAATTTTAGCTTGAGCTAAACTGCTGATAGCCATATAATCATTCACCTCCAATTTTGAAAATAAAGGTTTTGTTGAAATTCTAGAAGAAGAAATCTATAGCATCAGCATTAACATATTGAGTTATTCCTGATAATAATGGGATTACTGGTCCTCTTGAAATTGTTCCGTCAACAACTTCACCAAATGCAACATTACCACTTCTTGTTATAACTACTATAAAAGTCCCTCTAAAATTATTAATAATATAATTGTACATAATTTTTTCCTCCTTAGTTTAATTTTCATAATATATAGTATGAGGAATAGGGGGAAAGGTGACATTATTTTCATTCAATTTATTTAGTATTAATTTATGATAAGAATAAAATTTCATATCATGTTAAAAGCCTAGAAGAAGAAATCTATAGCATCAGCATTAACATAAGTTGTTATTCCTGAACGTAATGGAATAACTGGTGGTATTGTTCTGCAATTGTATAGTACTTCACCAAATGCCACGTTACCACTTTGGGTTATAGCTATTATAAAGGTTCCTGTAAAATTACACATAATAAAATTGAACATAATTTTTTCTCCTTAGTTTAAGTTTCATAATTTATAGTATGGGAAATAAGAGGAATGGTGACAATGAACATTAGTTGAAGTAAAGCCATAATTACTTAATTAAAGTGATTATGGCTTTTGAATTAGTGAGTATTGAATGTAAGTTTATTAATTAAAAATATTAAGCTTAATCACAATAACTTAAAACTGGTACTTCTATTTTGACAAGCTTTTTAGAATTAGCAGTTGCGAGTATTTTTACGTTGCAACATAGACTTCTAGTGCAGCAACCTATTGGGGATGGTGTTTGCTGAATACATGAACAAGTTACATTATTAACAAGGCAATCTATATCTGCATCTTCTGGTTTCATAAGGGTAACAGTTTTATCAAAGCAGACTACTCTTTTAAATAGATTGCAATTTGGACAATTACTTGTAATTATAATAAATATTTTTATTTGCAATTTTACATTTACTAAATCTGTTTCTTCATTTAATTTGGTTATATCTAAGAGCGTACATTGAGTTTCTGAAATTTCACATTGAAGGTCGTGAGAATTGTTTAAAGCTAGGTTAAAGGTTTCTTTAAGTTCTTCTTCAAATTTTACTGAGTCAAAGATTCTTGCCGCTTCAATGCACATGCTGTTTAAAGGGGTTGGGCATGGGAATTTAACATCTGCTATTGCTATTCCAAGTGGTAAAGTAACACCGGCTATGTTATTTACCATTGTATTTGTATTTAAATCAATTATAGAAATATCATTATTACAAGCGTTTGTAACATAGGCAAGGGTATCATCTGGTGTTATTGCTATATCAAAAGGGCAGTTTCCAACAGGAATGGTATTTGCCACTGTATTTGTATTAGTATCAATTACAGAAACGTTATTAGTAAAGGTGTTTGTGATGTATGCATATTTTCCATGTGATGGAACAGCTATATAGCTAGGGCCAGTACCAACTGTTATGGTATTAGCTAATGTATTACTTGTTAGATTTATTACTGATACAGTGTTGGAGGCGGCACTTTGCCCTTGATTTGCAACATAGGCAAGGGTACCATTTGGAGTTATTGCTATGCCTTGAGGGAAATCACCTACTGGTATGTTACTTACTATGGTGTTTGTGGAGGTATCTATAACTGATACGTTGTCTGATTTTGAATTTGTAACATAAGCAAAGTTGCCATTTGGACTTATTGCTACTGCTATTGGGTTTCTACCTAGTGTTATGGTATTTACTACTTTATTTGTAGATGTATCTATGATTGATAATGTACCTGATGGGGAGGTTGAAAGACCTGAGTTTACTACATATACATATTTACCATTTGGGGTTATTGCTATGCCTACTGGGGAAACTCCAACTTCTATTGTAGCTACTATTGTATTTGTACATGTATCTATTACAGCTACAGTGTTTGAAAGGTTTGTTACATAGGCAAAGCTACCATCTGGTGTTATTGCTATAAATTTTGTCAGGTTTGTTGATGATAAGATTGGGAGGGTATTTATTATTGTGTTTGTGCTTGTGTCTATTACTGATATTTTGTTGTTGTCGTTTGAAACATAAGCAAAAGTGGGCATAATTATCTACTCCTATATTTTTCTTTTTTATTATATTATGAGAATGCTTAAGGATAAGTTAATAATATTATTTAGTTATAAAGTGGGTGGAATTTAAATGTTAAACTAGTGAAAAGTGATTAATGGATTAGATTATATTAGCACATAGTAAAGGTAATGGAGTATATTGGTGAATATTTTCTTAAGGATATGATAAAACCAATAGAAGTAAGTAAAAGGTACAATACCAAATATTAAAGAGAGAGAAGAAGCTTTAGTAAGGAGGGGTAAAAGTATTATGGAAAAATATAATCATGATAATCCAAAGCTTATTAATTCTATGGTGTGTGCTATAGATATATTGGGATTTTCAGAAATGATAGTGGATTCTTGTAGTAAGGGAGAAGGAAATAGGTTACTTAATGAGATTAGCTTTCTTATAAATAAAAACAAACAATGTATAATACCAAACAAGTATAGCCAAGGGAATATAAAAATATATACGGATAATATGATTGTTGGATACCCTATTAAGGATGATGGGGAGGAAGAATTAGATGAAATACTGAATAATGTATCAGAATATCAATTTAATTTAGCGCTAGAGGGCCTTTTTGTTAGAGGGGGCGTAACTGTTGGTGAGTTTTATATTAATGAAGATATTGTTTTTGGGCCAGCTCTTTTAGATGCTCATAATACTGAGAGTAAGCTTGCTTGTTATCCAAGAATTATATTAGATCATAAGACTGTGGGGCGATTACAAAGGTATATAAATAATTATAAGGATGCACCACAACACAAAAAAATACTTATTGATAGTGATGGGCAGTGGTTTTTGAATTATTTAAATACTATATTTAATTGTTACAAGGAGTGTAATGATGAATATGAGTTTAAAAGGGTACAAGTAGACTTGCTTCTTCGACATAAGGAGAAGGTTGAAGAAATGCTAGATTTAAATAAGAAAAATATAAGGGTATGGGATAAGTATGTTTGGACAGCTAATTATCATAATTATTTTTGTGATTTGAACTTTGCAAATGAGTGGCAGTTGAAAATATCAAGAAAAAGTTTGCTTTCATGGCCTAGAGAAATTTCTAAAAATGATTTTTAATGTAATATGATACACAATATGGACTAATATGAAAAATATTTATAACATATATTTAAAAGAATGAATTGCAATAGTATGAATAACGTGTTATTATAAGTGAGTAGCAAAAATGCTAACAAAAAAAGATTCATTTGGGTAAATAGTTTCTCGAAAATTAGAGATTATTATATCGAATTAGAAGCTTTAATTTTAGGAGGAATATTTATGACAGATAAGACTTTAACATGTAGAGATTGTGGAAGCGAATTCGTATTTTCAGTAGGAGAGCAAGAATTCTACAAAGAAAAGGGATTTGACAACGAGCCAACAAGATGTGTTGCTTGTAGAAGAGCTAAGAAAGAACAAAATAGAAGATAATTTTAGATTGTTGAAGGTTGTAGTTTATACTACAGCCTTTTTTTGTTAAAATTTAATGGAAGTACCACTAAAGGATAGAATGGTAATTGGTATAATTACTGAGAATTCTTTAGTGGAACAGATTAGATATGAGGATTAGAATATAAATAAATAGAAATAATTAGTTGGGGGTAAGGGTATGAGAGATTTTGAGATAATTAAGGGATTAATAGGTGAAACAGTAACAGAAGATGATTTGAAATATGTGGATTGTTATGTTCATTCTAAGTTAGGGTTATTTATTCCAAGCATTGGACCATGTAATTATGCAAAGAGACCTTCTCATACTCATCCATCTTATATGATTACCATTATATTTTCTATGGAGGGACTAGGAAGAGAGCCTTCTATTAAGATTAATGAAAATCATTATTTAGGAAATATAGTATCTCCAGAGGTTCCACATGAGGATGAGCTTGAAAGAAACTATTATTGCATATTAATTGATAAGGAATATTTTGAGGAGCAATATAAGTTATATTCACATGAAGAGATAGATTTTAAAGGAAGGGAATTTGCTATATGTCATGATATATTGAAGGCATTAAATACTTTTGCATTTGAATATAGTAAGCAAATGCAAAATTCTAATATAACATTAGATGCTCAAAAAACTATAATAACTCATTGGATAATAAGAAGTATATTAGGTGAAAATTATGACATGAGAGCAATATCATCAAACTATGCTGTGGCACGTGCTGAACATTATATTGAGCAACATTTTAGTGAACACATTACTGTGAGTGATTTGGCCAAGCTTGTAAATATGTCTGTTTCAAATTTTAATAGGCTCTTTAAAAAGGAGATGAAAATAACTCCTATTGAATATTTAATTGAAGTAAGAATAGAAAAATCTAAACAGCTTCTTAGAAGAAAAGAGGTTCCAATAACAGATATAGCAATAAGATGTGGTTTTGGTAGTAGTGCTCATTTTTCTTCTAGTTTTAGTAAAGCTTTAGGGGTTACTCCTTCAGAATTTAGGAAGGTTTATTTGAAATAATATATATGGTAGATTTTTGAAAGTATTTGATTGTATATTGAAAGTATATCTTCTAGAAAAATAATAAAATTAGTTTAATATTTTTTTCAAGGGGGAGATTTATATGAATAAACAAGAAATTTTTAAATTAATGAGTGAAAATCCAGTATTTCATTTGGCAACAATGGAGAATGATCAACCAAGAGTTAGGGGCATGCTATTATTTAGGGCTGATGAGGATGGAATAGTTTTTCATACTGCATCTACTAAGGATGTATTTAATCAAATTATGAAGAATCCAAAGGCTGAATTATGCTTTAATAGTCAAGTGGCACAAGTTAGGGTTTCTGGAATTCTTGAATTGGTTGAGGATGAAGGGATAAAAGAGGAAATTTTTAATCATCCTTCAAGACAGTTTTTAAGTGTGTGGAAGGATAATGGTATTAATGTTGATGAAATTGTTAAGGTTTTTAAAATGAAGAATGGAGAGGCTGTAGAGTGGACAATGGCTACAAACTTTGATGAAAAGGAGCCAGTTTCATTGTAATAGATTGGTACTTAGGAGCACTCTAGGTTAAAAACTTTTGTTGCGTATTCGTTGCATGCACTCTAAGTCAACGCACCGAAAATTTTTAACCTTATTATTGCTCTTTTTCAAAATTAAGATATATTATATCAGTTTTTTAAAATAATAAGTAGAGTATACACTCTTAAAATGTGAGTTATTAGCAGTTAATGTTTGCTTTTTTTGCTTGGTTACATAAGTCTTTGACGGGGATTATATATGCCTTGCCGTCTTTGATAAAGTGAGTTCCACATTGTCTAAATTCAAAGCTAACTTTTTTTGTTATGCATTGTTCTCTGATTGATAATACCCAATTGTAATCTAAGGGTCTTGCATTTTTATCAGATTCACCACCAACTAGAACTAATTCAACATCATCTAGATATTTTTCTATATTTATTTCTTCTATGAGAGGTTGGCAAATTATATTTTTATGCTTTATAGGTAGGGCAGAAAATATTTTAAGCCTAAAATCTGCTCTATCTTGATTTTCAATAGTACAGCCAACTGTAACATTATCATAACCATTGCCCCAGTCATGAGGAATACACTCCTTAAATCTTTCTATTCTTTTTGTAAGAAAAATAAAATTAAGGTCTGAGCGCTCTTTTATCATTTCAAAGCATTCTTTTCTCCATTCATCTGCTTCTTCTATGAGAAAATCTGTTGAGAAGCAAAGATATACAGTTTGACCTGATTTAATTTTATATTCTCCTTTTTTGTTTTTAGTTATGGGAGCATAAAAGTTATCTGTTTTTACAATGTTATTTGTGTCTACTCCTCTTTTAAAATCTCCTTTATGGATGTAGCAGTATTTACATCCTTCACTATGTTTATGACATCCACGCCATGGATTCCACATTGCCATATTTTAAATCTCCTAACAATAAATTACTATAGTATGTGTCTGTTTACCTCTCTTTTTCTGCACGATTAAAGAGAGGTTTTATGAATTTTAGTTTAGTTAATTATAACATAGAAAAAGGGTGGATTTACAATTTATAACTAGAAAGAAATAGAATGGTGTCTGAGGTCATTAAGTAAAATCCTAAGGTGTTTATTGTATATTCAGATATTGAGGTGGGCCATAGGATGTGTTTAAAGGTTATGGGGATAAGGTTAGATAGGTAAATATAACATAAAGTATAGAAATATTGTTAACAGTATTGTAAAATATAGTAGCTAAATATTAACTTTATGGAGGGAAAATATGAGAAACAAATTGAAAAAGGGGTTACTTATAGTATTGGCTTTAAGTTTAACTTTAATGGGATGTGGAAATAGTGTGGTTAAAAAATCTATTGAACAAGCTAAGAGTTCAATAGAAAATAAGGAATATGAAAAGGCATTGCTTTCATTAGAGATGGCTTTAGATGAAGAAAGCAATAATAAAGAAGCTAAAAAGCTTTATGATATGGTTGAAGGATATCAGAATGCTAAAAAGGCTGTAGAAGACAATAAATTTGATGAGGCTAAAAAGATTTTAGATAATTTAGATTCTGAGTATACAAGCTATGCAATTAAAGCTGACATAGATTTGTTAAAGAGTCAACTTGATACATATGGTAATGAAGCAGAGAAGGTAAATGAAATACTAAATGAAGCTGAAGCTTTATACAATGAAAAAAAATATACTGAAAGTAAGATGTTGTTATACAAGAATATATTAGGTACACAGGTTGATGAGATTATTGAGCCTAATAAATATGCAACTGAAGAGCAAAGAGCAAAGGCAGCAGATTTAGCTAATAAAAATGACCAAGCATTAATTGAGATTGATAAACAGAAGGAAGAACAAAAAAATCAGCAATCTAAGGGGACAAAGGATCAATATTTAAAAAAGTTAGCTATGGTTGAAACTGGTTTAAGTGATTTAGATTATTTATATGAAAGTGGAGTAACGGCTGATATGGTTGAAGCTGAGGGGACTGTATTAAAAAGATGGGATGATATGTTGAATGAAATATATAAACTACTAAAGGTTCAGCTTTCAAAGGATGAGATGGATGAGCTTACTAGAAAGCAACGTGAGTGGATAAAGTATAGAGATAAGACTGCTGAAAATGAAGCGAATGCTACTGGTGGAGGGTCTTTTGCTGGTGTTCAATATAACACGACCTTAGCACGTATTACTAAGGAAAGATGTTATGAGTTGGTTAATAATTATATGAAATAGGTAGGTATCAATGTTTATAATAAGTTTAGTTTATAACTAAATAAATACTGTTTTTAGTGTTAAGTATTGATATAACTTGCTTAAGGATATTTTTTAGCTTAATAAAACGAAAAACTCATTTAACGTAAGTAAACCCAACTATAGTATAATTATATGAGTTTTTACAGAATTTACTTGGAGTTATATATTTATTTTAGAAAATATGTAAATAGGATAGGTAAAAAGCCTATCCTGTTTTTGATATTCTACTCATTGTTAAATTTTTTTATTTAGCTATAAACAACTAAAGTGTGTTCTTCTAAGATTATTTATGATAACTTTATTTTCGCTATAAGTCATTATTTCATTTCTAATATCATTGCCAGTATAATCACCTTTAAAAGATAATAAGTTATAGCTACCTATTAAATAATAAGCATCATCACAGATTAAAATTTTTTCATGTGTATTTCCTTTTTTAAATATTAGCTTCCCTTTATAGGAGCTAAACATCTTAGATAGCTTATTCACATTTTCATCAGTATAAAAATTCCTTTTACAATCTTCTTTATTTGGTTCATTACCAATACCATATATAATTTTAATATTGACTCCTCTAGATAATGCCTTTTTAAATCCGTTCATTATTTCCTTTTCATTAAATATCCAATTAGAAACCCAAGGACTAATAATATCAATTTCTTTTTCTGCTATGCTAAAGGTTTCTATAAACTTTCTTTTAATTTCAGAATTCATTAGTTGATATTCATTATATACCTTTACTTCTCCACTCTTAATGCTATTAAGAACTTCATTTTGTACTGATTCAGTAATTGTATTTTTGTCAAAAGCTTCTTTTAGAGCTGTTTTAACATTACTATCTATTTGCATTGTTTTATTCTCTATAGTTTTCATTAAATTATTCCCCAAATTATTCAACTCTTCACTTAACAAATTACTTAGTTGATGTTTAGAAATACTTTGTTCAACTGTATCAATAGAAATTTCAGGATTTAAATTCTTAGCTAATTCATAGTCATTCTTATAAGTTCTTATGTGATAAACAATTATTCTTGAAATTAAATAGGCTTCTATAGGTAGGAATAAATAAGTCATATTTGATTTTGAAAAGATAATTATAGCTTCTAAAACTAAAGTTATTATATATTCATAGCTATGGAATTTTAAATTTTCTACAAGCTCACTATTTTCATAATAATAGTAAATAAAATTACAAACTGACAGTACAAAAAATAACTCTATTGGAACTATAAAGTAAGCTAATGATGTTAACATTAATGAAATTAAAATATAAATATTCATAGTTAATTTACCTCTTTGATTCCATTAATATTTGGTATTAATTCTAATGATCCATTAAACTTATCTACCTTACCAGATATATAATATTTATTGTTTTTCTTTAAAGTTGCTTTATTTATTCCACTATTTTTGAAAATAGGTATTAAGATACTTCCAGTTTTATCTTTAAGTGTTAAAAATACATGTCCATCATTACTTTCTTTTAATTCAGTAATAGTACCTTGAATAGTTATAATAGTATCTACCATTTTCTCGTCTACTTGAGAAATGTTTATTATATTATTTTCTCCTTCTTGTTTAGTGTTAAAAGTATTTTGTCCAATTTTTAAATTTCCTTCTTTGATATTTATATAGGTTCCTAAACTTAGTATTAATATAAATACCACAAACCACGTTATAAATTTATTTTTTGTTTTCATAATTAACCCCCTTAAGGAATAAAATCATCTAGATTATATCCATTTAGTATATTTCTATACATACTTTTATTCAGTTAAATACATAAGGTGGAATTTAAAGCAGTAATCCAGGTTTATAAAAATTCAATTTGTATAAATGGTAATAAATGTAATATAGTATAAGGTGTTAAGGAGGGTGTTATTAAATGAGATTAATAGGACAAGGCAATACAGCAGAAATATATGAATATAACCAAATAAGGGTATTGAAATTATACAGAAAAGTGGGAGCTTCCAATTATGGCAGCTAGATTATGTGAAAGGTTATAAGAGGGAGAGAGGGAAAATCTAATTAATGCAATTAGGGAATTAATACAGTTTTTTACTTATGGTATGGAGAAGGGTAGCTATAGAGAATCAAAATAATAAGAAACTAATAGTATTCTTAGAAGTAAAGGAGTTTCAACCATTGAAGCTCCTTTAAACAATTGTAGATATTTTTAATTAGATAATAGAAGTTATGATTTTAATATATATTTCATTTATTATTGGAATAGCCATTAATTTAAAGTGATGTCATTGTTAATAGCATAATTTGTTGCAAAATTACATAAGTCCTTAAGAATAGGAATTAGTGATATTCCATACTCAGTCATAGTATATTCAACCTTTGGTGGAACAACAGCATAAACTTTTCTAGAAATTATATTAGCCTCTTCTAATTCACGTAATTGCTCTGTTAGAACTTTTTGTGTAACAGAGGGTATATAAGCCTTAAGTTCACTAAAACGTTTGGTTCCATCCATAAGATACCAAAGGATTCTAAGTTTCCATTTACCACCTATTAAGTCCATAGTAAGGTCTAAGGAACAGTCGTAATTATCTTTTATCTTACCCATATATATACTCCTTTAAGAAACATAGTCACTATTTAGTAACTATGATACAAAATTGTGCGTTCTTGTTAAAAAAAAAGATTATAAATATAATAACAGTATAAATTATATCAAAAATAAATAAAAATAAAAATATGATGTACAAATGAGGAGTGGTAATTATGAATAAATATCCAAGGGCCTTTTCACACATAGGGTTATCGGTACCGAATTTACAGGAGGCAGTTAAGTTTTACAAGGAAGTAATGGGATGGTATGTTGTAATGGAGCCATCAAATGTCGTTGAAGAAAATGAATCAGCTATAGGGATTATGTGTTTAGATGTATTTGGAAAAGGATGGGGAAGCTTTAAAATTGCCCATATGGTAACTTCAGATGGAATAGGAGTAGAATTGTTTGAATTCCCTAAAAATGATGGAGAAAAGCCAAAATTTGAGCCATGGAAGACAGGGTTATTCCACTTCTGCATTCAAGATCCTGATGTAGAGGGGATGGTTAAGAAAATAGTTGAAGCTGGTGGAAAACAAAGAATGCCAATAAGAGAATATTATCCAGGAGAAAAGCCATACAGAATGTGTTATGTAGAGGATCCTTTTGGAATAATATTTGAAGTTTATAGTCATAGCTATGAGGTAACTTACTCAAAAGGAGCATACTAAAAAAAGCTAGTAGAATGAAAGGTTAGTGTTGTACCAGGAGGTTATCTAGCTATTAGCATTAAAGCAAAGAATGGATATGATAAAAGTAAAGTTCATAAAGAGCAAAAGTAATATTAATATTACTTTATAATATTTTTATATAAGGAGCGAGAATATGAGGAAAAGTGTAAAGTTAAGTAATGGAATTGAAATGCCAGTATTAGGCTTTGGAACATTTAAAGTTGAGGATGGAGATGTAACTGTTGAAGCTGTAAAAAATGCATTAAAGGTTGGATATAGACATATTGACTGTGCAGCTATTTATGGAAATGAAGATAGTGTTGGTAAAGGAATTAAAGAAAGTGGCGTTAAAAGAGAAGATATATTTATAACAAGCAAAGTTTGGAATTCAGAACAGGGCTATGAAAAGACTTTAAAAGCATTTGAAAAGACAATAAAGGATTTAGGTGTAGATTATTTAGATTTATATTTAATACATTGGCCAAAGGCTTTAAACAGTGAAACATGGAGAGCTTTAGAAACATTATACAAAGAAGGTAGAGTTAGAGCAATTGGTGTTTCAAACTTTAAGGAACATCACTTAAAAGAACTTATGGAAGATGCAGAAGTTACACCAATGGTAAATCAAGTTGAATTTCATCCACAGCTTGCACAACCAGAATTATTAAAATTCTGTAAGGACAATAATATTCAATTAGAAGCATGGGGACCACTTATGCAAGGAAAAGTATTCAATATCGAATTATTTAATGATCTTGCCCAAAAATATAACAAGACTATATCACAAATAGTATTAAGATGGGATTTGCAAATGGGCGTGGTAACTATTCCTAAATCCGTTAGATTAACTAGAATAGAAGAAAATTATAAGATATTTGATTTTGAAATAAGTGAAGAAGATATGTTAAAGATAGAGCAATTAAATACTGGAGAAAGAGTTGGACCAGACCCAGATAATATTAGTTTTTAAATTTAAAAAATAAATTATTAAAATAAGATATTCTAGGAAAATAAGAAATTATTTACCTAGAATATTTTATTTTTAAGAAAATCAATAGTGGAAAATGTACCATTTTATTAGTAGTGCTAGTAATAATTAAATAGTCCATTATGATAGTTAATAATTAATTGCTTTTAGGGATTTGCAAACAAAAAATAAAAATGTTTATTAATATATAGACAAAGTTAAAAAGTGGTGATAAAGTGTAATTAGAAAAAATGTGAACGGAGTGAGAGTGATGAAGGGTAATGAAATTTTATGGGAGTCATCTATAGATGAAATTAAAAAAGGTTATATTGAAACAGAAGAAGAATTTACTTGTATATTTTGCAATAGTAGCTTTGAAAAAGGAAGAATATTTAAAATAGAAGAGGGTTTTTATGATGCAAAAAAAACAATAGAAATCCATGTGAAACAAGAGCACAATTCTTCATTAGGGTATTTATTAAATATGAATTCAGATTTTACAGGTATCTCTGAGGTTCATAAGGAGTTATTAAAATTAATGGCTCAAGGAATTTCGGATAAGGAGATAGCAACAAAGCTTGGCATAGCTCAATCAACTATTAGAAACCATAGATTTAAGCTAAGGGAAAAAGAAAAGCAAGCTAGACTATTTTTAGCTACAATGGAACTCTTAAGTGAGTCATCATCAAAGGGGATAAATATTTTAGAGAAGGAAATTTTAACAGACCCTCACAAAACAGCCACAACCTTAGATGATAGATATAATATTACTGATAAGGAGAGGGAAGCAACTATTAAGGCGTATATGGATGAAACAAAGGCTTTAAAATCTTATCCAGCTAAGGAAAAGAAAAAGATTATAGTTTTAGGAGAAATAGTGAAAAATTTCTCTACAGGTAGGACTTATACTGAAAAGGAAATAAATAGAGTGTTAAAAAGGATTTTTGAGGATTATGCAACCCTAAGAAGGGCATTAATTGAGTATGGGTTTATAGATAGGAGCAATGATTGTACTAAGTATTGGGTTAAGGAATAGAATTTAGCTGAAAGATCATATAGTTAAAGATAAAAAAGTTATTATGTGTTATAATTAGTGGCAATCTCTTAAACATAAGAGAAATAAATTAAGTAAAGCGAGAATAATTAATGAGAAACATAAAGTTAGAAAAGGCTATAAAAAAATTAGATAAAGAAATTGAAGCACTTAAAATAGTAACAAAATATTTATCAAACCTTGATGAAATAGAGGAAGTTAGAGAACTTCTAAATAAGGAAAGACAAGTACTTGCAGATGAAATATACATTGAGGACCAAAAGTCATATTATGAGCTAAAGGAATACATGATGGACTTTGTTGGTAGAGATATATTAAAGGATGAGCAGGTAGAGCTTTTAAACAAAATTAAAGAAGTTTATGGAAGACTTTCTCCAAATGTTTCTAAGGATAGTAATGGGCTTAATGCTTGGTTAAAGTTTATGAATGTTGAGTGTAGTTGGGCTGAGAATCCAAATTCTGAGTGGGCTATTCTTAAAATTACTGATTTTAAGCTTGTGTAATTGAAATATTATATAAAATTTAGGACTTTAGTCCTATAAAAAAAGGGAATGTTGGACGTATATTCCAATTTAAATATATTGTATAATTAAAGTATAAATATAAATCGAATAGCAAACTTAGAGAAATTTAAGGACGCAAAGCTATAGGGGCTAAAGTTTAAAGACCATGCCAGCCAGTTGCCAAAGAGTACATTATACTTTTTGATTATAATAATGATTAAATAGTACATTTTATAAGTTTTTTTCTCATGCAAAAAAACTTTATGTATTATTAAATTTATTGGAGTAATTTGCAGCTGCTTTGTTTAAAGCAGTTTTTTTTATGTACTTCTCTTGGGAATAATTTCAGGAGGTAAATAAAATGTTAAAACGAAAACTATCTACAATCATTGCTGCAGTTGTTGTGATTAATTTAACTGCAAATCCAATTTTAGCTTTTGCAGAGACAATGAAAAGCAACAGTCAATTGGAAGAAAGTCAAGAGCAAAAAGCTACAGTAAGCAAATTTAGCTTATATGGTAAAGAGGGGCTAGATAAATACAATGAAGTTTATAAAGTAGCACCTTCAAGCATAAAAGCAATAACAAACAATGGTGGAAACTATGGAAGTAGCACAATTGATAAGGCTATTGATAATAATTTCTCCACACATTGGGAAACTGGAAAACCTAATAATGGAACATTTACAAATGAAGTAATTGTAAACTTTGAAGAGATTGAAAGCATTAATAGAATTGTTTATGCAGCCAGACAGGAGTCAGCTAAGGGGAAAGGCTTTGCTAAGGAGCTTGAAATTTATGCTTCATTAACTGATGATGGAGATGATTTTAACTTAGTGTGTGAGGGAAGTTATACAGGATCTACAGGAGATATAGTTGAAATAAAGTTTAATAAAACAGACTTTAAAAGAATGAAGTTTGTCTTTAAAAATGCTAATCAAGATTGGGCAAGTGCTTCAGAATACTGGTTTTATAGTGAGGATAAAGTAATCGATAGGATGTACAATATTTTTACTGATGAAGCTAAAAACACAGTTTCAAGTGAGTTTGATACAATAGAAAAGCTAGAAGCCTTCCAAAAAGAAGCAATTACTCATCCTTTTTACAATGAGATAAAGGATGATATTGAAAATGCTAAAATTATTTTAGAAGGTAAAGATTTAGA
>JBOFQV010000026.1:0-6017 GCA_051650705.1 Clostridium sp.
TGAGAAATACTATCCTCTGTAAACACAGCCATATTAAAGCTTGTTATAATATCTGGAATACCATGATTGATTTCTGGGTCAATGTGATATGGTCTTCCTGCAAGTACAATTCCCTTTAGGTTATTATCTGCAAGATATTTTAAGGTTTCTTCTCCCTTTGCTCTAATATCCTTTTTATAGCTTTCCTGCTCCTTAAAGGCCTTTTCAATTGCTATCTTAACTTCATTAGCTTCTAAATTAAACATTTTAAACTCATCCATAATTCTTCTTGATAAATCCTTTTGAGATTCAAGTGAGAAAAATGGTGATAAATAATTAATATTCTTTTCCTTTAAAATATCCATATTGTTTTTAATAACCTCTGGATATGATGTTACCATTGGGCAATTATAGTTATTTTGAGCTCCTTCAAACTCCTTTTGCTCATATGGAATACATGGGTAGAATATATTTTCAATTCCTCTATTAACTAATGCCATAATGTGACCATGAACAAGCTTTGCTGGATAACAAGCTGATTCTGATGGTATTGTATCTATTCCAAGCTCATAAACCTTTTTTGAACTCATTGGTGAAATCTCAACTCTAAAGCCAAGGTTTGTTAAAAGAGTAAACCAAAATGGATAGTTTTCATAAATATTTAGCACTCTTGGAATACCAATTGTTCCTCTTTTAGCCTCTTCTTTCTTAAGTGGCTTGTAGTTAAAGGTTCTCTTTAATTTATACTTATAAAGATTTGGAACATCCTCTTGCCCTCTTTCAATTCCAATTCCTCTTTCACATCTATTTCCTGAAATAAATTCCTCTCCTGTAGAGAACTGATTAAGTGTTAAAAGGCAGTTGTTACCACACTTTCCACATCTACTAAAGTCTGAATCTATTTTAAATTTCTTTAGGCTTTCCTTTGAAATTAGGGATGATTTTTCTTTACCTTCCCCTCTTTCCTTTGCAATTAATGCAGCTCCAAAAGCTCCCATAAGTCCTGCAATATCAGGTCTTACAGCTTCTCTTCCTGAAATAAGTTCAAAGCTTCTAAGTACTGCCTCATTGTAGAAAGTTCCTCCTTGAAGTATTATTTTTTCTCCAAGTTCCTTTTCATCTCTTATTTTTATAACCTTATATAAAGCATTTTTTATAACAGAGTATGAAAGTCCTGCTGAAATATCAGCAACCTGTGCCCCTTCCTTTTGAGCCTGCTTAACTCTTGAATTCATAAACACTGTACATCTTGACCCTAAATCAACTGGTGATTTTGAGTATATTGCAGCATTTGCAAAATCTCCAATTGTCATGTTTAATGACTTACCAAAGGTTTCAATAAAGGAACCACAACCAGATGAACATGCCTCATTTAATAAAATAGAATCTATTACTCCATTTTTAATTTTAAGACACTTCATATCTTGCCCACCAATGTCTAAAATAAATTCAACTCCTGGTAGGAAGTATTCTGCTCCCTTATAGTGTGCAATTGTCTCTATTTCTCCAAGGTCAACATGAAGGGCTGATTTTATTAAGGCTTCTCCATAACCAGTTACTGTTGAGTTTGCTATTACCACATCTTCTGGCATTTCTTCATATAGTTTATTTACTAGTGATACAACCTTATCAAGTGGACTTCCTTCATTTCCTTCATAGAATGAAAGTAACACCTCTCCCTCTTCACTAATTAAAATAACTTTTGTAGTTGTTGACCCTGCATCAATTCCAAGATAAGCCTTTCCTTTATAGGTTTTTATATCTCTTCTTTTTACCTTTGATTTATCATGTCTTTCTTTAAAGACTTTATAATCTTCCTCATTTTTAAATAAAGGAGTAAGTCTTTCTATTTCCTCATCAATTACTTCTGTAAGCTTCTTTGCTCTCTCCTTTATATCTGAAAATAATAGCTTTCCTTTTTTCTTTGAAGAAAGTGCAGCTCCTATTGCAACAAAAAGCTGAGAGTTATCTGGGAATACAACTTCATCCTCCTTAAGCTCTAGGGTTTCAATAAATCTTTCTCTAAGCTCTGAAATGAAGTATAAAGGTCCTCCAAGAAAGGCAACTTTTCCTCTAATTGGCTTACCACACGCAAGTCCTCCAATTGTTTGATTTACAACTGCTTGAAGAACTGAGGCTGCTATATCCTCTTTTCTTGCACCCTCATTAATTAAAGGTTGAACATCAGTCTTTGCAAACACTCCACATCTTGAAGCAATTGGGTAAATTATATTTTTTTCTTTAGCATAGTTATTTAACCCTGTTGCATCTGTATTTAATAGTAATGCCATTTGGTCAATAAATGCTCCTGTACCTCCAGCACAGCTACCATTCATTCTTTGCTCTAATCCCCCTGTGAAATAGGTGATTTTCGCATCCTCTCCTCCAAGCTCTATGGCTACGTCAGTTTGAGGAATTATGGTTTTAACTGCTTCTGCACAAGCAATAACCTCTTGCACAAATTCTATATTCATTGATTTTGCTAAGGTCATTCCACCAGACCCTGCAACACTAATTGTAACTCTGCTTTCACCTAAGCTATCATATGCTTCTTTTATTAACTCATACACTGTTCTTCTTACATCTGAAAAGTGTCTTCTATATTCACTAAATACTATGTTGTCTTTTTCATTTAATACTACGACTTTTACTGTGGTTGATCCTACATCAAGCCCCAAATAATATTTATTCATTGCTTCCCCCCAAATACTTTGTTTATCAAAATGATTTTCGTCTAATAATCATTATAATATAAAAGTTTTAAAATTGCATTTGAGATTTGATAATTTAATATTAATGTAAATGTTTAATGAAAAATTTTATTTTATCTTAAGGTTTATCTCTATAATTCCTGTAAATTACACTTAAATTTACCATTACATAATGAAGTAACTAAACATAATTTTTCTACTCTAAAGTAATATTATTGTAATTTTAAGTATATAATATATCACCCCTGTCAATACTCATAAGGTATGACATTAATACCAACTTATGGAGGATACTATGGACTATTTTGCAGAAGGAAACAAATTATATAATAATCATGAATATGAAAAAGCTATAGACTGTTATAAGCAAGCAGTTTCTTCAAAAACTAATGAAGCTTGCTCATATTATAATGCAGGTGTTTGTTTCATAAAGCTAAAGGATTTCCATAATGCTATTTCAATGATTATGGAGGCTTTAAGACTTCAAACTGAAAGTAAATATTATTTTAATCTTGGATATTGTTACGCAATGATTGAAAATACAAAACAGGCTTTAATTAATTTTAATATTGCTTGGAGTTTAAATAATGATGACCAAGATTGTGAAAAAGCTATAAATTTAATCACTTCAAAACTAAAAAAAGTAAAATAATACAAAGTAAAAGGTAAGAGAGAAGAGATAAGAAAGAAATTTTTTAACTTTTCTCTCTTACCTTTTACCTCTTACCTTTTCTCTATTCTTCTTCATAAACAAATTTTTCTAATAACCCATCTAAAATACTATTTAAACATTTAGCATTAAATTGTATTAATGGATCACATTTAAACTTATCCTCCGAATAGTTATTTGATTCTTCTAAAGCCTTATAATAATTTAATTTATTTGTCTTTGGATCAATTATTATTCCTGGATATCCCTTAGAGTTTAAAATATAATTCATAATAAGTCTGCTTGTTCTTCCATTTCCATCGACAAAAGAATGAATACAAACAAATCTATATTTAAATATTGTAGCAAGCTCTATTGGATTAAGCTTATCCTCATTTTCCTTATACCAAGTTATCAATTCTCCCATATGTTTTGCAACTGCATTTGGAGGAGATGTATGAACACTTGCACCACTTATCCAATTTCTTTTTACTTTATACTCTCCTGATTCTTCTCTATCTAAGATTCCGTTGGCTAAAATTTTATGAATACTCTTTATTAACTCTTCGGAAACTTCTACATACTTTGTTATTTCTTCATCAATATACTTTATAGCCTTTGCAGTATTATCAATTTCAATATGCTCCTTAATAGTCTTTCCTGAAACTGTATATCCCGTTTCTAGTACATACTTTGTTTCCATTCTATCCATGGTATTTCCCTCAATAGAATTAGTAGAATATACTTCATCTACTATGTCTCTTAACTTATAGAACTCATTTCTACTTTCAATAACTCTTGCACAAAGTAATATATCTATCTTCTTTTCAATTTCACTTATTAAATTATTATATTTGTATAAATCTTTCATATAATTCCCCTCCCTTCAAACCTATTAACATAATTTAATTATAATTCATTATCCCTCATATGCAACATCATCTCTTCTATAATTCTTCTCAACAGTTCTATTGTCAAAATAATTACCAGCAGTATAATTAGTTGGATCTACTTGAATCCATTTCTTTTCATCCTCTAAATAAACCTCATTCCATGCATGACCAATAGATTCCCCTCTATCATTAAGTTCTCCAACCACAACTCTAACCTTAAGCCCTGAAGCCTTTGCCATTGCTGTATAGAGACATGCATAATCTAAGCAAATTCCCCTTTTAGTGTTAAAGGCTTCAATTGCCCCACTTTTAGAAGAGAAGTTATTTGATGAAACATTTTCTGCCTTAGAATAATCATACTCAACATATGAGCCTACAAAGGAATAAAGAACCTTTGCCTTTTCCCTATCATTTTTTGCTTTCTTAGTTAATTCCATTGCTTTTTTATCTATTTCTTCATTGGATTTAACTCCATCCTCAATTCTAATTCCGTTATAAAAAACAATTCCCTTACTTGTTTCCTTAGAAATCAAGCTTGGGTAATTTTTAATTGTTCCTGTATTATTAATAAAGGTTTGTATTTGTCTAAAAGCCTTTATATCATTAAAAACTTCTATTTTAAGCTTTTCTGGTGCAAAGGTATTAATTATTGTAACCACAATAAATATCCCAATTAAGGTTATAAAGCCCTTTAAAACTCCAACGCCTATGGATGTAATTAATGAAATTGCTCTATTTTTAGAAACCTCTTCAAAGCCATCCTTAAATAAAGCATTTTGAATAAAGCTTAAAATCACATCTAATGCCCATTTTATTAGTAAAAATACCACAACCTCTACAACAACTCTTATTAATATACTGCTTGCCTGTGCTTCCCCTAAATATTTATAAATAAAATTATAATTAAAAGAGGTAATTTCCACACTAAAATTTAAGTATATGAAAAAGGTAAGAAGAAGAGAAATATCAGTAATAATATCATGTACTACCCAATTAATCTTATCTTTTTTCACAACAGCTATGGTAGTTTTAAAAACCTTATAAAGAACAATAACCACACATATTAAATAAGCGAACTCTCTTCCCATCTTCCCTCCTAGTCATAGCTTTCCACAGAAGTTATCTCCTTTACAACCTCCTTAGAAATGCCGTAATCATATCCTTTTCCAACTAAAAATCTTAAAAGCTTGTTGTAGAGCTTATATTTATCCTCTTCCTTTTTGCTTAAAAGATTATATTTCTTTTGGCAAAGAGCTCTTGCAACATCTTTTTCACTTTCCTCATCTATATTTTCAAGGGCATTATTTATTTCTTCTTCATTTACCCCTTTTCTTTTTAGCTCAAATTTAATTTTATTTCTTCCACCAAGCTTCATTTTGTCATTAACATACATCTTTGTATATGACTTATCATTTAAAAAGTTATATTCCTTTAAAAATTCTACAGCATACTCAATAGGTTCTTTTTCATATCCCTTTTGATGAAGTCTATCTCTAATTTCTTTTTCTGTTTTATAACTTCTTTCAACAATTCTTATAGCAGTAGACTTACATTTTTTCTTCTCTTCCTCAAGAAAAAGCAATCTAAGCTTTTCATCATCCACCTCTTGCTTTACCTTTAATCCATGCTTATAAACAAGCTCTGCAAAAACAGCAAAGGCAAACTCATCATCTACATATATATTAACTCTTTCCTTATTTCTCTTTTGCACTTCAATTTTTGTTATCTTACTCAAATTATTCTCCTTTAAGTATATGCACAGTTGGGGCGATTAAAGCCTTTTTT
>JBOFQV010000027.1:0-7607 GCA_051650705.1 Clostridium sp.
TCCTAGGGAGTTATTTGATGTATTTGTAATTGCAGATAACTGTACGGATAAAACTGCGGAAATATCAAGAAAACATGGCGTTTATGTTTATGAAAGAAATGTGAAAGACAAGAGAGGTAAAGGATACGCTCTTGAATGGATGTTTGATAAACTATACAAACTAGATACAAAATACGATGCAATAGCAGTATTTGATGCAGATAATCTAGTTCATAAAGATTTTTTAAAAGAGATTAACTCAAAGATGGAAGAAGGATACAAAGTTGTACAAGGGTATATAGATAGTAAAAATCCAGATGATTCATGGATTGCTACAGCATACTCAATAGCTTTCTGGACTCAAAATAGAATGTTCCAATTAGCAAGAGCAAATGTTGGATTCTCTAATCAAATTGGAGGAACAGGTTTTGCAATTTCAATGGAGACATTAAAGCAGTTAGGTTGGGGTGCAACTTGTCTTACAGAAGACCTTGAATTTACTTGTAAATTAGTTTTAAATGGAGAAAAAGTAGGTTGGGCTCATGATGCTATAATCTATGATGAAAAGCCATTAGATTTAAAATCATCATGGATACAAAGAAGAAGATGGATGCAAGGTTTTACAGATGTTGCAACAAGATACTTCTGGAAGCTTACAAAGCAAGCTGTTAAAAAAAGAAAATGGTATATGTTTGACTGTGCTCTTTATGTAATGCAACCATTTGTTACGTTACTATTAGGGATATCAGTAGTGTTAACAATGATACAAGCAAATTCACCAGAAAATATATTTATGATAAGTTACTTAATATCAGATGTTGGATTTAAGGTGTTTGCAATAGCTCAATTTATAATTACACCATTAGTTTTAATGAAGGAAAGAAAAATTTCAGGAGCAATGTTTACAATGCTTGCTTTCTATTCATTAAATGTATTTATACTACCAGCCTTATTACAAGGTACAACAGAGTGGTATGTATTCTGGGGAGCAAATATAGCTTATAATGGTTTATTCTTATTAGTAACATTAATAGTATCTGGAAAGAAGGGATTATTATTCTTCTTTAGATATTTATTATATGGATTCTATACTTTAACTTGGATTCCAATTACAATTCAAGGTATACTTAGAAAAAATAATAAAGATTGGGCACATACAAAACACGTTAGAAGTATTGAAATATGTGATGTTTAAAAAAGACTGCTTAAGCAGTCTTTTTATTTTTACTAAATAAAAAACTATGATAGAATAAATAATGATACTGATTGGGGAAAATATAGAAGTATCAATTGATTTAATGGAAAAATATTATGATAAGGTATATAATAATTCTCTGAGAGGTAAGATATTATAAAATTTTAGAATTGAAAAAAGTTAACGATGGTATTAACATACTAAAAGAAATTTTTGAAACTTAAAAAGTAATAGGGATTAAAATGGAGGAAGCAAGATGACAAATGAAAGAACTAATGTTAGCTATGAAGTAACAGACTTAACTTCCTTAGAAAAGTTAGAACCAGTTAGAGTGAGACCTGGTATGTATATTGGATCTACTGGGAGCAAGGGTTTACATCATTGTATCTGGGAAATACTTGATAATGCTATAGATGAAATATCAAATGGATTTGGAAATAAGGCAAGAGTTATATTAAACAAGGACAAGAGTGTAACAATTGAGGATAATGGTAGAGGAATACCAACAGGAATACATCCAGTCAAGAAAAAGTCAGGGGTTGAGATGGTATTTACAGAACTTCACACTGGTGGTAAGTTTGATAATAAAAACTATAAAACATCAGGAGGCTTACATGGAGTTGGTGCTGCTGTTGTTAATGCACTTTCAAAATGGGTAGAGGTTGAAGTTCATCAAAATGGTAACATCTATAAGCAAAGATTTGAGTATGCTTATGATAAAGAATTAAAGAAGGATATGCCAGGAACTCCAGTTACAAAACTTGAGATTATAGGGAAATCTAAAGAAACTGGAACAAAGGTTACTTTTAAGGCAGATAATGAGGTCTTTAGTACAGTAGACTTTAAATTTGATGTTATTGATGAAAGATTACAAGAATTAGCCTTCCAAAACAAAGGGTTAAGACTTGAGCTTATAGATAGAAGAAAAGAAGAGGAAGTAAAGAAGGAATATTACTCAGAGAGAGGGTTACTTGATTTTATAGAATATCTAAATGAAAGTAAAACAGTACTTCATCAAACTCCAATTCTTTTTGATGGTGAGAGAGAAGTAAACAATATTCAAATGTATGGAGAGGTTTGTATTCAATTTACAGACTCAACAACAGATTACATTGCAAGTTATGTTAATAACATACCAACAACAGAGGCAGGAACTCATGAAACTGGATTTAAAACAGGTATGACTAGATCTTTTAAAGAGTGGGCAAAGAAGCTTAATCTGGTAAAAGAGAAGGACAAGGAATTTGAGGGTGATGACCTAAGAGAAGGTATGACTGCTATTGTTAGAATTAAAATAACAAATCCAGTATTTGAAGGACAAACTAAAACAAAGTTAGGTAATAATGAAGCATACACAATGATGAATGACTTAGCCTACACTAAATTTGGTGAATGGATTGAGGATAACAAGGAGCTTGCTACCTCAATTATAAATAATGCCCTTCAGGCTGCTCAAAGAAGAGAGAAAATCAAAAAAATAAATGAAGCAGAGAAGAAGAAGATAGGTAAAGGAACTGCACCACTAGCAGGAAAAGTTGCTGTTTGTACAATGAAGGATAAAACAGTTAATGAGTTTATAGTGGTGGAGGGAGATTCCGCAGGAGGATCAGCAAAATCAGCAAGAGATAGAAGATTCCAAACTATCATGCCATCAAAGGGTAAAATAATGAACACAGAGAAGCAAAAGCTTGAAAATGTACTTGCTTCAGAGGAGTTAAAAATATTTAATACTGCTGTTGGTACAGGAACTTTAGATAATTATAGAGAAGAAGATTTAAAGTATGACAAAATCATAATAATGAGTGATGCTGATGTTGATGGATACCATATTAGAACTCTTTGGATGACGTATATTTATAGATATATGAGACCATTAATAGCAAATGGACATCTTTATTTAGCACAACCACCTTTATACAAGGTTTATAAAACTGTAAAAGGTAAGGAAGTATCAAAATATGCCTATACAGATGAAGAATTAGAAAAGGTTAAAAAAGAAATTGGGAAGGGTGCATTAATCCAAAGATATAAGGGTCTTGGAGAAATGAATCCAGATCAATTATGGGAAACAACATTAAACCCAGAAACAAGAACACTTCTTCAAGTAACTATTGATGATGCTTCAAAGGCAGAAAAAATGGTTTCTTTATTAATGGGTGATGTAGTAGAACCAAGAAAAAATTATATGTATAAATACGGTGAGTTTTAGAAGGGAGAAGGGAAATGGCAAAGAAGAATTTTGAAGTTCCAAGAGACAATAATATTATTAGAGTTCCATTAGAAGAAGCAATGCCAGATAACTATCTTCCATATGCTATAGAAGTTGCAAAAGATAGAGCTCTTCCAGATGTAAGAGATGGACTAAAGCCAGTTCATAGAAGAATACTTTATGGAGCACATATGCTAAAGGCATATCCAGATAGACCATACTATAAGTCAGCAAGAATAGTTGGGGATATTTTAGGTAAGTACCATCCACATGGAGATTCATCAGTTTATGAAGCTATGGTAATTTTAGCTCAAGAATTTTCAACAAGGGAGCCATTAATTGATGGACAAGGAAACTGGGGATCAATAGATGGTGATGGAGCAGCGGCAATGCGTTATACAGAGGCAAGACTTGCTCCAATAGCAATGGAAATGTTAAGAGATATAGAAAAGGATACAGTGGATATGGTTCCAAACTATTCTGATAGTGAAATGGAACCCAAGGTATTACCATCAAGATATCCAAATCTTTTAGTTAATGGAGCTTTTGGTATAGCTGTTGGACTTGCAACAAATATTCCACCTCATAATTTAGGTGAGGTTACAAATGGAGTGTTAGCTTGTATTGATAATCCAGAAATAACAACTAAAGAGTTAATGAATCATATAAAGGGGCCAGACCTTCCAACGGGAGGAGTTTTAATAGGAAAAAATTCATTAAGAGCTGCCTATGAAACAGGAGAAGGTAAGGTAACTTGTAGAGCAAAAACTTCCATAGAAAAGCTTGAAAACGGAAGAGTTGGAATAGTTATAACAGAATTCCCTTATAGAAGAAATAAGGCAAAGTTACTTCAAACTATATCTGAAATGACTGGTGATAAGAGACATGCCAAAGTTCTTGAAGGAATAACAGATATAAGAGATGAATCAGATAGAAATGGTATTAGATCAGTAATAGAATTTAAAAAATCTGTAGATGAAGATGGAGCAGACAAGGTTCTAAAATATTTATTCAAGAAAACAGATTTACAATGTAACATAAGCTTTAATATGATAGCTCTTGCAAATGGTAAGCCAGAAACAATGGGGCTAAAAACAATAATTCAGCACTATGTTAATCACCAAAAGGAAATAGTAACAAGAAGAACAAGAAGAGAGCTTGATATAGCAGAAAAAAGATTCCATATTGTTGAAGGTTTCATTAAGGCAATTAATGTTTTAGATGAAGTTATAAAAACTATTAGAGAATCAAAATCGAAAAAGGATGCAGGAGAAAACTTAATTGCAAAGTTTGGATTTACAGAAGCACAAAGTACTGCAATCCTAGAATTAATGCTTTATAGATTAACAGGACTTGAAATTAATGTGTTCAAGAAGGAACATAAAGAATTAGAAAAAGAAATAAAGAAATTAAAGAAAATCTTAGCTGAAGAAAGTGAACTTTTAAGAGTTGTCAAAGAAGAATTAAAAGAAGTAACTTCAAAGTTTAATAATCCAAGAAGAACTCAAATAATTGAGGATGATAGTGAAGCTAAGATAGATATAGAAGAATTAATTGTTATAGAGGATGTAATGATTACCTTATCTAAGGATGGCTTTATTAAGAGAATCCCTCACAAAAACTATATTAGAAGTAATTCAAATGCTGAAGATATTGAATATAGAGAGGGAGATGAGCTTAAGTTCTTAGTTAAATCAAATACAAAGGATACATTACTTTTAGTATGTGAAAGTGGATATATGTATCAGCTTAAGGGAATAAATATTCCAGAAGGTAAGTGGAAAGAAAAGGGTGAAAGAGTTGATACCCTAATTAAATCACTTAACTTAGATGATGAAAAGATAATAGATGTTATTTCTATTGATAATTACCATCCAAATAAACAAATTGAGTTTATTACAAATGCTGGTGGAATAAAGAGAAGTGGACTTGATAAATTCCAAACATCATATATAAAAATTCAAGGAACAAAACTAAGAGAAGGACATAAGCTGATAAAGGCGTATATTTTAGAGAATAATGTGAGTGAGAAATTCTTTAAGGTTAAAACAAAGCTTGGATTAAACTTTAATCTAGAACTTCCAGAAGTAGAGGAAGGAAGCAGAAACATATTACCGATTCAGTTATTTAATCTTGTAGAGAGAGATGCTGTTATCTCATGTGAGTATGTTGATGAAATAGAATACTCAGAGTTTATAGTTGGAGTTACAGGGAAAAATACTTTAAGATGGTTCAGCAGAAATTCAAAGGATAAACTAAAGGTTTTAACAAATTCTAAAGAAAGCTTATTATTATTTACAAATAAGGGTAATATAATAAAGCTAGAAAGCTTTATGCTTCATGGAATTATAAAAGAAGACATAAACTTAGATTCATTAGTTGATGGAATAGGTGTAAATGAAAAGATCATTAGTATATTCTCAGTTAAAAATTGTGAAGAAGAAAAAGCATTATACTTCTTTACAAAGAAGGGATTAGTCAAGAAAACTAATTTAAAAGAATATGCTGGTGAATATTCAATTGCTCAAGCATATAAACTAAAGACGGAAATAGATGAGGTTGTTTCAGTAGAAATTGGTGAGGAAAACAGTGGTGCCCTTGTTATGGTAACAAAGAAGGGTATGGGAATTAAGTTCCTTTCATCAAATGTTTCTACCATGGGAAGAGTAGCATCAGGTGTTACTGGTATCAGCTTGAAGGATGAGGATGAAGTTATCTTTGGGAAGTACTTCTATGGAGAAATGGTTGGAGATGAATTAAGAATTGTTGGAAGAGATGAAACAATTCAATTAACTTCTAAAAATAAAGAAATAAAAGAAATAGCCTTAGATAACATGAAGCTTCAAAATAGAGCAGGCAGAGGAACGAGCATAATGGTTGTTGTGCTTGAGGATGAAGTAAAAACTGTAACTATGCTATAGGAGGAATACAATGAAAAGGGTAGCTGTATTATTAGAAAATGGCTTTGAAGAAATTGAAGCATTAACAGTTGTTGATATTTTAAGAAGAGGAAATATACCTTGTGATATGGTATCAGTTCAAGGAGATGGTCAGGTAACGGGGTCACATAACATAACTGTTAAGGTTGATAGAAGCTTTGGGAATGATTTAAAAGAATATGATTTAATAGTTTTACCAGGTGGAATGCCAGGTTCAAGAAACTTAAAAAATAACCCTAATGTTATAGAACTTGTAAAATACTTTAATGAAAATAACAAGCTTATAGGTGCAATATGTGCTGCACCTATAGTTCTTGGAGAAGCTGGAGTTGTTAAAAATAAGAGGGTAACTTCATATCCAGGCTTTAAAGAGGAAATTGGGGAGTGTAATTATGTTGAGGAGAAGGTTGTGGTAGATGGAAATATCATAACAAGTAGAGGACCTGCAACATCAATGGAGTTTTCATATAAATTAATGGAACTCTTAGAAAGCACTGAGTTTTCAAAAATTAGAGAAGGAATGCTTTATGATAGCTTATTTTAAGCTATCATAAATGCTAATTAGGAGGATTTTATGAAGGAGAAATGGCTTCTAACAGGAAAGAAAAAAGAGTATGATAGCTTGTGCAGTGAATATAAGGATAATTCATTAATATTAAGATTATTAGCTAATAGAGGAATTTGCACAAAGGAAGAGGCACTTCTCTTTCTAAATGGAACCTTAGATAATTTAAATGATGGAAGAGCAATAAAGGATATTGATAAGGGAATAGATATTGTAAAAAAAGCAATTGAGGATAAAAAGTTAATTGCAATTTATGGTGACTACGATTGTGATGGTGTTACAAGTACAACTATTCTTTATAAGACTTTAGAAGCATTAAATGCAAACTTTATTTATTACATACCAAATAGAGAAGAAGAAGGGTATGGAATGCATAGTGATAGAGTTAGAAAGTTAAAGGAAATAGGTGTAGAGGTTATATTAACCTGTGATAATGGAATTGCAGCCTTTGAGCAGGTTGCAGTGGCAAAGGAACTTGGAATGAAGGTGGTAATAACAGATCATCATGATATTCCATTTGAGGAAAGAGGAGAAGAAAAAGTGGCTGTAATGCCAGTTGCAGATGCTGTAATTAATCCGAAAAGAGAAGATTGCCATTATCCATTTAAGGATTTATGTGGTGCTGGAGTAGCATTTAAGTTTTCTAAAATCTTATTCGAAGAATTAAATGGGGATTTGAATAAATGGAAGGAACTTGTTCAAATAGCTGCTATAGGTACA
>JBOFQV010000028.1:0-26912 GCA_051650705.1 Clostridium sp.
TAAAATTATAATTTTAATATTATCAGTATTTTTAATATTATTTAATGTTGCATCATTTTATACATTTATTTAATTGTTATACAGTTATATGAAAAATTTACTTCATATAATATATAAACTTAAATAGTACTATATTTTATAAATTTTAAAAATTATTCACAACCAAGTTTGTAAACATCTTTGTTTACGTTTGTACTTGTAATAATACACAAATCGTAATTGCAGTTTTATATCATATTTATACTGATAATTAGAATTACAATCTGTTAATTGCGATAAATACAGGCTTTATAATAATTTGAACAGTATACAAAAAATATTTTCTAAATAATTTTATAAAGGTATTTACTTAAAATTCTAATATAAAGATACCAAATTTCAGTTGTATTCTTTTAGTTATAGTGTTTTCTTTAATGTTTACATATTTGTTGTTATAAACGTATATATTTATGATTTGTATATGAAAATAGTGAGATACAATTAAGTATCCCACTATATATTAGTTAAAACAGAATTTTGAAATTAATGAGTTTATATATTTTTTCACGAAAGATATATCTGAATTTATTACAACCATATCATATACTTTATTATCCTTAAATTGAATTCTAATTCTATATTTTAACTGTGTTTTTTTATTTATTACTAAAGCTATAACAGCAACCATAGCAGCTCCAATTAATCCTGATTTAAAATCAACAGTAAGAACTTTTTGTGCGGTCATTATACTATAAGTCATAGAAGAAATTGCAAACCAAGCTAAGATTGAACCAGAAACATAAACTCCATATTTTATTATAAAATCTAATCCTAATTTAGCTTTTTGTCCAATACTTTTCTTTTTAATTGGAGTGATCTTTTCTTTATTAAATTTAATATCATTTATTTCATTTAAAGAATAAACTCTATGATTTATGTTTGAACTTAATTCATCTGATAAAAGATTCATATCATTAATAAAAACTCTCTTATTTGTTATGAATATACCATAATTAAATCCTACATCACTAATGTTTCCTCTTACACTTTTAAAAAACTTTCTAATTTTATTTTTAATTAATTTTTATACTCACACATTGAAGTCTTTATTTCCCTTAATATAATTAAGGGGACTAAGCAAAGAAGCTTGTCCCCAAACACTAATATATAGATACCATAACTCAGTTGTAATATTTAGGAGTAATAAATCTAAAAATTACTTAACTCATCGAAGTTAGTTTCTTTTTCATAGTTTACATAATTATTATTATTTTTATCACTTTCTAGTAACAGCTTTAATGCTTCTTGTATCTTTAGTGATAATTTTTCCTCTAAATATTCTTTATATAATTTTGAAATAGCTTGCTGAGTAATATTTAATTGGATTGATATTTCCTTTTGTGTAGCACCATTACCTTTAAGCCTAATTATATTAATTAAATTATTCAACTTATTTTGTTCCCTAGTTGTAAGCCCTTCAGAGTTTCTTCTCTTCTTTTTAGAATCTTCTTTCTTCCATTCATTTCTATAGTCCTTACTTCTTCTGTTCTTTTCTTTAATAGATATAATTGTACTTAGGCTTTCCATCTCCTCATTAGTAATTTCTAATAATGAGATTAGCTTTTTATTTGAATACATGTAGCACTTATTACTACTAAAAAACTTTGCCATATTAGGTTTAACTTCTAAGGCTAGATACTTATTTAAGGTATCCTCATATTGTTTAAAAGCATCTTCAGCTGAATGAGTAGCCTTCTTTAATTCCTCTAATGGTAATGGTTCTTTAAATCCTTTATTAAACTCAATTACATTTATTAAAGCAGTTTCCTCATTTTTAATAAATAAACATGAATAATACCTATAAAGAAAACACATTATCTCTCTTTTACCAATACACTCTCCATTCCTTAATTGTTGAATTTTCTCAATATCATTTAAACGTGAATAGTGTAGAGTATGAATATTAAAGAAATCTAAATCTACCCTTGAGTTTTTCTTCTTATCTTCTTGAGTTGATTTCTTTACCTTTTCTTCTTTTTTAAAATCAGGGAGAGAAGGTAGAATAATATCTCCAATATTCTTTATTGTATAAATTCTAATACTTTCTTTACTTTTCTCAAATTCGAATTCTCCTTTAGAGTTATATATATATCTAGCAAATCTGTTGGTCTTAGAATTTTTAGTGCCTGCTAACCTTAAAACATGTACTGCATCTATACTTTGAGTATCAGCACCATATTTTAAGAATCTTTCTTGAATTGTACTTTGAATTCTTTGCCATATAGGCAGTGCCCCTACTGTTGCACTCTCTATCAAGTAAAATATATAAAGTCCATTTCCTGAATCAATGAAAAAGGATGGCTCTAAATCCTCAAATAGTCTTTTCTTTCTTAAATAGCTTATTACCTGCTCTGACGATAATCCTTTAAGCTTGTCTACATTATAGTAATCAAGATCAACCCAGAAAGCGTGAAGATGTCTCAAATTCTTTAACTGCCTTAATGGTGAAAGCATTGAATTTATCGATATATACACATCCTCAAGGCCTATAAATTTTGAGAGATTTTTTATTAGGTCTTCATTTTTTATGTGCCATTGATTCCATTTAACTTTATTTTCTTTAATTCCAATTGCTGTATAGCCATCATGGTTCCTCTTAATATTATTAACATGTAGCTCTGCATCATTGAAATGATTATGTTCTACTAAATTAATTTCATTACATTCTAGTCTATCTTTAACTAGATTATTTTCTTTTAGAACTGTATTTGAAGACATAATAAAATCACCTCCTAGGATTTGAGGTGATAAATCAATCAATAAACACATATATAATATATGTGTCTGAAATACTATGGACTCTTCCCTATTGACTGGTATAATATGGAAGGGTATAATTGTATTTGTATTTGACGGACTTAAAACCTCTTAAAGAGAAAAAGTTGGGGCTGGTAACTTCACTTTTTCTCTTTTTTCTTTTATAAAAAAATTTTCTCTATAAATATATACTTAATATATATTGATTTTATACAACTTTATAACTATTGTATCACAGAATTTGCACATTATCCATTATATGGTATTTATCAACTCTATAAGATTTCTTGTAAAAAATATGTTCAAAAAATAAATTAAATATCACCAACGGACAATTTATTCATTTTATAGCTATAATTCCACTTTCAACTTTACAAAGTTCTATCTCATAGTATGAAAAATAAATTGTTAATATTTTATGAAATTTTAGCTATCAATTTTACCAAGAATATATAGATATAGCTTATATAATCTCATGTAACATAATATTTATTGTGATACATTAATGAATTTCTTTAAAAGCTAGACAATTAGCCATGTATAGATATTTCTCAAATATATTTAATAAAATTTTGTAACATAATGTATTTAACTGTAACTAAAAATGTAATATTATATATTTAGGGATATTTTCAAAGGAAAAGGTGAATTGGATGGATTTTGTACAACCTATAAGAGAAAGAGAAAAGATAAATGAAATGAAAAGACATCTACTTGAAAGTGGATTTAGAAATTATATGCTCTTTACAATTGGCATAAATACAGGCCTTAGAGTATCTGATATTTTAAATCTAAAAGTTAGTGATGTTAAGGATAAAACCCATATTACTATTAAAGAACAGAAGACTGGAAAGAATAAGCGTTTTCTCATAAATTCAAATTTGAAAATCGACATAGATAGATATATTATAGGTAAATACGATTTTGAATTTCTATTTAAATCACAAAAGAGACCCGACTTTCCTATAACTCGTGTACAAGCTTATAGAATACTTAATGATGCTTCTAAAAAATGTCATCTATCTGAAGTTGGTACTCATACAATGAGAAAAACCTTTGGGTATTGGCATTATCAACAATTTAAAGATATAGCTATTTTACAGGATATTTTTAATCATTCTGCTCCAAGTATTACATTAAGATATATTGGAATTACAGATGATCTTAAAGATAAGACCATTAAGGATTTTTATTTATAAAAAACAGAAAAAAATAAAAACTTATACAGTCAAGGTTTATATATATAAGGAAGAGAAAATTTTTCTTTTCCTTATTTTTTATGGTATCATTTATGTTTTAAAATATATATCACCAACAAAACACGCTTTTTTATTTGTTTATATATTTATATTTGCAATTACATATATGTAAACAGTATTGTCAACATTGTAATATTTATTTGCAATGTTGTTTTTATTTTGTAATGTAATTGTATTTAATGTATAGTAAAAGCTTGATAATAAGCGAATTCTAAGAAGTTTATTGATTTTTATAAATTAAATTTAATATCAAAAATAATTACATATTTGATATTAAATTAGTTGTTAAATATATTTTAATTATTATGGCATTATATAAATATATACATTATAATTTTAACGAAAAAGAGTGTTGCTTCATAACAACACCCTAAATTTAATTACTGAACCATTTTTAAATTTAATCCTAAAACTTCACTACGAATTGAAATGTTCAATTCTAAATCCTCATTTTTCAGAGCTTTAATTGGTAGAATTGTCATTCCACTCATAAGACCATCTCTTGATATCATTATAATATTTTTGTTTTCTCCAATCTTTTTCAAAACAACATCATTCTTCTCAGTAAGAAGATTATATATGCAATTTTTATCAATCTTTTCATGTGAATCTAATAATACTAAATAGTCATATTGCTCTGAAATTGAAAAATCATTTATTTCATTAATATATTTTTCTTTTTCATTTACATCTTCAATTCCTTTGAGAATTACAGTTTCAGAATCCTCCTCTAGAACCTCAATCTCTTCCTCAAGTTCCTCATTACTAATGTTTGAGAATAAATAGTAATCAATTTGTAGGTTTTCATTATTTAATTGTGCAATAGATTTCAGTAATTCTTTTCCCTCTTGAACTGTTGAATTTATAACTCCTCCAATTAAAACTGTATTATTTTCAAACTCACCTATTTCTAAAATCTTACTCTCATTTTCAACAGGAGCATTGTTTTTATAGCAGTTATGAATTGAAAGTGAAACTTCCTTTGCCTTTGATTTATTTAATAAAAGACTAAACACATCTAAGGTGTTAAATTTTCTATTATTTCTAATTAATCTTAGCTCTTTTTTTAAGTAATTTCCAAACTCATCTACAATATTAACTCTATAAACCTCGGAGATATTACTTTTTAACATCCCGATAATCTCTTTTTGTGAGGTTGTAGAAAATATTTCTCCTACCTTTAATTTTAAAATAAATTTTCCCCTACATACTCTTGCCCCTAAATAAAACAATTCTTCTTCATTTTTAGATGAGGATTTTATTATTTTTCCACCAATGTTTTCTATTTCCTCAAAGTATTTTTTAGAATTTATAGAAGCTACCACAAGTACTTCCTTGGAAACTTCATTTAAACTTTTAATAGTATTAAGTATTTCCTCACTCTCGGTATCGTAAATGACTACTGAACTTATTAAGTTTGGATCATGCTTAATTGCTGCAACCTCTAATTGAGAAATAAGATTTGGAATGTTATAACCATCAAAGTTATTTGATGGATAGGTATAAGTTGACTTAATATTTTCACATTCCTTAAACTTTTCTAATGATGCTTTTGCTTTTGAAAAACAGTTGCTTTCTATATAAGCTAATGCCTCCATAAAATAAATATCCTTAAAATCAGGGCAATTCTTCTTAAACTTTTCTGCATATTTTAGTGTTAAGGAATATTTCTTCAAAACGTGAAATAGCTTTAACATTGCAGATATTAGATAAGCATAGTAAATTGGCATATTGCCTTTACTAAGTCCAGCCATGTCTATGGCCTTATCATAACACTTCTTTGCATTTTCATAATCATTTTTCCTTGTATATTCATTTCCTAAGGCATAATAATAATATCCATCCTTATCTTTTTCAGCATAGTTTAATAATAAATTTATATTTCTTTCGCATTTTCCATCTTGATCTGAAAGCTTTGGATCATATCCATAATGTAAAATTCTAATTCCTGTAGATCCAATAGAATCTGGCCCTTTTTTACTTTGAACTGAGTTTATTATTTGCTCATGCATTTTCCCAACAAATCTATATTGCTCTCTATTTCTAAAAAGTCTAAATACTATTGCATCTCCAATAGTTTGTTCATCAACAATATTAACTAATCTTAAATAATACCCTTCAAAAAAGCTATTTTTAGGTTCATTTATTAAAATTTTAATAGCTTCTCCATCTTTAGTTGGAATTTCCTCATCTGCATCAACAAATAAAATCCAATCCATTGTAGCATTTTCAATTGAAATATTTCTAACTTCACTAAAGTCATTATTCCATGCATGCTCAATTAGCTTAACTCCATAGGATTTAGCAATTTCCATGGTGCTATCAGTTGAACCAGTATCAACAACTACAATTTCATCTGCAAATTTTTTGATGCTATCTAGACATTTTTTTAAAAACTTCTCCTCATTCTTAACTATTAAACATACACTTAGAGTTTGATTACTCACTACTTCTCACCTCTATTATTGCTATTACCATTTAAGGTTGCTTTGATAAGATATTCATATATCATATATTGTTGTTTATAATCCTTATTTGATATTGTCATAAGGTAATCAATAAATTTTTCATCCTCTTTACTTGGTTGAAGTGCTTGTCCTGTTGCAGTTTCTATTGTATATCCCTCATTATTAAATAATTCTTGTATATCATTAATAGTAAATAATCTTAAAGTGTCTTTATTTATTGCTCCACTCTCTTCATATTTAAAGCTTCCAAGAATTAAATTTTTAAGATAATAATGATTCATTGCATTTGAAATAGTTGCAAGAACATACCCATTTTTCTTAATATATTTTGTGATTTTCTTTAATGTATCCCATGGATTTCTTAGTTTATCTAATATGTTTGGTAAAATAATATAATCAAAATACTCCTTCTCATATGGTAGCTCTACTTCTTCAATATCACCTGTAATTATTTCACCAATAGTACTTGCTATTTTACTTGCACCTTCTGAAATCTCTACCCCATATAATTTTGAGTTCTTATATCTTCCCTTAATTTCTTGTAAGTTTGCTCCCGTACTACACCCAACTTCTAAAACATTTATTATTTTATTCTTATCTTCCTTTATTAAGTTAATAACGTCATATTTTATTGCTCCAATGTCATTAACCTTTAGCCCCCACTTTTCCTCGAACTTAATCCTATTTTCATTTATGCTCTTTGTAAATTCACTCATTTGTGCATTTTGAGTAACTCCTCCAAAATGGTGAACAAACACATCTTTACAAAGTAATAGCTTATATCCACTTATTAAAATTCTATAGGAAATATCAAAGTCATCATAATTTCCAGGAGAAAAGTATTCATCCAAAAGTCCTGTTTTATCAAGTACTGATTTTTTAACCATAAACACATATCCAACAAGCTTTTCTTTGTAGTCCCACTGAATTCTATTTGATACATTATTCATACTTGCAATTTTAAGCATTTCTTGAATGTCATTGTATTCAACTTCAGCTTGTTGAAAGTTTGATACGTTATTTGAAATAGCTCCAACCGCTCCAATGTTTTCACTGCTATATAGAGCTTTATAAAGGTTATTTAACCAATTTGGAGTAACTATAACATCATTATTTAAGAGTAATATATTTTCCCCATTTGCCTCTTTAATACCTTGATTACAAGCAATTGTGCACCCTTTGTTTTCATCATTATAAATAGCTTTTACATCTTTTTGTTTTTCAAGCCATTTCTTTGTATTATCCGTTGAATTATTGTCCACTATAATGATTTCATAGCTATTTAAAGGGGTAAATTTTCTTATACTCTCAACACAAAGCTTTGTATATTCTAGCTGATTAAAAACTGGAATAATAATACTTGTTAGTTTCATATTTTCTCTTATTGGCTCAAATTCGTAGTTTTTTATAAACTTTTTTGTTCCAATATTACATGCAATTGTAGAACTCATTCCTCTACTCCTTCACATCATTTAGACTATTATTATTCTATTCTTTTGAAAATTTATTGTTCAATAAAAAAAGACCATTTCACGATTAATATCGCAAAATGGTCTTTATATTTATTGAGGTTTTCTCATGTCCATTATCTTCTTTGAAAAAATTGTAGCTAAAACAACTAAAATTATTGGCAATACAAAAGCTGCTGATCTTGGATTATTTATGTTACTTCCCATTACTGAATAACATAAAGTTTCTGGAACAACTCCTAGAACTGAAGCTATTATAAAATCCTTATATTTTATCTTTGTTAATCCTGATGCATAGCTTAGTGGATCATATGGTAATATTGGTGGAAGTCTTAATAAAAATAATATTTTAAATCCGTTATGCTCCATATTATCATCAAGCTTTAAAAATCTTTTTCCAAGTAAGCTTTCAACAAACTCTCTTCCAAGGCTTCTTGAAATAAAGAAGGCTATTGTTGGTGAGATAAAGAATCCAAGCATACTTAATGCAAATCCAAATGTCGTTCCAAACAACACCCCACCAACAATTGCAACAACATTTGCTGGAATTACTAAGAAAAATGGCTTTATTGAAAACACTAGTAAAAATACAAGTATTGCAAGTGTTCCTTGAGCCTTTATAAAATTAACTAATTCGTAAACATCTAAATGCCTAATGGTGTTCCAATTTAATGCAACACAAATAATTGAAAGCGAAAATATTGCCATAAAAACAATAAATTTAATCTTCGTTGCTTTACTCAATTTTTTATCCATACTTTACCCCTTAAACTTTATGTATTTCATAAACTATATACATTACATTTATTTATTATGCTCGTTTAAAAATAACACAAAGTATAGTAATAGTAAATAAAGTATGAATAAATAATTTCTTAATATTTTCTTAGGACTAACTACCTATTACAATATACCTCAATTGCCTTACTTAGAAATTCTGCAAGTCCTTCCTTTGTCTTATCAATGTTGTTTTTGAATCTTTCATCATATACATACATTTGACCAAGCCCCGCTAAAATTTCTTTAGTACAATTATAGAAATTGTTTGTAATATGGTTTCTCCACTGCTCAACTTGAGCTTGCACTTCACTATCAGCAACATCTCTATCCATAAGGGCAGCTAAATTATTAAAGATACCTTGCCCATCTTCCATAATTTTAGCCCACTTATCATCACCATAACATGAAGTCTTATTTTCATACTCCTTGTAGGCATCAGTACTTCCGTACTTTTCTTTAACTTCCTTCTCATACTTTTTCTTTGTATCATTAATTTCCTTCATATCAAAGCTTTTAAACATTTCTTTTTTACCCATTTTTACTCCTCCTTCAATGGATCCTAAACTTTCATCCACTGCCATAATTATTCTTTCTAATCTTTTCTTCTTCTCTATTAGAAGCTCTCTTTGGCCCTCTAAAGCAATTTTTCTATTGTATTTTGGATTTTCTAAAATCTCCTTAATTTCCTTAAGTGAAAAATCTAATTCCTTAAAAAACAATATTTGTTGAAGCTTCTCAAGGTTTTTATCTGTATAGAGCCTATATCCTGCAGGAGATGTTTTTTCTGGCTCAAGTAGCCCTATTTCGTCATAATGGTGAAGTGTGCGCACACTTATTCCCACTAATTCTGCTACCTCTTTAATTTTATAACTCATTAAATTTCTCACTCCTTTTTGTTTTTTTGTGGTTTTTCTTCCCACATCCTTATATTAATCCCTAACGTAACGTTAAGGTCAATAGTTATTTTTAAAAACCTATTGCTTTTTCTTACTCTCTACATATCTATATATAAAGAGACTAATTAAAATTTAATTCAAAAGGAGAGAAAATATATGTATTTAACAATGGGTTCAAGTGGTACAAATGTATTGTATCTTCAATATGCATTGCATATTATGTGCTTTGGTGTAGGTCCTTTTGATGGAATATTTGGTTCAAAAGTTTATACAGCAGTCACTCAATTTCAAGGAGCAAATGGTCTTGCTGTTGATGGTATAGTTGGGGATAATACTTGGAACAAGCTAAGCTCACAAATCTCTCCAATTCAGTCACAATTAAACCAAAAAGGCTTTAATGTTGGAGCTGTTGATGGAATAGCTGGTCCAAACACCTATAATCAAGTTGTTGCATTTCAAAGAGCAAATGGACTAGCTGCTGATGGCATGGTTGGCCCAAATACTAGAAGTGTACTATTTAGCACATCTGGTGGTGGTTCAACAGGCGGAGGTGGCTCAACTGGTGGTGGAGGTTCATCTTCTGGTAATGGAAGAAAAATATTCTTAGATCCTGGTCACGGTGGATATGATCCTGGTGCTGTTGGAAATGGATTAAATGAAAAAGATGTTGTTCTTTCAATAGCTTTAAAGGTAGGAAATATCTTAAGCTCAAAAGGCTTTTCAATTAAATATTCAAGAACAACTGATGTTTTTGTAGGTCTTTCAGAAAGAGCTTCCATGGCTAATTCATGGGGTGCAGAGCTATTTGCTTCAATTCATACAAACTCTGCTTCTGCAACTTCAGCAAGTGGTACTGAATGCTTTACTTCCCCTGCTGCTGGCTCAAAAACTAAGAGTTTATCATCAAGTGTTGCTTCTGCTATTGCTTCAACCTTTGGTATTCCAAATAGAGGGCACAAGGAAGCCAATTTTACAGTTTTAAGTAACACAAGTATGCCTGCAATTTTAGTGGAAACTGCATTTATTAGCAATTCTAGTGATGCAGTTCTTCTAAGAAATAGACAAGATGATTTTGCAAATGTTATTGCAAATGAAATATTAAAATATATGGGATAAAAATTTTAGGAGCAGCTTTATTTTAAAGCCGCTCCTTTTTTTATAAATTTATTTTTATATATCTGATTATGTAGCTTAGTGTGTGAAAGTCCTTATCTATTGAGTCCTTAATCATTTCAAGTCCATTAATTAATTCATCTTCACTAAAACTCTCAAGTAAAACCATTAAAGTTAAATGATTTAGCTTTCCTTCTTTTGTGTCAAATACTCTTGAAACTTTAATAAATGAATTTTCCATTGCCTTTTCTGTAGCTTCTTTTAAAGCATCACTTACTTCAATAACTGGCATTTTCTCAAAAATTCTAATCTCTTCATTATTTAAATCTAAATTTCTTGCCTCATCTAAATTAGTATCAACTAATATTACATTTTTAAAAGTGGCATCCTTAAAATCAACTCCATCAAGCTTTGCACCTTCAAAAATAGTATTTTCAAAGCTTGCATTTTTAAACTTGCATCCTCTTAAATTACTTCCAATGAATTCTGCCCCTTTAAAGCTACACTCTAAAAAGCTACAAGACTTAAAATGAGCTCCTCTAAAGCTTACAAAATCAAATTTTGATCCAGCAAAATTAACATTGTAACTTTTACTTCTTTTTAAATCCATATACATGAAATTCTTATCTTTCTTTTCTATATTATTGTAATTAAAGCTTCCATTTGGTCTATTATTTCTTGCCATATGTCCCTCCACATGCTTTCTATTTTCCTTATATAATTCTACATAATATAGATGTTTGAGGTAAAAGTCAATTCAAATCCCTTCAAACCCTTTTAAATTCGACATTTTAATTAAATTTAATTATTTTTTTAGGTAAATAATATAGTGTAATTAGTATAATTTTGTATAAATTGTAGTTAAAAACTGTGTTGAAATCGAAGTAAAATTAGTATAAAATATGTATAAGAACAGTAGAAACTTAGGGGGGAAGAAGATTGGACAAAAGCGAAATCAGACTATACTATAAAAATCAACAAGAACTAAGCTATGCTTTAAGAGATTATATAGATGCCTACTTTAAAAATAAAGTTGAAGACAAGGAGTTAGAGGAAAAAATCACTTCTGTCATAGAGGCAAATAAAACAAAATTTTATAAAAATGGTGAAATAGCAAAAAAGCCTAAGCAAATATTAGGTAAGGCTAGATTAGATGTACTTGAACAAATTTTAAGCAAGAAGGGGGTAAAATAGCATGAAAAAAATAGCTGTTTTAAACAACAAAGGTGGAGTTGGTAAATCAACTGTTGCTGTTCAACTTTCACATGGACTTGCTAAACTTGGTTTTAAGGTTATCTTAGTGGATTTAGATGGTCAAAATGATTCAAGTCTTTTCCTTGGAATCCATGAAGGAATGTACAATAAAACCTTCTATGATTTAATAGACAAAAGAAGCAAGGTTGATATAAATGAATGTATTATTAACGCTAGAGAAAACCTTGATTTACTTCCAAACTCAAGAATTGAAGAAATCAATGCTGAGTTTTATAGGGAGCCAAGAATTGATTTAGTTCTTGATGAAAAGCTTCAAGGGTTAAATGATATGGATTATGATTATGTAATTGTTGATTGTGGTCCTCAAAGAACTAGAATTAATGATGCTGTTTTATGCTATGTTGATAAGATTGTAATGCCTGTACAGGTTGAAGCTGCTTCAGTTAGAGCTTGTGGAAGCATTTATGAATATCTTTCAGATTTAAGATTATCACCTCAAAAAATTGCCTTAGTTATACCAAATATGTATGACCAAAGAACTAAGGATGCAAAGGAAAATCTTGAATTCTTAAAGGAGTTCTTCTCTGATAGGGAAGGTGTTGTAACTGAGCCTATTAATAGAAGAGTTAAGGTTACAGAAGCAGGTAAAAAGGGTCAAACAGTATTTGAATATGATGAAGAAGCTGCAAGTCAATTTTTCACTGTTTTAGAAAGGTTGGTGAAGAGAATTGGCTAAGGAAAAAAAGGGCTTTGATGTAAATAATAACTTTGAGAACTTAAAGGCTCAAATGATGAAGAAAAGAGAAATAGCAGAGAGCTTAGAGAAGGTTTCTACAGATGAAGAAGTTCCTACTCCTTCAGTAGAAAATGTTTCTGAAAAAGTAAACTCTCAAAACACTATTAATGAAAGTAATAATGTAGTGAATTTTGAACACACTAATGTTTCAAATGAAGTAAACCAAGATGTAAACATTAATGTACACCACACCAATCCTCAAGGATATGTGCCTCCAACAAGGGAGTATGTTGAGGATTATATAGAGGGTTATGCTCCTCAAAATGGTAATACTCCTTATCAAAATCAAGGATATATTCATGTGCCAGTTGAGGCTCCACAAAATCCTGTGTCCATGAGTAAAATTGTAATTAAAAGAGTTGAGAAACCTGAACAACCTAAAAGAATTACTTATTATTTAAGACCTGAAACTATTAAGAAGATAGATAAGTTTTCTCGTCTTGCTGGTATGGGTAAATCTGAATTTGTTCAACAAATTCTTGATACAGTTTTAAATAATCTTGAAATAGAGAAATAATATAAAAGAACCATTTAGCTAAATCTTAGCCAAATGGTTCTTCATTTATTCTTTTAAGGAATACTCTGCACCCTCAATAATATTTCCGTATCTAAATTCTTCATTTAAAATTCTATTAGAATCCTGCTCCGTAAACTTAATATATTCAATTCTAAAATTGTAATTCTTCTTCTCATAAATAAAATCCCAAATAACTACAGACTTTGCCTTAAGTTCCTCAAGCGCAGCAATAATTCTCTTTCTTTGAAGGTCAATTCTTTTTGTTCCCCAGAAAATTGCACGAGAAAACTCCATTAAATAAATATTCTGCTCACAACCCTTTTTTTCAAGCGCAAGCTTCATTCTATTTTTTTGGAGCATAACAGCAAGCTGTTGGGCATCAGCACTTAAATTGCTATAAACATTATCATAGAAGTTTATTGTATTATCCTTAATAATAACATCCTCAATAATACCACTTAAGTATACAGTTGCTTTTCTTCTACCATCAGCCTCCTCAATTTTAGCTTCAAAGAATACCCCATTAATTGAGTGCCCCTCAAAATTGTAGGAAATCTTCATACTAGCTATTTTAGCAATTGAGTTTTCAACCATTTCTCTATATTTGGTTTGATTTTTATATCCCAAATCCTCCACAATATCAGAAATGTATTTTTCAATCTTTTTACCTGAAATAAGCTCATAAAAATGCTGATAGAAATAAAGAATGATTCTTTTATCAAAGTTGTTGAAGGTTTTAATTGTTTTTAGTATTGCCATTTTAGCAACCATATCTCCAACACCTGAAGCTTCATCACCATTTTTTATTTTTATAAAAGTCTCATGTTCAAGCCTTAATAAAAGCTCATCTTGGCTATCTTCATCACTATATAACAGCTTATCAATTGTTTGGCTTATTCCTTTTAGATTCTTTGAATCTATTTCTTCCTTTTCCTTTTTGCTTAAAAAGTCTATTCTATTTGTTGTGTCTATTGCAATATCACTAATTATTGATGGTACTCTAGTGATTTTAATTTGCTTTGCATGAATTGTTGATAATCTTAAAATATCATTTTTAAAACCTATTTTAATACTTCTCTTCTGCTTGTCATATATGTATGGATAGTCTGATAAAAGTGCATCCTCATCCTTTTCCCACTGCTCTATTTTATTTAATATGTATTCTTTATATCCTTCAAAATTTTCAACTCCATACTTCCTTTTAAAATCAAACTTTGTCATGGAGCCACTTAAAACCTTGCCATACTCACTTTTAACAAAGGCTAAGTCTCTATTTAAGCTACTTTTACTATCTGTTTTAAGCTTCTTATTCCAGTTTCTCTTTGTATAAAGTATGGTTCTTTTTAAATTTTTAATTAAAATATCATTAACTCTCTTATCCTTTAATGAAATCATATCTCCCCTTAGGGAATCATAAAAAAGTTCAAAGTCTTCTTTTACAAGCTTTTTAAACTTCTTTTCAAACTTTTCTTTTATTTCTTCCTCAAATTCCTTTGTTTTCACCATGTACAGCTCACCTCATTATGTTGATTATAACATATATAAAAGCAACTCTTAAAGTTATTATTGCTTAAAATTTCACTTTAAGTACTAATTGATAAGCAAAAACTCTTAAAAAGTCTTTGCTTTGCTAAATACATAAAAATATCCCCTATGTAAATGGTTAAGGCTTTGATTTTACTTGATTTAAGGCATTAGTACGCTTTGTGAATTTTTGTTTTTTACCTAGTACCTTTTGTGAGTTTTTGCTCGTAACCTAGTACCTTTCGTGAGTTTTTGTTTTGTTTGTAGTACCTTTTGTGAACTTTTCACTAGTACACTTTGTGAGTTTTAGACTTTTACCATTTACTGTATTTACATTTACATTTTTTAGTTGATTTTACCCACTTTTTTTAAAAAATTTAAGTATTTTTTACTGGAAATTAATTGGTATAAAATGTCACTTTGCTCGTAACCTAGTACCTTTCGTGAACTTTTCACTAAAAATCCTTAAAAAACCCCCTAAAAATTGAGTTCTTTGCTCGTCAGCTAGTACTTTTCGTGAACTTTTTTTATGAAAGTTTGTGATTTTTGATTTTTTTAAGAGGCAAATACCCTCTAGCCCAGTAATAGCCCCATTCTTGTTCTTTGCTCGAAATCTAGTACTTTTCGTGAATTTTTTAAATTTACCCCTTACAAATGGCTTAACTTCGTAAAGTCTTTGTCAGAATACTAGTACCTTTCGTGAGTTTTTACCCTTTTTTGATTTAATTTGAGTTATGCCCTAAAATATAAATAAAATAAATAATAAATTAATCGAATTTAACTTAAACTTTATTATAAAAAGGAGGTGAACTAAAAATGGCTACTAAACTTTATAACTCTCATTTAAATGATATACTGTCAAACTGCAAAGAGTATTATATTTTAGATACTTATATATCCTTAGTGCACATTTCAAGTGAAGTTAATGAAAAGTATTTAATTCAAACATATAGTGATTCTAAAGCAGATTTAATTGCTCTTGTAAGAAAACATGTTAATGCTTCATACAAAACAATTTATAACTGTATAGAAACTCTTTTACAGAAAAATATCTTAAAATATAATGATGAGCTTTCAGCTTGGACCCTAGTAAATATGGAGAATATGACTAGGGCTAAAAGTGCATCCCAAAATTCCTCTGAGTTTTCTGGATATACAAACATAAGAAGCTTCTTCTTCACTGAGGAATTTAATAAAATGAGAGCACCTGAAAAAAGACTTTTAGTTTTCATGGCTCAACTTAGTGATTCAAAGGCAGCTGATTTTCATAAGGGATATGTAATGAATCTTTTAAAACCAAATAGCTCATGGATGAAAGTACTTAAAACAAAATGTAAGTATTATGCTAAGTATACAATTGAAAAAATGCTATCAAAGCATTCTCATATTTTTGATGATAATACTAAGGGAATGAGAGAGTCAGACATTGCTCCAAAAAGAGTTAATAGCTTTAAATTTAGCTTTAATTGCTCTTTAATTAAGGAAAAGAATACAGATGAAACTGCCTATGATCTTGTTGTCTCAAATAATCCAAAAGAGTATGCTCTAATAAGAGAAAAGCTAAACTTTGCAGAAGTTACTCTTTCAAAGCATCAAATAATGCACTTTATAAGAGCAATACAAAATTTAAAGGAGTGGTTCCTTAAGGAGAGAGTTGTTCAACTTATTGTAAATAAATATAGAGCCATTTTAGTTCACAAAAGTCGTGAAAATATAAAATCTCTTCCAGCTTATGCAGCTGCTGTTGTTCGTTCTGTTGTTTTAGAATTTAATTCATTTAAAGAATCTGAAGCATTTAAAAATTCTAAGGGGGTAGAAGCTATAGAAAGCTTTATTGACATTTCCCCTAAGGAAATTGATTTAGATGTTGATTTAAGTAAGAGAATTGAATATGCTTTGGCGGCGATGAATTGAGATTGAGAGTTGGCAATTTAGAGTTCTGGTTTGTTTAGGGTTGTTTGTTTGCAGCCCTTTTTGTGGTGGGTTTTTTTATTCTATTTAAGATAGGAAGTTCTCTTCTTATCTTTTTTTATTTATTCCTAATAGTATTTAAAAGATATTTTTCTAAAATAGGGGAAATAAATCTCTAAGACAGGCTTTTTTTACTCATTTTATGTAAAGTTATAAAATTTATAATTAAAGTTTTTAAATTTTTAATTATAGTTATAAAATTTAATATAAAAGTCATCAAAAAACTATGTAATTTTATTAAAAGCTAAAATCCTTGTAGCCCCCTATTTGCCTTGCTTATAAAGATTTTTATCTTACCCATTAACTGTATGTATATAAATAAATAGTAAGATAGAATATAAATAGAAAGATAAAATATTAACTTAGGATAAATTATAATCAAGATAATCTTTTTAGTGGGTTGTTTTTAAAATGTCATAAAGTTAAGAAATTTAAATAAAAGAGTTGATTCTACTATTGTAAATATAAGGGAATAAGTGTAAAATTAGATTAACATATATTTACAATTGTTGAGGGGTGTAGAATTTGTATAAAAAGTTGGAAAGAATGGTTTCTGGAATTGGGCAAGCACCAGTTGAGGCATTAATTACATGGTTTCCTGGTAACACAAAGCAGGAGCTAATAGAGGCAATAAAGCAATCTGAAATTTTAGATATTAGTGATAATATTGTATATTTAAAATCAAGTGTTACCCCTGAAGAACAAAGGGTACTTAAAAAGGAAATTTCATTTACCCATGTAATTGAAAATAATAATGATGTTGAAGTTAAAACAATTAAAAATAGATTAATAGATGTTACTGAAAGCGATTCTAAGGAAATTTCATGTAGTGACTTTACTGAAATTAAAAATAAGGATATTGATATTGAGCATATTTCTTATTGTAAGATTATGAAGTTGATTTTTCAGTACAATAAGGGGGTTCAGGAAAAGTATATTGAGTTAACCTCTGATAGTTTTGAGAACTTTAATAGGGCTGTTATCAGTTATTATAGAGAGCGCTATGATCTTGTTAAAAAGGATGGTTCTTTTTCTGATGTTAAGATTTATTCCTTAAGACATAAAAAGAATGGGGTTGAGGTTGCTAATCTTTTAATTACTAAGCTTCTTAATGATGAAATTGTTGGATTTTTAGAGAATAATTTTAGTGAGGAAACTGTTTATATTTGTGCTCATCAAATATTTGGGGAAGCTCCAAGGTTTAATTCTAGAGAATTTTATGTTAAGGATGCTGAAAGTATTTTAGAGAAGTATAGAAATAGTTTTATGCTTATTAATGAGTCTTGCGCTTTGATGAAAATTGGATCAAAAGATGAGAATAATACAAAACTTAATGCAAGATAAATAGAGGCCACTTAATTAGAGTTAACTTCTAAGAAGACTTTATATAGTTTTTTAATGTATAAAAGAAAGCTACTTAGTAACTTAAGTAGCTTTCTTTTAATAGATAACTATTTATATTGATATTCTATCTGTATCCAATGATCTTCAAATAATTCCATTTCATCAGCTTTACCACCATCTATATTAAACCAGTGATGTGGTATTAGAATTATCTTGTTTTCACTATCATTAAGCCATGCAGCCCACCAACTAAAGGAACTGTTAGCCATTATACAATGTTTACAATTACTCATAAGTTGCATGTCCTTATAACTATTCTCTTTAGCATTATTTTCAACATAAACAACTTCATTATCTATTTTAAGGTTGTCCTTTACCCATTGTATATCATTTGAGAAGATAAAGAACTTTGGATTCTCAACATTATCTTGAATATATTTTATTGCATTTTCATAGTAATTTGTTTTTCCTAAATTAACAAACAATCCTTCATTACTTAAATAATCTCCCCTTCTTACATGTAAACATACAGAATTACTAGATTTTATATCATTAAGTATTGCTTCATTTACATCATCTAAAGGATTTTTAAAAGTATATTCCTTTCTAACAATGTCCTTAATATCTTTAAAATACGTTGAGCATGGCCAATAACCATATAGATAATGATCATGTAATTCAAATATATGCTTTTCAAATTTAAATAGAGTTTTTTGTTCAACAAAAGACCTAACTATTCGTCCATTTACAAAGGATCCATATGGTACTACAAATTTTTGAATATCATCCACTGTCATATACTCAGGTGTAGTATCAAATATTTTTTCTATTTCAAAACCATTATGTTGTTGATACATACTATATGAACCAATATCAAGCCTAACCTCTTTACCTAAGCTTTTAAGCTTCAAGTAAAGAGCATATTGAAACATTTGATTTCCAAGGCCACCTAAAACATGCATTATAATCATACAATTCCCTCCATATTATTCAAATACCAATTGTAAGTAAGTTTAATACCTTCCTTTAATGAAATCTTACTTTCCCAGCCTAAACTATTAATAAGTTCTACTGATGTTAATTTTCTAGGCATTCCATCAGGCATAGATTTATTAAATGCTAACTCCCCTTTATAACCAATTATTTCTTTAATTGTTTCTGCAAGCGCTCTAATACTAATATCTTGTCCAGTACCAACATTTACATGGGTTTTACCACTATAGTTTTCCATTAAAAATAGGCAAGCATCAGCCATATCATCAACATATAAAAACTCCCTTAAGGCGTTTCCAGTACCCCATACCTCTACATAATCACTTTTTAAAACCATTCCTTCATGTATTTTCCTAATTAGTGATGCTAATACATGGGAGCTTTCTTTAGAAAAATTATCATTAGGGCCATAAATATTTGATGGCATTACACTTATATATTCTGTTCCATACTGTTTATTATAAAGTTCACACATTTTAAGGCCAGAAATTTTAGCTAAAGCATACCCTTCATTAGTAGGCTCCAATTTTCCATCTAACAAATATTCCTCTTTCATTGGCTGATTACAATCTCTTGGATAAATACAACTACTTCCAAGAAACATAAGCTTCTTAACTTCATTTTTATATGCAGCATGAATAACATTGCTATTAATCATTATATTGTCATATATAAATTCAGCAGGTGCATTAATATTAGCCATTATTCCACCAACCTTAGCAGCAGCTAAAAATACATACTCAGGTTTTTCTCTCATAAAAAATTCTTCAACATTTGATTGTCTTCTTAAATCTAGCTCCTTTGATGATTTATAAATTATATTATTATACCCTCTTTTTTCTAAAGCTCTTTTTATTGAACAGCCAACCATTCCATTATGGCCAGCAATATATATTTTTGAATTTTTATCCATAGATTTCCCCTTAAATTTATTCTAATTCCTTTATTAATTTATAAATTTTAAATAGCTTATCTTCAATATCAAAATGATGGTTACCGATAAACAATCCATTTTCATGAATTAGATTAGCATTATCAAGACTTCCAAAAATCTCGTAATTAAAGTATTTTATAACTTCATTCCTAGTAAAATTACCAGCTACAATTGGACGACATTCAACTTTATTAGCTCTTAATAAAGTAACTAGATCATTTCGTGTAAACTTGGCATCTGCTTTAACTATGATTGCAAATCCAAAATAGGAGGCTTCTCCCACTTCCTTTTGAATAATTATTGAATCAAGCTTAGAAAACAGACTTTCAAATAATTTTCCATTTTTTCTTCTATTCTCAACTAATAAATTAAGTTTTTCTAATTGTTCCTGCCCAAGAGCACCTTCAATCTCTAAAGGTCTTAGATTGTAACCTGGTAATATAAAATTAAAGGTTTCGTAAAAATCATCATTTTTCTTATTATAAATAGTACTATCATTAGAAAGGTCTCTTGTCCATCCATGAGCTCTTAAGCTTTTTAAAATGTCATACAAGTCCTTATCATCAGTAACAATCATTCCACCTTCCATTGTTGAAATATGATGTGAAAAAAAGCTGCTAAATGTGCCCATCACTCCATAGGTACCCAAAAATTTATTTTTATATTTACCACCCATAGATTCACAATTATCTTCTATTAAAATTAGATTATTTTTTTCAACGATTTCTAAAAGTCTATCATAATCAATTGAGTTACCTAATAAATTAACAGCAAAAATAGCTTTAGTATCTTTAGTAATAGCTTTTTCTAATTCATTTAAATCTAAATTTAAAGTATTTATATCTATATCTATAAATTTAAGTTTTAATCCATATTGAGCTAAAGGAGAATAAGTTGTTGCCCAGGATACTGCGGGGACTATTACCTCATCTCCAGCTTTTAGGTTATGTTTTTTTGAATAAATTAACGCTGCAACTGCTAGTAAATTTGCTGAAGAGCCAGAATTAATCATTACGGCATAGTTACTTCCAAAGTGTTTTGCAAATTTTTCTTCAAAAGCCCTCACTTCTTTCCCCATTGTAAACATACCTGAATTTATTACGCGCTCTAATGCCGTTAACTCTTTTTCATCCCAGGATTCTGTTGCTAAAGGTAAATTAATCATATTTCACCCCTTAAATTACTTTTTTAAATACTCTTCTATACTTAAACCTACTATATTTTTCATATCACTATCTAACATCATATATATAAGTTCTTTATAAGATGTTTTTCTTGTCCATCCAAGCTCTTTTTCAGCCTTTGATGGATCACCTCTAAGTAAGTCTACTTCTGATAGTCTAAAATACTTAGGATTTATATCAACTAACAATTTCCCGGTATCCTTATCATAAGCCTTTTCCTCAACTCCAGTACCTTTCCACTCAAGCTCTATACCAACTAGTGAAAATGCAATAGTTACAAATTCTCTTACAGTATGTGTTTCATTAGTTGCTAGAACATAATCTGAAGGTTTATCTTGTTGAAGCATCCTCCACATTCCTTCTACATAATCACCTGCAAATCCCCAGTCTCTTTTTGCATCTAAATTTCCAAGAGATAGTTTTTCTTGCTTTTTTGCTATTATAGATGATATGGCCATTGTTATTTTTCTTGTAACAAAAGTTTCACCCCTTCTTGGTGATTCATGATTAAATAGAATTCCATTACAAGCAAACATATTATAAGCTTCTCTATAATTTACAGTAATCCAATAGGAATATAATTTAGCAGCACCATAAGGACTTTTTGGGTAAAAAGGTGTATTTTCATTTTGAGGAGCTGTTTCTGGTAAGCCGCCAAATAACTCTGATGTTGATGCTTGATAGAATTTACATTTAACACCAGATTCTCTTATTGCATCTAATAGCCTTAAGGTTCCGATTCCTGTTGCTTCTGCAGTGTATTCTGGTACTTCAAAGGATACCTGAACATGACTTTGCGCTGCCAGGTTATATATTTCATCAGGCTTTATTTTTTCTATAAGCCTATTTAAATTACTTGAGTCAGTTAAATCCCCATAATGAAGAAATAAAGTTTTATTTCCAAGCTTAGGGTTTTCAAATAAATGATCAATTCTACTTGTATTTATAGAGCTATGCCTTCTTATAATCCCATGCACTTCATATCCAATATTCAACAAAAATTCTGTTAAATATGAACCATCCTGTCCAGTGATACCAGTAATTAATGCTACTTTTTTCATTTTAACCTCCTCTATTTTGTATAAATCTTTCACATTAGAAATGTTACTTTTTTTACCTACTATTATTTTTCCATTATTCTCAATCACATAAATATCACTTAAATCATCTATGATAACTTGGCTAGTATTAGCTATTACAATATTATTTTTACTATTTACATGTAAGGCATTTCCCATAGAGATATTTCCATTTAAATCCTTAGGTGAATAACGTTCAACAGCTTTAAAGCTACCAATATCATCCCAGCCAATTTCAGATGGAATGACATGTATATTTTTTGATTTTTCTAAAACTGCATAATCTATTGAAATATTCTCAGCATTTTTATATTTATAATTAATAAGCCATTGAAGATTATTTTCACTAGCATCCTTTATCTCAATTAATGTGTCATATAAAGTTTTGCAATATTTATGTAGTTCACTTAAAATAGTTTCAGTTTTCCACATAAACATTCCACTATTCCATAGATAACACCCCTTATTTAGATATTCCTTAGCTATATCTTTATTTGGCTTTTCTACAAATGTAATTACTTTATTAATAGACCTACCATTAATATTTTTAATAGCTTCACCATAATGAATATATCCATAATCAGTTTCAGGTCTATCAGGTGTAATTCCTAAAGTTATAATGGATTCTTCTTTTTCCTCTAAATATTTATTAGCTATTAAAATTGTATTTCTAAAGCCTTCTTCATCTTGAATTAAATGATCAGATGGTAAAACAAGCATAGTTGCATTTTTATAGTATCGCTTAATAATAAAAGATGATAAAGCAATACATGGTGCTGTGTTTTTCCCTTCAGGTTCTAAAATCAAATTACGCCTTGGCAAATTAGGTAATTGAGCCATTACTAAATCTGCATAACCTTTATTAGTGCAAATAAATATTCTATTAATGGGCACGATATCCTTAATTCTATTTACAGTCATTTGAAGCATTGAATCATTACCAATAAGCTTTAAAAACTGCTTTGGCTTTTCCTCTGTTGATAAGGGCCAAAATCTTCTTCCCTTTCCTCCTGCCATTATTAAGGCTACTAACATATAACCACCTCAAAATACTTATAAAATAAACTAAAAAAACATAGTGCATTATATGGTTTTATCATCTAACTTGTGAAATTAATAATTAAAATAAGAGAGAAGTGATTTAAAGATAGTTATTATGCTACAAATGAAGTTTATATATTAAAGAAAGTTAAAGGGTAGATTTATATTAAATTTGAATAAGTAAAAGGACTATTTTACATTAATTAACGTAAAATAGTCTTATTTTATATAACAGATACTAATTTTTATAAAATAGATAATTGATAAAGTTGATTTGGGGGACAATTTATAATTTATTTAATACTATATTGTATAAGAAGTTTAGTTATATCTAAATTAGGAGAGAGAAATCAACAGGATATGACTAAATTTAACGCTCAAGATAAATCCTTCTTTTAAGTATTCTCAAAAGCATTAGTTGATTTCATCTATGGTATAACAAAAAAGCTGTAAGATTAAAATCTTACAGCTTTGAAAACAATACTAATTATCTTCTGTTGTTTTGAGAAGCTTTCTTAGCTCTTCTACAAGCTAAACATCTAGTTGGCTCGTTATCGAATCCTTTTTCCTTGTAGAATTCTTGCTCTCCAGCTGTGAATACGAATTCAGCTCCACAATCTCTGCATGTTAATGTCTTATCTGTCATAATAAATTCCTCCTAAAATTAAAGATTAAATATGGCCTAATAATTCTCTAACTAAGGAGAAAATATTTACCTAATTAAACTTTTTTTATTTAATAGCTTTTTGCTACCTTTATAGTATATCATTTTATAAAAATAAATCAATAGTTATTTATTACATAAATACACTAAAATAGACTTTTTACTAACTTTTTTATCTATTTTCTATAAAAAACCGAATAATTAATTTGGTTTTATAGTTTATTTAATAATCAAGCCCATAAGTCTAGTTAGTTCAAGCCCTTGCATAGGGGTAACAGTAACCCCATAAAGATTTGGAATTTCAACATCTATTCCATCAATTTCACAGGTTGTAAAATCTAAATTAGAAAGAGCTGTTTTATTAAAGTAACTATTAATGAGAGAACTATTATTAAAGCATAGTTTTTTATGCATAACCTGTTGTAGAATTCCATCATCAATATTACAACTTATAAAATTAACTCCATTAAATTTTGAATAGGAATAATTGGAATATTTTAAAAGACAATCTTTAAATAAAACATCCTTTAAGGAGCATTCATCAAACCTTGCCCCAACAAGCTTACAGTTAATAAACTCCACTCTATGTATTCCGCCCATTCTAAAGGAGATATTTGATAAATCACAGTTCTCAAATCTTGAATCTAATAAATCTATTTTTTCAAATGAGCAATCCTTAAAGGTGACATTTTTAAAAACACATGAATCTATGGTAACTCCAACATCATTTTTTGAAGTTAATGTGTAGTTCTCTAGTAGTTTGTTTTGAATCTTATCCTCATAAACAATTTCATCATATATATCTTGAACCTCATCCACCTCATCTATAAATTTTGGTGGAGTGATTTTTCCTATTTTACTCATAAATTATCCTGCCCTTCTTTTGTTACAATAATTATACAAAAGAACCTTAAGATAAACAAATCTATTATTATTTAAAGCAGTTTTCTAAAAGAGAAGCAATGGTTTTAAATGCTTTATTGTTGTCCCCTCTTTTATATCCCTCTATGAAACCAATCCATAATGCCTCTAAAAGACGATTAAAAGAAATTCTAATATTATAAAGATCATAAAGCTCATCTAAGATAAGTTGCCCCTTTGAAACATCTTCCCTATCCATTGAAATTTCAAGGGTTGAAAAGCTAGTATCTTTTATATTAACCTGAAAACATTCATCACCACTTTCAAGAATTATGGTTCTATTTTCATAGTATTTTGTGGTGAGCTGGGTATATATTTTCTTTGGATTATAACTCTTTATGGAGTTTTTAATGAAATCTAAGTATAAAAGCATTAGGAAATTTTCTATTTCAAAATCATATCCTTTTTCTGAGGAGATGAACTTACATATCAGCTCTGTTCTATGAAGCACGTTGTTTGGAATAGAGATATCAAAGGATGGGTTTTCTTCTTCTTTTTCTCCTAAAAATGCAACTATTTTATTTATGATGTTCCATGGCTTTCTTAGTATGTGCTCCATTAATTTTCTCCTTTAAATATTTTTTTATTATTCTATGAATACTTTTCTGAAATTATGTCAACAATCATAATAATTAAAGAAGTTTAAGGAGAGAATTTTTTGAAGAAGGATAAAAATTTAGATAAATTATTTAAAGAGCTAAAAAAGAAGACAACTGTTAAAATAAAGAAGAAATAATAGAGAGTCATGGTATTAATCAAATATCATGACTCTTTTAAATTTTAAATAAATAAATAAAAACAGTAAAAATATATTGAAAAACAATAAATATTTATTTATAATTAATTTAAGAGTTAGATGTAAATATAAGGGAGAAAGAATTATGAACAATAAAAATAAAATTAAAAATTTAAAGTTAACAAGAATATCAAACAATGAATTAAAAGGTGTTAAGGTAGGTAAAAGTTATGAATAAGAATTTGAAAATACAAAAGTCATTATTAGTTTTAGATATTGTTTTAATGGTAGTTGCAACTATTTTCTCCATATGGATGGTTCTTCACAATGAACCAACACTGAATGAGGGAGAAATGATAATATTATCTACAAAGCTTCAGATTAAATTTATAATTATGATATTAGCAAGCTTTTTAACAATTTCATATCCACTATTACTAATGATAAAAGTAATAAATAATATTGGCACAACAAGAGTTTTTGCAAAAGAAAACATTAAGCTAATGGAAAGAGCAGGTGCTTTCCTTGGTGTATATGCCTTACTTTATATGATTGGATTTAGTGTGGATTTCTCAACTAAAATGGGCTATGGTGAAACATTAATAAAAGATGGGGTTTTAGAAAATATTTCAGGTTTTTCTCTTAATTTTTCAATGGCTGCTATTGCAATTATGTCAGTTATATCTATAATTGTTGTTATAGTTGAGATAATAAAAGAAGGTATCAAAATTAAAGAAGAAAATGAACTAACAGTATAGGTGAAGAAATGGCGATTATAGTGAATTTAGATGTAATGATGGCAAAAAGAAAGATAAGTTTAAATGAGCTTTCAGAAAAGGTTGAAATTACTCCAGCTAATCTTTCTATTTTAAAAACTGGGAAGGCAAAGGCAGTTAGGTTTTCTACTCTTGATAAAATATGTGAGGTTTTAGAGTGTCAACCTGCTGATATATTAGAATATAGAAAAGAGGAGAAGTAGCAAAAATTTTGCTACTTCTCCTTTTATTATTAAAGCATAAAAAACTTATCTGTATTTGGTCCAAACTCAGTTACCTTATATGTTGCCTTATAATCATTTGATGTTAATTCAATTACTTCTTCTGTTTCAATATTCTTTAATGTAACCATATCAGGGTCATTAACACCCTTTTTAAAAGCAATCATAGTGAATGTTTCCCCTGTATTTTTATTTGTAATAATATCTGTTGTCTT